>NZ_JCBAMR010000036.1:0-56424 GCF_059760425.1 Achromobacter sp. RT286_PF
GCCTATAACAGACTGGAAAGGAACTCAGGCGCGACCTGGCGCGCCTGCGGGGATCACCCCAGGTTTGGCGCCAGCGTACGCTTCAGGTCTTCAATGCCGCGGCCGCTGCGCTTGGCGTAGTCTTCAAGCTGGTCTTCGCCGATCACGCCCACGTTGAAGTACTGCGATTGCGGGTGGCTGAAGTAAAAGCCCGACACGCTGGACGCCGGGTACATGGCGTAGCTGTCGGTCAGCATCATGCCAATGTCGCTGCCGTCCAGCACGCGGAACATATCGGTCTTGACCACGTGTTCCGGGCAGGCCGGGTAGCCGGGCGCGGGGCGGATGCCTACGTATTTTTCGGCAATCATGTCTTCGTTGGACAGGGCCTCGTCGGGCGCGTAGCCCCACAGGTCCTGCCGCACGCGGGCATGCAGGCATTCGGCGAAGCCTTCGGCCAGGCGGTCCGCCAGCGACTTCAACATGATGCTGGAATAGTCATCCAGCGCCTTCTCGAATTCCGCTTCCTTTTTCTCGATGCCGATGCCCGCCGTGACGGCGAACATGCCGATGTAGTCCATCTTGCCCGACGACTTGGGCGCAATGAAATCCGCCAGCGACTTGTTGCTGACGCCCTCGCGCTTGGCGCCCTGCTGGCGCAGGTTGCGATACGTGAACAGCACTTCGCTGCGCGTTTCGTCCTTGTAGATTTCGATGTCTTCGTCGTTGACGCTGTTGGCCGGGTAGAAGCCCACCACGCCGTTGGCGGTCAGCCAGCGGCCTTCGACAATGCGCTTCATCATGGCCAGGCCATCGGCATAGACCTTGCGGGCCTGCTCGCCCACGACCTTGTCATCAAGAATGGCGGGGAACGGGCCGAACAGGCTCCAGGTCTGGAAGAACGGGCCCCAGTCCACGTACTTCACGATCTCGGCCAAGTCATAGCTCTTGAACGTACGACGGCCGATGAACTTGGGGCGCGGCGGCGTGTAGTTGTCCCAGTCGATGACGGGGCGCGACGCGCGCGCATCCGCCAGCGGCAGAATCGGCGTGGCCTTGCGGTTGGCGTGGCGGCGGCGCACTTCCTCGTATTCCTTGGCCAGCTCGGCCAGGTACGTTTCGGATTGGTCCGACATCAGGTTGGTGGCCACGCCGACCGAGCGGCTGGCGTCGGGCACATAGATGACCGGGCCTTCGTAGTTGGGCGCGATCTTCACGGCCGTATGCACGCGGCTGGTGGTAGCGCCGCCGATCATCAGCGGCAGCTTGCGGCTGCGGAAGTAATCGTCGCGCTGCATTTCGCTGGCCACGTAGGCCATCTCTTCCAGGCTGGGCGTGATCAGGCCTGACAAGCCGACGATGTCGGCGTTTTCTTCCTTGGCCTTTTCCAGGATCTGCGCGCAGGGCACCATCACGCCCATGTTCACGACTTCGAAGTTATTGCATTGCAAGACGACAGACACGATGTTCTTGCCGATGTCGTGCACGTCGCCCTTGACGGTGGCGATGACGATCTTGCCCTTGGCGCGCACGTCGCCGCCGGCTGCCGCGATCTGGCGCTTTTCTTCTTCGATGAACGGGATCAGGTGGGCCACGGCCTGCTTCATGACGCGCGCCGACTTCACCACTTGCGGCAAGAACATCTTGCCTTCGCCGAACAGGTCGCCCACGACGTTCATGCCGTCCATGAGCGGGCCTTCGATGACCTCGATAGGGCGACCGCCCCGGTCAAAGATCTTCTGGCGCACCTCTTCGGTGTCTTCCACGATGAAGGTGGTGATGCCGTGCACCAGCGCGTGCGACAGGCGCTGCTCAACGTCGGCCTTGCGCCAGGTCAGGTCTTCTTCGCGCTTGGCGCCCGAGCCCTTCACGCTGTCGGCAAACTGCACCAGGCGTTCGGTGGGCGTGCGTTCGTCGGACGGGTCCGTCTTGCCGACGGGGTCGGGGCGATCCAGCACCACGTCTTCGACCAGGTCGCGCAGCTTGGGGTCCAGGTCGGCGTACACGCCCAGCTGGCCGGCGTTGACGATGCCCATCGTCATGCCTTCCTTGACCGCGTAATACAGGAACACGGTGTGGATGGCCTCGCGCATCGGCTCGTTGCCGCGGAACGAGAAGCTGACGTTGGACACGCCGCCCGAGATGCGGGCGTGGGGCAGGTTTTGGCGGATCCAGCGGGTGCCTTCGATGAAGTCCACCGCGTAGTGGTTGTGTTCGTCGATGCCGGTGGCGACCGCGAAAACGTTCGGGTCGAAAATGATGTCTTCCGGCGGAAAGCCTTCTTCTTCGACCAGGATCTTGTACGCGCGGCCGCAGATTTCCTTGCGGCGCTCCAGCGTGTCGGCCTGGCCGAGCTCGTCAAAGGCCATGACGACCACGGCCGCGCCGTAGCGGCGGCACAGGCGGGCGTGATGGCGGAAGGGCTCGATCCCTTCCTTCATGGAAATAGAGTTCACCACCGCCTTGCCCTGCACGCACTTCAGGCCGGTTTCGATGACTTCCCACTTGGAACTGTCAATCATCACCGGCACGCGCGCGATGTCGGGCTCGGACGCGATCAGGTTCAGGAAGCGGTGCATGCAGGCCACCGAATCCAGCATGGCCTCGTCCATGTTGATGTCGATGATCTGCGCGCCGTTCTCGACCTGCTGGCGCGCCACGGCCAGCGCCTCGTCGTACTTTTCCTCGCGGATCAGACGGGCAAACATCTTGCTGCCCGTCACGTTGGTGCGTTCGCCCACGTTGACGTACAGCGTGTCCTCGTCGATGTTCAGCGCTTCCAGGCCGGACAGGCGCGTCTTGACGGGAATGTCCGGCACGACGCGCGGCGTCAGCGCCGTGACCTTGTCGGCGATGGCGCGAATGTGGTCCGGCGTGGTGCCGCAACAGCCGCCCGACATGTTGACCAAGCCGGCGCGGGCGAATTCTTCCAGCAGCGCGGACGTGTCGGCCGGCGTTTCGTCAAAGCCGGTTTCGGCCATGGGGTTGGGCAGGCCGGCGTTGGGATACACGCAGACGTAGGTGTCGCAGATCTTGGACAGCTCGGCCACATACGGGCGCATCAGCGCCGCGCCCAGCGCGCAGTTCAGGCCGATGGTGATGGGGCGCGCATGGCGCACGGAGTTCCAGAAGGCTTCAACCGTCTGGCCCGACAGGATGCGGCCGGACGCGTCGGTGACGGTGCCCGAGATCATGACGGGCAAACGGATGCCGCGCGCTTCGAACACTTCTTCGGTGGCGAAGATGGCGGCCTTGGCGTTCAGCGTGTCGAAAATGGTTTCGATCAGGACGATGTCGATGCCACCGTCCAGCAAGCCGTTCAACTGCTCTATATAGGCCACGCGCAATTCGTCGAACGTGACGTTGCGCGCGCCGGGGTCGTTCACGTCGGGCGAGATCGACGCGGTCTTGGGCTGCGGGCCCAGGGCGCCGGCGACGAAGCGCGGCTTGTCCGGCGTGCTGTAGGCGTCACAGGCTTGGCGCGCCAATTGCGCGGAAACCAGGTTCAGTTCGTAGGCCAGTTCCGGCAGGTCGTAGTCGCCCTGCGCGATGGTGGTGGCGCCGAAGGTGTTGGTCTCGATGACGTCGGCGCCCGCTTCCAGGTATTGCCGATGGATCTCGGAAATGACATCGGGGCGCACCAGCGACAGCAGCTCGTTGTTGCCCTTGACGTCTTTGCCGTGGGCCGCGAAACGCTCGCCCCGGAAGTCGGCTTCGCCCAGCTTGTAGCGCTGGATCATGGTGCCCATGGCGCCGTCCAGGATCAGGATGCGCTTGCCCAGCAGGCGGGCGAATTCGCCACCCTGGGTATAGGCTTCGGGCGGGTACGGCAGGCGGGGATACGACACGGGCAGGTCCAGATAAAGTTGGCCAACAGCGGCGCGGATGTGGCTAAAAAGCGAAAAACGCCGAAAAAACAAGCCCTGATCGTAACAAAACGGGGTCTCTCGCGCCCTCGGGTGATACAGTTTCGGCCCCGAACCGGTGCTTTCGGCGCATCAGGCTGGCAAGAACACAACACTTGCCTGTCCGCGTGCGAAAGGTAAACGGGAAACAGGAAGATGCCCGCCCGGGCCGCCGCGCCGCCTTGCCCCCCAGCAGGCAGCCGGCAAGCCCCGCGTCCAGCCTGTGCTGCCCCCGCAACGGTCCCCATGCGCTTTTCAAGCCCATGGCAGCCCGATACCGGCCAGTTCGCTCGTCAGGAAGTCCGTCGCCGCCGCCAGGCCAGCCTGGTGCGCCGTGGCGCGCGGACGTCCTTCCATCGTGATTGGCCTGCGGGGTCGCGGGTCGCATCGAGGTTATGTAGATGAAAGCCCGCTCTATCCGGCGTTACGCCGGCGCCCTGCTCTGTTCCGCTCCGGCCATCGCCGCCGCCCAGCAAGCTGCCACCTCCGAACTCGACCCGGTCATCGTGACCGCCCAGCGCGTGCCGACCGACGGCCGCACGCTTCCAATATCGATTTCGGTGATCACCGCCCAGGACATCGCCGCCAGCAGCGCGCGCACCATGCAGGACCTGCTGTCGACGCAGGCCGGCGTCAACCTGATCAACACCAGCAGCTCCAGCGACAACGCGATTGTCGACCTGCGCGGCTTCGGCATCACAGGCGCCAGCAACACGCTGATCATGATCGACGGCGTCAAGCAGAACACCAACGACCTGTCGGCCCCCAGCCTGGGCGTGGTGCCGCTGGACCAGGTGGAACGCATTGAAATCGTGCGCGGCAGCGGTTCGGTGCAATACGGCGGCGGCACGACCGGCGGCGTGATCAACATCATCACCCGGTCCGATTTCTCGAAAGAACCGGTCACCGCCCGCGCCACCGCCACGTTCGGCAGCTATGGCCTGCGCCAATACGACGCGGCCGTCGCCATGAACAACCAGAAGGTGGGCGTTGACGCCTACCTGCAATCGCTGCACACCGACGGCTACCGCGACCACAGCGGCGAGCGCCGCGAAGGTGGCGGCGGCGGCATCACGCTGCGCCACGACAACGGCTCGATCCGCCTGTACGGCCGCACCACCACGCAAAAGCTGGAGTTGCCCGGCCCGCGCCTGATCAGCCCGTCGACCGGCGTGAACGAATTCCAGGACGACCCGCGCGGCGCGAAGAACGATGTGGACTTCGTCAAGACCACGTCCACCACCTTCGGCCTGCAAGTCGAGCAGGCCATTGGCGTGGGCACCTTGTACGCCGACCTGTCCACCCGCGAAAAGAAGCTGAACGGCCTGACGTATGACGGCTTTGGCGACACGCTGCGCGACCAGAAGCTGGAAGAGAACATCGCCAGCGTGCGCTATCGCCTGCCGATCAACGGCGGCCACAGCCTGGTGTTCGGCGCCGACGCGCAAGAATCCAAGACCACCGCCAACCAGAACGCCTACTACGACTTCGAACCGTCCAAGTGGCAGTCGCGCCAGCACCAGTACGGGCTGTTCGCCGAAGGCCTGTTCCGCGCCACCGACAGCACCACGGTCACGGCCGGCGTGCGCCGTCAGTACGCGTCGGACGACCTGGAAGTGCTCAGCGGTTCGGGCACCCCGTCGGATCGCAGCAACCACCTGACCGCCTGGCAGCTGGGCGTGCGCCAGGACCTGTCCGCCGGCTTCGGCCTGTACGGCAAGGTCGGCCGCAGCTTCCGCCTGCCCAACGCCGACGAACTGCTGTCGGTGCAAAGCCCGCTGGCCGCGCAAACGTCCACCGACAAGGAAATCGGCGTGACGTGGCAAGGCGCCGCCAGCAGCGCCCGCCTGTCGTACTTCCGCTATGACCTGACCAACGAAATCCAGTACAACCCGCTGGCCGACGGCATGTGGGGTCCGGGCACCGGCGCCAACACCAACCTGGACCCGACCCGCCGCCAAGGCATCGAACTGGAAGGCCGCACCGCCGTGTCCAGCAGCGTCACGCTGGACGCCAACCTGACCTGGATGGAAGCGCAATTCCGCTCGGGCAACTACGCGGGCGTGGACCTGGCCGGCAAGACCGTGCCGCTGGCGCCCAAGTGGCTGGCCAATGCGGGCGTGACGTGGCGCCCCACCGATGCGTTCCTGTGGAACGTGTCGGCGCAGTATGTGGGCAAGTCGCGCATGGACAACGACCAGGCCAACCAATTCGACAAGGAACTGGATGCCTACGTGCTGTTCAACACGAAGGTCGCGTACAAGTTCACGCGCAACGTCGAAGGCGCCATCGGCGTGAACAACATCTTCGATCGCCAGTACGCCACCTACGGCATACGCGGCGGCAATGCGTCGTTCGAAATGCTGGGGCCGGTTGCCAACTACAACCTGTACCCGGCGCCGGGCCGTAATTTCTACGCCTCGCTCACGCTGCGCTATTGATGGCGGACATCCGATATAGTCGGCGTTCTTTGCTGACCTTATCGGCTCTTGCATGACGTTCGCACGCGCATTGACCCGCCCCCGCCCGGGGCGGTCCCTGAAGCGGTCCCTGGGCCTTGTGCTGGCCCAGGGCGCCCTGCTGGCTTCGGCGACGACCATGGCCGCAACGTCGGTCGCATCCTCCGCCGCATCCTCGGCAGCAACGTCGGCCGTACTCTCGGCCGCAACGTCGTCCGCACCCTTGGCCAGTACCCCGGCCGCTACCCCGGCCGCAACGCCCGCCGGCACCGCCATCCACACGCAGGACGACAAGGGCCGCCCGGTTTCCCTGGCCGCGCCCGCGCGCCGCGCCGTCACGCTGGCGCCGCATGCAACCGAACTGGTATTCGCGGCCGGCGCGGGCAACTATCTTGCCGCCACCATCCGCGGCAGCGACTACCCCCCGGCCGCGCGCCAGGTGCCCGTGATCGGCGACGGCACGCAGCCCGACGCCGAGCGCGTGGCCGCCGTCCGCCCCGACCTGCTGATCGCCTGGCAACCCAGCGCCGCGCAACCTGTCGTGCGTGTCATGGACAAGCTGGGCGTGCCGGTGTTCTACAGCGACCCCCTGACGCTGGCCGCCATTCCCGACGCCGTGGAACGCATGGGCGTGTTGTTCGGCACCCAGGCGCAAGCCGGACCGGCCGCCGCGCAACTGCGCGCGCGCCTGGCCGCCCTGACCGCGCGCTACGCTGGACGCCGCCCGGTGCGCGTCTTCATCCAGGCCGGGCTGGACCCGATCTACACCCTGAACGACAGCAGCATCGTCAGCGACGCGCTGCGCATCTGCGGCGGCGTCAACGTCTTTGGCCTGGCGCCCGTCGTGGCCCCCCAGGTCAGCCTGGAAGGCGTGCTGGCCGCGCGGCCCGAGGCCGTGCTGGCAGGCGTGAGCCGGCCTGAAGACACCGCCCGCAACCTGGCCGCGTGGCAGGCGCTGGGGCTACCCGCCGCCCGCCTGGGGCATGTGTACGGCGTGGATGCCGACGCGCTGTATCGGCCGGGGCCGCGCCTGATCGACGCGGCCGAGGCCGTCTGCGCCGATCTGGACCGGCTGCGCTGATCCGTTCCTTGCTGATCCGTTCCTTGCTGATCCTTTCTTGCTGATCCTTTCTTGCTGATCCTTTCTTGCTGATCCTTTCTTGGCGATCCCTTCTTGGCAATCCCTTCTTGCTGATCCGTTCTTGGCAATTGCCGCAATCCTTGAAAAACGGAACGCGGCTTCCCAGGGACTTCCGCATGCGGCGCGACATCGTGCTTTATCATTCGCGAAAGCCTTTCAGTCAGCCTCCCGCGGGTATCGCTGCGCGCACCCGCCCTTTGAAACACCGCCATGACCACACAAGACACCCTCACCATCGCCGGGCGCGCCTATTCGTCGCGCCTGCTTGTCGGCACCGGCAAGTACAAAGACTTCGAACAGACCCGCGCGGCGCTGGATGCCAGCGGCACGGAAATCGTCACCGTTGCCATCCGGCGCACCAACATCGGCCAGAACGCCGGTGAACCGAACCTGCTGGACTACGTCCCGCCGTCGAAATTCACGCTGCTGCCCAACACGGCCGGCTGCTACAGCGCCGACGACGCCGTGCGCACGCTGCGCCTGGCGCGCGAACTGCTGGACGGCCATGACCTGGTCAAGCTGGAAGTGCTGGGCGACCCGCACACGCTGTTCCCCAACATGCCGGAAACCCTGAAGGCCACCAAGACCCTGGTCGACGACGGCTTCAAGGTCATGGTCTATTGCACCGACGACCCCATCCAGTGCCGCATGCTGGAAGACATGGGCGCCGTGGCGGTGATGCCATTGGCGTCCCTGATCGGCTCGGGCATGGGCATCCTGAACCCCTGGAACCTGCGCCTGATCATCGACCAGGCCCGCGTGCCGGTCGTGGTGGACGCCGGCGTGGGCACTGCGTCCGATGCCGCCATCGCCATGGAACTGGGCTGCGACGCCGTGCTGATGAACACCGCCATCGCCGCCGCGCAAGACCCGATCCTGATGGCCAGCGCCATGAAGAAGGGCGTGGAAGCCGGCCGCGAGGCCTTCCTGGCCGGCCGCATGCCCAAGAAGCTGTACAGCGGCGCGCCCAGCTCGCCCACCGAAGGGCTGATCACCGGCGGCCCGGGCGCGCAGAAATGAGCTCGCGCCAACAGGACGGCAACGCCCGTCCCATTCCCAACGCGTTGACCATCGCGGGCGTCGACCCCTCCGGCGGCGCCGGCATCCTGGCCGACGTCAAGGCCATGAGCGCGCTGGGCGCGTACGGTTGCGCCGTCATCGCGGCGCTGACCGCGCAGAACACCCAGGGCGTCACCGGCATTTCGGCCGTGTCGCCCGCCTTCGTGGGCTTGCAGATCGATACGCTGTTCACCGACGTGCGCATCGACGCCGTCAAGATCGGCATGCTGGGCCAGTACCCGGTGATTGAAATGGTGGCCGAAAAGCTGGCCAAGTGGACCCCGGCGCACGTGGTGCTGGACCCGGTCATGGTGGCCAAAAGCGGCGACCTGCTGCTGGAGAACGATGCCGTGGGCGCCATGCGCGAGGCGCTGCTGCCGCAGTGCACGATGCTGACGCCCAACCTGCCCGAAGCCGGCGTGCTGCTGGAAGAGCGGCCGGTGGAAACCGTCAAGGAAATGCGGCGCGTGGCCGAACGCCTGCGCAACAAGCTGGCGCACTCGGGCGAACGCTGGGTGCTGGTCAAGGGCGGCCATCTGCCCGGCAACGAAACCATCGACCTGCTGCACGACGGCGACCGCATGATCGAACTGCCCGGCCACCGCATCGAAACGGCCAACACCCACGGCACCGGCTGCACCTTGTCGGCCGCGCTGGCGGCCTTGCTGCCCCAAATCGGGGACGTACCAGAGGCCGCGCGCCGCGCCAAGGCCTACCTGACCGAAGCCATCCGCCACGCCGAACGGCTGTCGGTAGGATCGGGCCACGGGCCGGTCCACCACTTTCACGCCTGGTGGTAGCAGGCCCGGCGCCCCGCCATGCAAGCAGGGGTTGCGGATTATCGCGGCGCTTTTCGAAGCGCCGCGGTCGTTTCAGGCATCGTCACCCGGGCTGAAACGCCTGCTTGGCCCGAGCGCCGTCACAGGACGCTACGAATCGGTACAATGGCCGCCTGATTCCTCTGTTTTTTCCTGACCGTCATGAACGCTTCGACCCTGCCCGACGTAGAACAAGCCCGCTTCAATATGGTGGAACAGCAGATCCGCCCGTGGGACGTCCTGGACGCCAACGTGCTGCAAGCGCTGTTCGATGTGCGCCGCGAACAATTCGTTCCGCCGGCCCTGCGCGCCTTGGCGTTTTCCGACCTGGAACTCCCGCTTGAAATCAATGCGGTCAACACCCGCCAGACCATGCTCGCCCCCAAGGTTGAAGCGCGTCTGGCGCAAGACCTGCAATTGACCAAATCCGACTGCGTGCTGGAAATCGGCACCGGTTCGGGCTACCAGGCCGCGCTGCTGGGCTATCTGGCCCAACAGGTGACCTCGGTTGAAATCGACAGCCGCCTGGTGACGTTCGCGCAGCAGAACCTGCAAATGAACAACGTCACCAACGTCAAGGTCGAAACCGGCGACGCCCGCAACGGCTGGGGCTCGACCGAATACGACGCGATTCTGGTCACGGGTTCGGTGCCCGTCGTGCCGGACGCGCTCAAGTACCAGTTGCGCGTGGGCGGCCGTCTGGTCGTGATCGTGGGCCAAGCCCCCGTCATGACGGCCTGTCGCATCACCCGCACCACCGCCGCCAGCTTTGAAACGGTGAACCTGTTTGAAACCGTGATCAAGCCGCTGCGCGGCGTCGCGGTATCCCAGTTCAAGTTCTAAACCCTATCCCCGCCGCCCCGTGCCAGCCCCGCATCGGGGCCCGGGCACCCTGGGGCGGCCCGGCGTATCGTTGAAAATCATGCGCGTCCGATTGCTTACGGCTTTACTGGTTTTTACCGCCGCCGCAAGCGTCGGCCCGTTGCCCGCATTTGCGCAGAACCTGATCCAGGTCTGGCAAGCCGCCCTGGGCAATGACCCCACCTATGCCGCCGCCCGCGCCAACTATCGCGCCGGGCTGGAAAAAGAACCGCAAGCCCGCTCGCTGCTGCTGCCGCTCATTTCGGCCGAAGCCGGCGGCGCATATCAGGAAACGCGCAGCACGCGCGGCCTGGGCGTGGCCTACAGCGGCGGCCGTGGCGTCTGGGATCTGGCGCTGACGCAGCCGCTGTTCGATTGGGGCCGGTGGCAAAACTACGAGCAGTCCAAGCTGATCGTGGCCGATGTCGAAGTGCAGTTGCAGCAGGCCTATCAAGACCTGCTGCTGCGCGTGGCGGACGCCTATTTCAACGTGCTGTACGCGCAAGACGCGCTGACCGCGACCGAGGCCGAGAAGGCAGCCGTGGCGGGTCAGCTGGAGTCGGCCAAGCGCAATTTCGAGTTGGGCAATTCCACCGTTACCGACACCTATGAAGCGCAGGCGCGCTACGACCTGGTGGTCGCACAGGAATTGCGTCTGCAAAACGACCTGGACGTGCGCCGCGACGAACTGGCCAAAATCATCGGCACGGCGCCCGGCGCGCTGGCCGAACTGCCCTACGGCGTGCAACTGCCGTCGCCACAGCCGGCCCGCGTGAACGACTGGAGCACGCAAGCCGAGTCGTCCAGCCTGGACGTGCTGCGCGCGCAGTTGCTGACCCGCATCGCGGGCCGCGAAATCCAGATCGCCAAGAGCGGCCACTATCCCACCCTGAACCTGCGCGCCACCAGCGGCAGCGCCAGTGACGCCATCATGCGCAACGCGGCGCCGGGCAAGCCCATCGACAACACGGTGGGCGTGGTGCTGTCCATTCCGCTGTATTCCGGTGGCGGTGTGTCGTCCCAGGTGACCGAGAAGGTGCAGCTGGAACAAAAGGCCCGTCACGACTTCGAAACCGCGCGCCGCCAGGCCATCCAGGCCGCGCGCCAGTACTACACGGGCGTCACCAGCGGACTGGCCCGCATCCAGGCGCTGGAAGCCGGCGAAAAATCCAGCCGCGCCGCCGTCGAGGCCAACCGCACCGGCTACGAAGTCGGCGTGCGAATCAACCTGGACGTGCTCAATGCGCAGCAGCAGTTGTACGCCACGCAGCGCGATCTGGCGCTGGCCCGCTACAGCACGGTGCTATCGGGGCTGCGGCTAAAGGCCACCAGCGGCATCCTGGCGGAAACGGATCTGGAAGCGATCAACAGGCTGCTGCGGGAACCGCGCTGAGGCGGGGGATCGGGCTTGGATGCGGTGGGATGGGCTTGGGCCACGGGCTATGGGCTACGGACAAAAAAGGCGGCTTGCACAAGCCGCCTTTTTTCATGCCCTGCGTAGGCTCAACGCCGCTTGGCCTCAGCCGCCCTGGATCTTTTTCACCAGCGCCGTCGTGGACCGCTGGAATTCGAACGGTATGGCCACGGCGCGACCGCCCCAGCTTTTGACCAGGGCCGTTTCCGGCAACGTTTCCATGTCGTAATCGCCGCCCTTGACGATCAGGTCGGGCTTGAGCTGGCCGATCAGCGCTTCGGGCGTGTCTTCGTGAAACGACGTGACCACGGTCACGCAGCCCAGCGCGGCCAGCAGCGCGGCGCGGTCTTCCATGCGGTTCAGCGGGCGCTCGGCGCCCTTGCCCAGGCGGCGCACCGATTCATCGGTGTTCACCGCCACCACCAAGGTCGCGCCCAACTGCGCGGCCTGGTCCAGATACGTGGCATGGCCACGATGCAGGATGTCGAAGACCCCGTTGGTGAACACCAGCGGCCTGGGCAGGCGGCCGGCGGCAACGGCGGCGACGCATTCGTCGCGGGACAGGACTTTGGATTCAAAACGGGCGGCGGACATGCGGCGATTATATCCGCGCGCCCACCGCCCGAAGGTGGCGTTCAGGCGCCGCCCAGGATGATCTGCTTTTCCTTCGGTACGACCAGCGCCGTCATTTCCTTGCGGTAGCGGTTCAGGTCCTTCACCGTTTCAAAGCTGCGATCCATCAGCTTGGACAGGATGTGCAGAATGCGGCTGGCCACCTTCTGTTCCCAGATGCCGTCAAAGCGGATCTGCGTGTCCAGCCAGTGCTCAAGCCAGCCCGGCTCGGGCAGGCGCGACTGCACCGTGTCGTTGGGGAACAGGTCTTTGTTGACGTGCAGGTTGGTCGGGTGCAGCGCCTGCTGCGTGCGCCCGGCCGACGCCATCAGCACGCCGATCTTCGAGAACGCCAGGCGGGCTTGCTCGCTGGTGTCCTGGCCACGGTCGTGCAGCGCGCGGCGCATGTATTGCAGGTACGCGCCGGCATGGCGGGCTTCGTCCTGCGCCACGGTCTTGTAGATGGCCTTGATGACCGGCTCGGTGTGCCATTCGGCAGCGCGGCGATACCAGTGGTTCAAGCGGATTTCGCCGCAGAAATGCAGCATCAGCGTTTCCAGCTCGGGCGCCGCGTCGAATTCAAAGCGCACGTTGTGCAGCTCTTCTTCGGTGGGCACCAGGTCGGGCCGGAAGCGGCGCAGGTATTCGATCAACACCAACGAGTGCTTTTGCTCTTCAAAGAACCACACCGACATGAATGCGCAGAAGTCGCTGTCCCCGCGGTTGTCGCGCAGGAACATCTCCGTGGCGGGCAGCGCCGCCCATTCGGTGATGGCGTTCATTTTGATCGTTTGCGCTTGCTCGTCAGAGAGCTTGCTGCGATCGAAATCTCCCCAGGGGATGTCGTGCGCCATGTTCCAGCGCACGGCTTCCATGGTCTTGAAGAGTTCAGGATAAAGCATGGTCTGCCCTTGTATTCGTCCCGCTTGTGGGGCGATAGAAATTAATGAATGGCGCGCGCGTCGTTCCGGCGAGTGACGCTGCTTTCATCCACCGCAGCGCTATTTTTCGCCGTTTCCCGCGAAGCTATGATGACCGTTTCATGAATGAAACATGACAGAGTTCGTCTAGACCATCGCGCCGCCTATCGGGTCAAGGCCCAGATTGCGACCCCGATCGCAAGAGCCAACACCCCAACCAGCGCTGCAACCAGCCGGTTGTTCTGTTCCTGGGCGCGCCGCAGGTGAATCATCTCGGCCAGCAGCGCGGGCGAGACGTTCGGGCGGCTCAGGTGGTCATGGACCAGCCTGGGTAAAGCGGGCAGCATTTGCGACCACTGCACGGCTTCTTTTTCCAGGCTTTGACGCAGCCCCTTGAATCCGACACGCTGGCGCATCCAACGTTCCAGATAGGGCTTGGCGGTCTTCCAGAGATCCAGGTCGGGATCGAGCTGACGGCCCAATCCCTCGACGTTCAGCAACGTCTTTTGCAGCAGCACCAGCTGCGGCTGGATCTCGACATTGAACCGGCGCGACGTCTGGAACAGGCGGAGCAGAACCTGCCCCAGCGATATTTCCGACAACGGCCGGTCAAAGTAGGGTTCGCAGACGGCGCGCACCGCGCCTTCCAGTTCTTCTTCGCGCGTGTCGGCCGGCACCCAGCCGGACTCGATGTGCAACTGCGCCACGCGGCGGTAATCGCGGTGGAAGAAGGCCAGGAAATTCTGCGCCAGATAGTTCTTGTCGAATTCGGACAACGACCCGACGATGCCGAAGTCCAGCGCGATATAGCTGCCCAGCGTGTCGGGGCGATCCGACACGTAGATGTTGCCCGGGTGCATGTCGGCGTGGAAAAAGCCGTCGGTGAAGACCTGCGTGAAGAAGATTTCCACGCCGGTGCGCGCCAGGGTCGGGATGTCGATCCCGGCCTCGCGCATGCGTTCCACCTGGCCCACCGGCATGCCGTACATGCGCTGCATGGTGAACACGGTGGACGCCGTGTATTCCCAGATCACTTCAGGCACGATCAGCATGTCGCCGCGGCCCGATTCCGGGCCGAAATTGCGGCGCAGCTGGCTGCAATTGGACGCTTCGCGCACCAGGTCCAGCTCGTCGTGCAGGTACTTGTCGAATTCGGCCACGACTTCGCGCGGCTTCAGGCGGCGGCCATCGGCGCCCAGGCGCTCGATGATGCGCGCCACGATCTTGAGCAGCGACAGGTCTTTTTCGATGATGCCCAGCATGCCCGGGCGCAGCACTTTCACGGCGACTTCGCGGCCGTCGTGCAGCACGGCAAAGTGCACCTGGGCGATGGAGGCGGACGCGACCGGGTCCACGTCGAACTGCGCGAACAGCTTTTCAGGCGGCGCGCCCAGCGCGGCCTCGATGCAGGCTGCGGCCTGCGCGGACGGGAACGGCGGCACGCGGTCTTGCAGCAAGGCCAGTTCGTTGGCGATATCCGCCGGGATCAGGTCGCGGCGCGTGGACAGCACCTGGCCAAACTTGACGAAGATGGGGCCCAGGGATTCCAGCGCCAGGCGCAGGCGTTGCCCACGCGGCTGGCGCGGGCGGGTGCCCAGGCGGATGACGCGCAGCAGGCAGGTGGCCAGCGGATGATTCAGGCTGGACAGGACCAGTTCGTCCAGGCCATAACGCAGCGATACGACGATGATGCGAATAAGGCGCAGCAGGGGAAACATATATCAGGCGCCCCGCTTTGCGCTGGCGGACGCCAGACGGGTTTGCAGGGCGGTGGCCGAACGCGCCAAGGCGTCGGCGCTTGCGGTGAGCTCGGCCAGATCCAGGCGCCATTGCTCCAGCGCCGGGCGGCCCACCAGTACGCCGCTTTCTTCAGCCAGGTATTCAGACACATTTTCCGCCAGGCGCTTGCCGGCGTTACGCGCGCCATCGGCCGCCGAGCGGGCGCCGCCCACGATGCGCAGTGCGGCGATATCGCCCACCACGCGGGCCAGGGCGTCTTCGGGATCGAAACGCAGCTGCTTGGCAAGGTCGGCTACGACCTGGGCCAGCGCGGCGTCGCCCGAAATATGCGTGGCCTGTGCGAAATCTGGCGTTTCACGGTCAGCGCCCAAACGCGGCAGGGGCAGCTTTTCAGGCGCCACCGTCAGCGTCACATCCGGCACCACGGCGGGGTCGGCCTGGGACGCCAGGCCTTCGCTATCGATCGTCAGGCCCAGCGTGAAGCCACCCAGCGCAAAACGCACCGTCTTGCCGGCGTGCCGCGCCAGGCGCTCGCGCGCCCATTCTTCGCGCCTCAACAGGGCGTTGAGCGCACTGACAGCCATTCGAGAGGGCGTGGGCAAGAAGGAAAAAGGCAGCATGACGGTGTGCAACACCCCGGGGCAGGGCTTGCCGCAATTAGTGGCTAAATCGGGAGTGTAACGGGTTAGATGGCACCGCGTTTAGTACAACGGGACAAGGAAAAACCGGCCCTTCTAGGGCCGGTTCGAGTGGATGCCCTGGGGCATCCGGCAACGGAGGACAGAGTCAGCCCCGATCAAACAGCGTTTAGCTGGCCAGATCCACGGGGATCTGTTGAATGCCGGCCAAGAGCCAGCCGCCATTGGCGGGCTTGAACAGGTTCCAGACTTCTTCGAAGCGGAAGGCTTCGGCGCCCGGGGCCTCGCGCAGCATGCCGGAGAAGCGCACGCTGGCCAGGTGGCCGTCGGACACGGTTTCGATACCCAGCATTTCGGCGTTCAGCAAGACCACTTCGGTCTTGTTGGGCGCTGCGCCGCGCTCGGCCAGTTGCGGCTTGAGCTCGGTAATCAGGTCATCGGTCAGGAAGTCGCGCAGGCCATCGGTGCTGCCGCTGTCCCACACGGCCTGGATGCGCACGAACTGCTCCTTGGCCTGCTTCAGGAAGGCGGGCGTGTCGAAATCACCCGGCACGAACCAGTTGTTGTCCTCGCCGGCCTTGGGCAGCACGGCCGGAGGCGCCACCGGGGCGGCAGCGGCAGCGGCCGGAGCGGCGGCGGCGGTGGGCTTGAGCGCTTCACGCCACATCGGCTGCTGTTGCTGGCCGGGTGCGTTGTTGGCGCCATTGAACGCGCCTTGCGTTGCCGTACGCGGACCCGCGCCACGCAGGCGGCGGATGATGAACATGACGGCGAACACAACAGCGGCGATCAGCAGCGCGGAACCGAGGAATTCGGCGAACGCGCCCGACAGGCCCATGCTGGACAACAAGGCGGCGATACCCAGGCCGGCGGCGATGCCGGCGATGGGGCCAAGCCAGCGCGACGCGCCGCTCTTGGCGGCGGCGCCCGCGGCACCGGCCGTGGCTGCACCGGCGGCTGCCGGGGCGGCGGTGGCGCCGGCCGTGTTGTTGGCGGCGGCCGGCGGCGTGGTGGCCTGGCGCTGCTGGGTCACATTGGAGGATTGGCGGCCGACGCTGCTGCCGCCACCCGCACGACGGGCTTCGGCATCAAACGATGCCGTCACCAACGCCGCGCCGGAAACGGCGATGAGCGCTGCGGCGACAAACCGCGAAAGACAGAATTTGGTCATAGAGTTAGCTCCCTCGTACTCGCGCCCCCGCTGCCCCGAGCAGCAAGGAGTCCCACGGACAGCGGGACCTATTCGCGACTTTTCTTACAGTAATCTGAATGTCGTAAGAATAACGGACAAGATGCCGCCCCACAAGTTCCCCGTGGGGGGACAAATCATCCGATGGACACGCCGGGCTCAGCCCAGGCGCACGCCCTCGTGCAGGGCGGCGATGCCGGCGGTCAGGTTGAAGTACTGCACCCGTTCCAGCCCGGCGCTGCGCAGCATGTCGGCCAGGGTTTCCTGGTCGGGATGCATGCGGATGGATTCGGCCAGGTAGCGATAACTGGCCTCGTCCTTGGCGACCTTCTTGCCCAGCCAGGGCAGCACATTGAAGGAATACCAGTCATAGGCGGGGGCCAAGGGCTTGGCCACGCGCGAGAATTCCAGCACCAGCAGCTTGCCGCCCGGCTTGAGCACGCGGGCCATTTCAGCCAGCGCGCGGTCTTTATGCGTCATGTTGCGCAGGCCGAAGGCCACGCTGACGCGGTCGAAATAACCGGTGGGAAACGGCAGGCGCTCGGCGTCGCAGACGGCGGTGGGCAGCAACAGGCCCGCGTCGGTCATGCGGTCGCGACCCACGCGCAGCATGGAATCGTTGATGTCGGTCAGCCAGACTTCGCCGGTGGGGCCGGCGCGCTTGGCGAAGGCCTTGGCCAGGTCGCCCGTGCCGCCCGCGATATCCAGCACCTTCATGCCGGGGCGGATGGCGGCGCGGCCAATGGTGAAGGCTTTCCAGACCCGGTGCAGGCCGGCCGACATGAAATCGTTCATGACGTCGTAGCGCTGGGCAACCGAATGGAAGACTTCGGCAACCTTGCGGGCCTTTTCGCCTTCAGGCACCGTTTGAAAGCCAAAATGCGTGGACTGGGCGTTGTCCTGCGCGGAATGTTGCGATTCGGAGGGGTTTTGCATGGTGAATTCCCGATATATCGTGGCAATGGTAGCCTATCGGCCCCCAGCGGCGGCGCGAAGAACCTGCCTGCGGGACGCCCTGCGGTCACATACCTGAAATATTGCGGCCATACTATCGCAATGTTCGCGCCGCGCCGGCGCTCAGAAGCGTGCCAAATTCGCCATGTCCAGCACCATCCTCGTCGTCGAAGACGAACCCGCAATCCAGGAACTGATCGCCGTCAACCTGTCCTTCGCGGGGCACAAAGTGCTGCGCGCCTTCGACGCCGACCAGGCCCAGACCCTTATCCGCGCCGAACTCCCTGACTTGATACTGCTGGACTGGATGCTGCCCGGCACTTCCGGCCTGGCGATGGCGCGCAAGCTGCGCAACGACGAGCGCACCCGCGCCGTCCCGGTCATCATGCTGACCGCCAAGGGCTCCGAGCAAGACAAGGTCGACGGCCTGGAAGCCGGCGCCGACGACTACATCACCAAGCCGTTCTCGCCCAAAGAGCTGATGGCCCGCATCAAGGCCGTGCTACGCCGCCGCGCGCCGCAGCTGACCGACGACGTCATCGACGTGGGCGGCCTGAAGCTGGACCCGGTCACGCACCGCCTGTCGGGCAACAGCCAGTCGCTACAGATCGGCCCCACCGAATTCCGCCTGCTGCACTTTTTCATGACGCACCCGGAACGCGTGTTCTCGCGCTCGCAACTGCTGGACCAGGTCTGGGGCGACCACGTGTTCGTTGAAGAACGCACGGTTGACGTCCACATTCGCCGCCTGCGCAAGGCGCTGGAACCCAGCGGCCACGACGCGCACGTCGAAACGGTGCGCGGCAGCGGTTACCGGTTTACGGCACAGCTGCCCACGCGGTAAAACTGCCGCACGATGATCTGGCTGCGCACACTTTTCCTGGTCGCCCTGTGGGCGGTGATTGCATTACTGGCGCAATGGCTCATAGGAGATCCTTGGGGCTGGCTGGTGTTTTGCGCCGCGCTGACCTCCATGTTGCTCTGGCGCAGTTGGCGCCTGACGCTGGTATCCCACTGGGCCAATCACCCGGACACCTCTCCCCCCGCTTCCGTCGGGCCATGGGACGACATCCTTGCTCCCCTTTACCGCTATACCCGCGCTCGCGCCAGGGAACTGGCCGAAACCCGCGACACCATGCAAGGCATGCTGGCCGCCGCCCAGGCCTTGCCGGACGGCGCGGTCACGCTGAATGAAGACTTTCAGATTGACTGGTGCAACCGCATGGCGCGCCAGCATCTGGGTTTGCGGCTGCCGGCCGATCGTGGCCACAACCTGCTGAACCTGCTGCGCGCGCCCGAGTTCGTGGAATACGCACATCGCCCGGCCTGGCCAGAGCCCATCCTGGTGCGCCTGGGCCAGCAAGGCCAGGAACGGCTGATGATGATGCAGCTGACCGCCTACGCCAGCAATCAGCGGCTGCTTATTACCCGCGACGTCACGCAGATCGAGCGCCTGGAAACGACGCGCCGCGATTTCGTGGCCAACGTGTCGCACGAGCTGCGCACGCCGCTGACCGTGCTGGCCGGCTTTCTGGAAACGCTGCGCGACATGCCGGCTGACGCGCTGCCCGAAGAACAGCGCGCGCAGTACATCGACATGATGCATGAGCAAGCGCAGCGCATGCAGGCCATCGTGGAAGACCTGCTGACCTTGTCCACGCTGGAATCGTCGCCGGGCAGCGACCCGCGCGCCATCAACATGGGCGCGCTGCTGCAAAAGGCGCGCCAGCAGATCGAGGCGCTGTCGGGCGGCCGCCATGTGCTGGAATGGCATATCGACGACACGCTGGACGTGCTGGGCGCGGAAACCGAACTGACCTCGGCGCTATCGAACCTGCTGACCAACGCGGTGCGCTACACGCCGGACGGCGGCACGATCACCGTACGCTGGGAACGCGAAACCGATGGCGGCGCGCGCTACAGCGTGCAGGACACCGGCATCGGCATCCCGGCCCGCCACCTGCCCCGACTGACCGAACGGTTCTATCGCGTGGACCGCGGGCGTTCGCGCGCGGTGGGCGGCACCGGCCTGGGGCTGGCGATCACCAAGCACATCGCCATGCGCCACGACGCCGAATTGCTGATCACCAGCGAACCGGGCAAGGGCAGTGTGTTCGCCCTGCGCTTTCCGCCGGAGCGCATCGCGATCGGCGAAGCGGCATAGAAGGCGCGTCGCCGACGCCGGGCTGACAGCCCGGCGTTGACGCGCACGGCGGGCGTCGGATCGCCCCCGCCATCCCCGGCGCCACGGCCTGCGCCCGGCCTTTCGGCCCCGCGCGGGCGCCGCGCGGGTGGGGCGCGGGTGGGGCGCGGGTGGTAAATTCCCGGCCATGCGCATCCTGGTCATTGAAGACGAACCCAAGCTGGCCGACTACCTGAAGAAGGGCTTG
The DNA here is from genome assembly GCF_059760425.1 of Achromobacter sp. RT286_PF. Classification (NCBI taxonomy): domain Bacteria; kingdom Pseudomonadati; phylum Pseudomonadota; class Betaproteobacteria; order Burkholderiales; family Alcaligenaceae; genus Achromobacter; species Achromobacter sp. RT286_PF. The sequence continues at coordinate 20,080 of NZ_JCBAMR010000036.1, forward strand.
TCGGAGCAGAGCCATGTCGTGGACCTGGCGCGCAATGGCGTGGACGGACTGCATCTGGCGCTGGAAGGCGACTACGACCTGATCGTGCTGGACGTGATGCTGCCCGGCGTGGACGGCTTCGGCATTCTGGCGGCCGTGCGGGTTCGCAAAAACACCCCCATCCTGATGCTGACCGCGCGCGATGCGGTGGAAGACCGCGTGCGCGGCCTGGAAGGCGGCGCCGACGATTACCTGGTCAAGCCCTTTGCTTTTTCTGAACTGCTGGCGCGTGTGCAGGCGCTGCTGCGCCGCGGCCGCGCGCAAGAACCCACGCTGCTGCGGCTGGCCGACCTGGAGCTGGACCTGGCCAGCCGCCGCGCCCAACGCGGCGGCCGCCGGCTGGACCTGACCGCCAAGGAATTCAGCCTGCTGGCGCTGCTGCTGCGCCGCCAGGGCCAGGTGCTGTCGCGCACCACGCTGGCCGAACAGGTGTGGGACATGAATTTCGACAGCGATACCAACGTGATCGACGTCGCGGTGCGCCGCCTGCGCGGCAAGCTGGACGACCCGTACGACACCAAGCTGCTGCATACGGTGCGCGGCATGGGCTACGTGCTGGAATCGCGCCACCCGCCGCTGCCGGCATGACGCGGGCTGCCCAGTGGCCGCGCCGATGAAGCTGCCTCCATGTCGCTGCTCCCATGTCGCTGCTCCCATGTCGCTGCCCCATGTCGCTGCCCCATGTCGCTGCCCCATGTCGCTAGCCCGATAACGCTGCCCGCATGACGCCCCTCCCATGAAGCCGCCCCGCTCTCGCCCGCCCCGCATCCGCTCCATGCAGGCCCGACTGACGCTGCTGCTGGGCGCCATCGCGTTGCTGGTTTCCAGCCTGGCGGGCGCGACCTTGTTCTGGGCGTTGAAGCGTGAAGTGGAACGCCAGGAAATTACCGAGGTCAGCGGCAAGCTTGAACTGATCGACCACCTGATCGACATGCAGAACAGCGCCAGCGGCCTGCACGACCTGGCCGCCACCTTCGACGAGATGCGCGCCGGGCAGGGCCAGTTGGGCATCTGGATCGTGGACGCGCAAGGCCATGCCGTCTACGGCGGACCGCCGCCCGACACGCTGGAAACGGTGGACGGCCGGCAGGTGGTGCTGCAAAGCGCCGACGGCGGCCGCATGCGTGGCCTGCGCGTGGCCATGAACGACCGCATCCTGCCCGGCGCCCACCTGACGGTGGCCGTCAGCACCCGCACCAGCGGGCAATTTTTGTACGCCTACGGCACCGCACTGGTGCTGATCTGCGCGCTGTGGGTCGGCGCGACGGTCGTGCTAGCGGCCTGGGCGGTGCGCCGCAGCATGGCGCCCACCCGACGCCTGTCCGAGCAGGCCGCGCGCATCCAGCCCGACAACCTGGCGCATCGGCTGCCGCTGGCCGACACCGACCGCGAACTGCATGATCTGGTCATATCGTTCAACCGCACGCTGGAGCGGCTGCAAGCGGCCTACCAGCAGATGGAAGGCTTTAACGCCGACGTGGCGCACGAGTTGCGTACGCCGCTGGCCACGCTCATTAACGGCACCCAGGTCATGCTGTCCTCGCCACGCGATGCCGCCGAACTGCGCGACGCGCTGGCATCCAACCTGGAAGAACTGGAAGACCTGAAAACGCTGGTCAACGACATGCTGTTTCTGGCCCGCGCCGACCGTGGCGAACTGGCTGCCGACCTGGCGCCGGTATCGCTGGCCGCCGAGGCGCGCCGCGTGGCGGACTATTACGAAGCGATGTTGGAAGAGCAAGGCGTGCATCTGCGTTGCGAGGGCGATGCCAAGGTGGTGGCCAACGCCGGGCTGGTGCGCCGCGCGCTGGCCAACCTGATCGCCAACGCGATCAAAGCCACACCGGCCGGCCGGGACATCGTGGTGTTGTGCTCGGCCGTGCCGGGCGGCGCGAGGGTCGAAGTGTGCAACGCCGGCACCCCGATTCCTGCCGCCGACCTGCCCCGCATCTTCGACCGGTTCTTCCGGTCGGGCCAAAGCCGCGCCCCGCGCAGCGAAGGCCACGGGTTGGGCTTGGCCATCGTGCGCGCCATCGCCCGCATGCACGGCGGCGACGTCGACGCAACGTCGGACGCCAGCGGCACGGTGGTGGGCATCACGCTGCGTGGACCGGGGGCCTTCCGGTCCGATTTTCCGCACGACGTGGCGTAGCAGTATCCGCCGGGCGGGACGTCGAACATTACAAAAACGTAATCTACGCGACAGGATCGGGTCACCGCCGCCTTCCTACAGTGTCATCACGGTCATTCCCTCAAGGATTCTTGTGAAAGACGCTATGCCGCGTATCGGCCACGACACGCCCTTCGCCACCCCGCGCGCGGCTCTGTCGCGCCGCCGTTTTGTACAGGGCCTTGCCACCGGTGGCGCCTTGGCGTCGCTGGGCGCCTGGCGCTCGGCGTTGGCTGCCTCCACCGGCCCTGCCGCCACCGAACTGCGCGGCACCGAGTTCCATCTGGAAATCGGCGAGACGCCGGTGAACTTCACCGGCGCGGCCCGCATCGCCACCACCGTCAACGGCCAATTGCCCGCGCCGCTTCTGCGCTGGCGCGAAGGCGACACCGTCACGCTGCATGTGACCAACCGGCTGCGTGAACAGACGTCGATCCACTGGCACGGCATTCTGCTGCCGTCGGACATGGACGGCGTACCCGGCCTGAGCTTTGGCGGCATCGACCCCGGCCAGACTTTCACCTACCGGTTTCCCGTGCGCCAAAGCGGCACGTACTGGTATCACAGCCACTCGGGCTTTCAGGAACAGACCGGCTTGTACGGCGCGATTGTCATCGACCCTCACCATCCGCCCGCCATCGCCGCGGACCGCGATTACACGGTGCTGTTGTCGGACTGGACGGACGAAGATCCCATGCGCGTCTTCAATAAGCTGCGCGTGATGCCCGACTACTACAACGGCATCCAGCCCAGCGTGCAGAGTTTGTCCGCCGACGCGCATGGCCGGGGCTGGGGCCCCGCGTTGTCCGAGCGCCTGATGTGGGAACAGATGCGCATGAACCCGACGGATCTGGCCGACGTGTCGGGCGCCACCTACACGTTCCTGACCAACGGCGCGACGCCCGCCGGCAACTGGACGGGCCTGTTCAAGCCAGGCGAACGCATCCGGCTGCGCTTCATCAATGGATCGGCAATGACGTACTTCGATGTGCGCATTCCCGGCTTGAAAATGACGGTGGTGGCCGCCGACGGACAGGACGTGCGGCCGGTGGACATCGAGGAATTTCGCATCGGGGTGGCCGAAACGTATGACGTGATCGTGGAACCGAAGGACGCGCGGGCCTACACGATATTCTCGCAAGCTATGGACCGCTCGGGCTATGCGCGCGCCACGCTGGCGCCGCGTGCCGGCATGCAGGCCGAGGTGCCGGAACTGGACCGCGTGCAATGGCTGGGCATGATGGACATGGGCATGTCGCATGGCGCGCCGGGTGATGTGCCCGGTGACACCGGTGCGTCGGGCCACGGCGCCATGAATCACGGCGACGCGCACGCCAAGCACGCGACGGACGCCATGCCAGCCACGCCATCCGCGCAAGGTGGCATGGTGCAGGTCAAACACCCGTACCCGACGGAGCGCGGCGTGGGCAATTCCATGTTGCCGGACGTCGTATCCACGCGCCTGGACGACCCTGGCGTGGGCTTGCGCGACAACGGCCGCCGCGTGCTGACCTACGCGGACCTGCACTCGGTGCATCCTCCCGAGGACAACCGCGCGCCGTCGCGCGAAATCGAATTGCACCTGACGGGCAACATGGAACGCTACATGTGGTCGTTCAACGGCGTGAAGTTTTCGGACGCCAAACCCATCTTGCTGCGCTACGGCGAACGCGTGCGCTTCGTGCTGGTCAACGACACGATGATGACGCACCCCATCCATCTGCACGGCCTGTGGAGCGACCTGGAATCGCCCGACGGCGCGTTCCAGGTGCGCAAGCACACCATCACGCTGAACCCGGCGCAGCGCCTGAGCTACCGCGTCAGCGCCGACGCGCGCGGACTCTGGGCGTATCACTGCCACCTGCTGTATCACATGGAGGCCGGCATGTTCAGAGCGGTCGTGGTGGAGTAAATGATGAGACCCCTTACCTCTCTGATGGGCCTGTGCGCCCTGTCGATAACGCTGGCCACGACGGTCGCCTCGGCCCAACCCGCCGATGTCGATCATGGCGCGATGGATCATTCCGGCATGCATCACGGCGCGGCGCAAGCGCCCGCCCTCGCCGCAACGGATCACGGCAACATGGACCATGGCGACATGGGGCACGACGGCGCCCCCCAAGCCGCCCCGACGGCCCCCGCCGCGCCGCCCGTGGGCAGCCTGCCTGCCAGCGATGGGGCGGCCACCGATGGGGCGGCCACCGATGGGGCGGCCACCGATGGGGAGGCCGAACGCGGCTACGACAGCTACGGCATACACCCGCACATGATGGACGACATGCCGGCCTGGCAGGTGCTGTTCGACAAATTCGGCGTGTCACGCAACCGCGATGGCCAGAACGCACAGCAATGGGACGGGCGCTTCTGGTTCGGCACGGCCACCGACCGGCTGCTGGTCAAATCGGAAGGCGAACGCGAGAACGGTGAGGGCTCGGACGGTAAAGTCGAAGCGTTCTGGAGCCACGCCGTCTCGCCGTTCTGGGACCTGCAACTGGGCGCGCGCCGAGACATCGGCACCGGCCCCAAGCGCAATTGGGCCGCCATCGGCATCGAAGGCGTGCTTCCCTACAACATCGAACTGGAAACCACCGCCTACGTGGGCGCGTCGGGTCGCACGGCACTGGCGCTAAAAGCGGAGTACGACCTGTTGTTGACCCAACGGCTGATCTTCACGCCCGAACTCGAAGCCAGCCTGTACGGCAAGTCCGACCCCGCGCGCGGCATCGGTTCGGGGCTGTCCGAAGGCTCGCTGTCGTTCCGGCTACGCTACGAAGTCACACGCGAATTCGCCCCGTATATCGGCGTATCCTTTGACCGGAAGTTCGGCCAGACAGCGCGCTACGCGTCCGACGCAGGCGCCAGCCGATCGCAGACTGCGCTGATGGCCGGCGTGCGATTCTGGTTTTGACGGCCGTGGCCGCATCAACGCCGCTGCCGTCGCATCACGGTGACAGTCGCCGTCACAGCGCCCATTTTTTTCCTTTACCCGATCGGAGCATCATGAACGTTTCCCGCCTGACTCGCCTGGTTCTTGCCGCCGCGCTGTGCGCGCCGACCTTCGTCATGGCCCAAGGCCCCGTCAAGGTCGAGGTCTGGAAGACGCCCACCTGCGGCTGTTGCGAAGACTGGGTCAAGCACATGCGCGATAACGGCTTCACCGTCACCACGCACGATGTGCAGGACACCGGCCCCATCCGCCGCAACGCGGGCATGGCTGACTACGGGTCGTGCCACACCGCGATGGTCGACGGCTATGCGGTCGAAGGCCATGTGCCGGCGCGCGACGTGCGCCGCCTGCTGCTGGACAAGCCCGACGCGGCCGGCTTGGCCGCCCCCGGCATGCCGCTGGGATCGCCCGGCATGGACGGCCCCGAATACGGCGGCCGAAAGACGCCGCACGACGTGCTGCTGGTGGACAAGCAAGGCGGCGCGCGGGTGTACGAGGCCTACCGTTGAAACAATTCATCCACACCGCCTCAATGGCTACTCCTTGCAGTGCAGCAAAAATGCGCCACAATAAATAACACGTACTTCTCACCACCCCCTGGCAGTCATGGCAAAAATCGTCCTGTTCGAGAACATCCATCCGAGCGCCCGCGCGGTCTTCGAAGCCGCCGGCTACACCGATATCGTCACGCACGCCGCCGCATTGCCGGCGTCGCAGCTGCACGACGCCCTGCGCGGCGCGCAGGTGGCGGGGATCCGTTCTCGCACGCACCTGGATGCCGCCTTGCTGTCCAGCCCCGACCTGCGGGTGGTGGGCTGCTTTTGCATCGGCACCAACCAGGTCGACCTGGACGCGGCCATGCAGCGCGGCATCCCGGTGTTCAACGCGCCGTTTTCCAACACCCGCTCGGTTGCCGAGCTGGTGCTGGGCGAAGCCATTTTGCTGCTGCGCCGTATCCCCGAAAAGAACGCCCGCGTGCATCTGGGCCATTGGGACAAGAGCGCCGCGGGCGCCTTTGAAACCCGTGGCAAGACGCTGGGCATCGTGGGCTACGGCAACATCGGCTCGCAGATCAGCACGCTGGCCGAAGGCCTGGGCATGCGCGTCGTCTATCACGACGTCGAAGCCAAGCTGCCGCTGGGCAACGCGCGCCCCGCCGGCACGCTGAACGAGCTGCTGGAACAGGCTGACGTCGTCACCCTGCATGTGCCGGGCGGCAAGTCGACCGAAAACATCATGAACGCGGAAACCATCGCGCGCATGCGTCGCGGGTCCATCCTGATCAACGCCTCGCGCGGCGCCGTGGTGGACATCGATGCGCTGCACGCGGCGCTGAAGTCCGGCCATCTGGCCGGGGCGGCGCTGGACGTGTTCCCGACCGAACCCAAGAGCGCGGACGAACCCTTGGCCAGCCCGCTGATCGGCATGCCCAACGTCATCCTGACCCCGCATATCGGCGGCAGCACGCAGGAATCGCAAGAGAACATCGGCCGCGAAGTGGCTGAAAAACTGGTGCGTTTCCTGCAAGCCGGCACCACCAAGGGCGCGGTCAACTTCCCCGAACTGCCGTACCTGGAACCGGCCGGCGCCACCCGCATCCTGCACGTGCACCGCAACGCGCCGGGCGCGTTGGGCACGCTGGACAACCTGATGGCGCAACACGGGCTGAACATCGTCAGCCAGACGCTGCAAACCAAGGGTCAGATCGGCTACGTGATCACCGACGTGGAAGGCCAGGTGGATGACATCGTCATGACGACGCTGCGCAGCCACCCCATCACGGTCCGCTGCGACCGGCTGTAAAGGCCGACAGGCGCGTGGCCCGGTCCGCAAGCAAACGGACCGGACCACGCGTTTTTTCATGCCCGCCGCTCAGGATTGCGCGGCCGCCACCAGGCATTCCGCCATTTTCTCGCGCACGCTGCCACTGTCGAAAGGCAGGCGGCCGATGATGCCGATGTCCCGGTGAAACGCATGTTCCTCCAGCGGCACCAGCCGCAAGCCCGTCAGATCCAGGCCACGCAATTGCGGCAATAGCGCCACGCCCAGGCCGTGCCGCACCAGGTTGGCGATGGCGTCAATCTCGTCCAGCTCGACGGCCTCATGCACATTGATGCGGTGTTTCTTCAGAAAGATATCCACCACGCGCCCGCCGAACGACGCGCGGTCGTAGCGGATGAAAGGCTGCGTGGCCAGCACATCGCGCCACGGCGCCAGCGGCATGGCCTCGGGCATGGCCAGCACCACGGGTTCGCTCAGCAGGCGCTGCCAACCCAGCTCGGGCGGCAACGCGAAGGGCGGGCGGATCAGCACCGCCATGTCCACTTCGCCCGCGTCCACCTGACCCAGCAGGGACAGCGACACGCCGGGCACGATGCGCACCCGCACGTCGGGATACACCGCGCGAAAGCGGCCCAGCGCGTCCACCAGCAAATCGTGCTGCACCGAGGCGATGGCGCCGATGCGCAATGACCCGCTCACGTGTCCCGCCCCAGCCGTGGTGACCAGGCGCTCGGCCATGGCCACCAGCTCTTCGGCCTGCGGCAGCATCTCGCGGCCATGGGCGTTCAGCACCGCCGCGCGCGCGCCCCGGTCAAATAGCGCCACCCCCAGATATTCCTCCAGCCGCTTGATCTGGGCGCTGACGGCGGACTGCGTCAAACCCAGGTGCGTGCCGGCGCCGGTGAAAGTGCCATCCCGGGCCACGGCAATGAAGGTCTTGAATTCTTTGATCACGAACAATCAATTTTTTTTGGTCTAAGGCACAAAAAATATCGTTTTTCAATCAAAAAAACAATCCCTAAACTAGGCGCTGGTGCTAAATACAGCACGCTGCACCCTGCGGGGATCCGCAGTCCGACCTTTTTGAATGACCCGGAGTTTTCATGACCGCCCAAACCAACCTGCCGCCGTTCCACTTGGCCTTTCCGGTCCGCGACCTGGCCGAAGCCCGCGCCTTCTACGGCGAAAAGCTGGGCTGTCCGGAGGGCCGTAGCTCGCCCGAATGGATCGACTTCAACTTTTACGGCCACCAGATCGTTGCCCACCTGGCCCCCAGCGAATGCGGCCACAACGCGACCAGCGCCGTGGACTCGCACAACGTGCCGGTCCGCCATTTCGGCGCGGTGTTGTCGATGGAGCAGTGGGAAGCCATGTCCAAGCGCCTGATCGACGCGGGCACGGAATTCGTCATCGAGCCCTACATCCGCTTCAAGGGCGAAGTCGGCGAACAAGCCACGATGTTCTTCCTGGATCCGTCGGGCAACGCCCTGGAATTCAAGGCGTTCAAGAACATGGATTCGCTGTTCGCCAAGTAATTCCGCCGACCGCGCGCAACCGGCCTGACCGGCCGGTTTACGCGCTGCGATAACGCGGGTTTGCCTCTTGCGCGGCCTGTTCGGCGGCTTCGAGATACGCCTCGATAATGCTGGGCAGCACTTCGTGCACATAGGTGCGCGTGAGCTGGGCCGCGCGGTCCACATCGCGGTTGGCCAGCGCCAGCGTAATGCCGTGGGTGTACGACTGGATGGTGTGGTTTTCCATCGAGCGGCGGGCCAGCAGGAATCGCAGCGGCTCGACCTGCTCGTAAAGCTTGCTCAACATGCTGGTCAGCGGCGTGTTGCCGGTGTAGCGGGCGCAAGCCAGATAGAACTCGCGCGCGGCGGCGATGCAGGCGCGCGCGTCTTGCTTTGCCATCGATGCGGCGATGGCCTCGTCGTAGCCGCGCAGCTCGGCCACCAGCGGCGCCAGGTCGTCCATGTCGGCCAATTGCCGCAGGCAATAGGCCTCAAGCTCGGCGCGCAGCTGGTACAGATGGCGGATTTGCGTTTCGGTATAGAGCGTGGCCCGAAAGCCCTTGCGTTGGATATGCGTGACCAGGCCGCCCAATTCCAGCAGCCGCAAGGCTTCACGGATGGGGCTGCGGCTGGTGCCGAATCGCTGCTCCAGCTCTTGCTCGCGCAAGGGCTGACCGGGCCGGATAGTGCCGTCCACTATCAATTCACGAATCTGTTCCTGAAGAAAATACGGAATCGTGGCGGGCGCTTTTACGTCCAATCGGCTCCCCTTGACTGCCCGAGGCATGTGTTGAGAGACCGAAAGATACTAGAAATTTCTTGAAACACAAATAAGAAAATTGTTGCAGAGGGCCGGTGTGGCCCCCCGGCAGGCGGAACGGGACGCACTGCGGCAGGCTCAGTCCCAATCGTCGCGATACACGAACTTGGGCATTTGCCAGTTAAAGCGCAATGCCAGCAGGCGCAGGGCCAGGCCCGCCGCCAGCGCCAGCGGCACGGCCGCGTTGGCCGACAGGCCCAACGACTGCCCGCCCAAATACAAGGCCCCGGTCACCACGGACACGCTGGCGTAAAGCTCCTTGCGAAACAGCAGCGGCACCTCGTTGCAGAGCACGTCGCGCAGCACCCCGCCCGCGCACCCGGTGATCATGCCGCTGATGAGCACGACTGTGATCGGCAGCTGCATCATCTGCGCCACTTGGCAACCGATCACGGTGAACGCCACCAGCCCCAGCGCGTCGGCCAGCAGGAACAGGCTGCGCAGGCGCCGCATCACCGGCGCGATCAGGGCGGTCAGAATCGCCGCGCCGCCGGTCATCCACAGATACTCCGGGTGGATGACCCAGGTAAGCGGGTAATGCCCCAGCAAGACGTCGCGCAGCGAACCGCCGCCCAGCGCCGTCACGCACGCAATGATGCACACCCCCATCCAGTCCATGTCGCGCCGGCCGGCCGACAACGCCGCGGTCATCGCCTCGGCCACGATGGCGACCAGGTACAACGTGTGCAGCAACAAGGGGGAAATGTCAGAAAGCATGGGGAAGAATCAAGAAAGCCGGTGATGTAACCCGCCCATTGTATTGAGCCTGACCCCGCGCAAGCGGCCATTGCGGCGCCCGACCTCATCGCTTACGCTGGTCCGTGCGTTGATATCGATCAATCCCCAGTCCGCGTCGCGGCGCGACAATGGGGCATTGCCCCCGCAAGGGAGGTACCTGCCAGGCTGGCGGACGCGGGAGTCGCCACTCTGGCTACAACCGGGAGATAACGTATGACACAGCAAATCGGCCCCATCCTGTTGGCCACGGACCTGAGCGCGCGCGGCGATCGCGCCCTGGACCGTGCCTTGCAGCTGACGAAAGAACTGGGCACCAAACTGATCGTGTTGCACGTCATGGAAAACCATGCCAACTCGGCGCGTCTGACCACCCCGGTCTGGCGGCGGCTGTCCAGCGACCACAAGGCCCTGGCAGAGCGCGAGCTGGCGGAAGACCTGGCCGCCGCCGATGTGCCGACCGAAGTGGTAGTGGTGTCTGGCGATCCGCTGGCGCACATCACGGAAACGGCCGACAGCTTTGGCTGCTCGCTGATCGTCACCGGCACCGCTCGCGACGAAACGCTGGGTCGGCTGCTGTTGGGCACCACCGTCGAAAAGCTGGTGCGCCAGGCGCGCCAGCCCGTGCTGGTGGTCAAGACCCGGCCGCGTCGACCGTATCGCGACGTGCTGGTCGCCACTGACTTCTCCGACGGCTCGCGCCATGCGTTGCGCGCGGCGCTGCAACTGGTGCCCAACGCCAACCTGACGCTGTTCCACGCGTATGACGTGCCGTTCCAGGGCAAGCACACCCCCGAAGACGCCGTCTCGCGCAGCTTTCACCAGGAAGCCGAGCAAAGCGCGCGCGAGTTCACGGCCAGCACGCCGGAACTGGCGGGGCTGACGCCGCCCAAGGTGGTGCTGGAAGCGGGCCAGCCCGAAACGGTCTTGTCGGAATATTCCTTCCACCACCGCTCGGACCTGGTCGTGACCGGCACGCATGGCCGCACCGGCATCCTGCGCACCGCCATCGGCAGCGTGGCCGAACGCCTGCTGGAATCGTTGCCCAGCGACGTGCTGATCGTCCGCCTGCACGACGAAGACTGACGCCGCACGCGGGTCGACAATAAAAACGCGGCGCCTGGTGCGCCGCCTTTTTCATGGGCTGAGGCCTGCCTTCAGGCCTGGTCGCCCTGCTTTTCCATCGCGTCGATCGTGCCGCGCAGCCTATGCAGCAGCACGAGCCCCGGCAGCGCGATCAGCACCGTCAGCAGGAAAAACCCCGGCCAGTCCAGGCGCTCGACCAGCGGCGGAGTCAGCGGCCCCGCCAGATAGGTACGGCCCACGGCCGACAGCGCCGACAGCAACGCAAACTGGGTCGCCGAAAACCGGCGCTGGCACAGCGCCATCAACAAGCCCACGAACGAAGCCGTGCCCAGGCCGCCACACAGGTTTTCAATGCCGACGCCAGCCGCCATCAGCGACAGGTTCTTGGGGCTGACCGCGATCAGCCAATACGCCAGGTTCGACACCGCCTGTAATAGCCCGAAGGCCATCAGCGACCGATACAAGCCCCAGCGAGCCATCAGCGAGCCACCCGCCAGCGCCCCCACGATGGTGGCCGCCAGGCCCAGCACCTTGTTCACGGTGCCGACCTCGGTAGGCGTGAAGCCCGCGCCCCGGATCAGGAAGGTGGTGGACAGCGCGCCTGCGAACGCGTCGCCCAGCTTGTACAGCACGATCAGCAGCAGGATCGCCAGCGCGCCACGGCGCGTGAAGAACTCGTGCAGGGGCTCGCCAATGGCCGCGCCCAGCGTACGGGGCGCGTGGGCGACGTGCTCGGGCTCGGGCGCCAGCAGCGTGGCCACCGCGCACAGCAGCATCAGCGCGCCCATCAGCACATAGGTGTAGCCCCAGCCGATCCATTGGTCCGCCAGGATCAGCGCCAGCCCGCCGGAGGCGATCATCGCCAGCCGGTAGCCCATCACCTTCACGGCCGCGCCCGCGCCCCGTTCTTCCTTGCGCAGCACGTCAGTGCAATAAGCGTCGAACGCGATGTCCTGCGTGGCGGACAGGAAAGCGACCACCACCGCCAGCAAAGCCAGCGGCATCAAGGCGTTGGACGGCGACAGCGCGCCCATTGCCATGATGGTGATGGCCAGCAACAGCTGCGTCACCAGCATCCAGCCGCGCCGCCGGCCGAGCAGCGGCGGCACATAGCGGTCAACGAAGGGAGCCCAAAGAAACTTGAGGGTGTAGGCGGTGCCCACCAGCGTGAGGAAACCAATTTCCTGCAGCGGCACGTTTTCGACCGTGGCCCAGGCCTGCAAGGTACCGCCGGTCAGCGCCAAGGGCAGTCCGCTGGCAAAGCCCAGGACCAGCAAGGGGGCCACGCGGGGGCTGGTATAGACGTTGGATACAGCGGTGATGACGGTCTCCTGAAACGCGCCGCACGGCGCAACAGGCGTTGCGTCGCGGGCTTGCGGCATTTTAGGGCCTGTTGCCGCGCGCCGTCAGGAGGATCGGTGTCGGAATGTCAGGGCGTGGCAAAACGGTACACCGCCAGCGTGCTGCGCCAGCTGGGAAACAGCTTGACCTCGTGGCCTTCGTTGAACGTGGCGCGTTCAAGAATGCGCAGGTTCAGTTCGCCAGCCAGTTGTTCGAAATCGCGCAGCGTGCACAGGTGGATGTTCGGCGTGTTGTACCACTGATAGGGCATCTGGCCGGTGACCGGCATGCGCCCACGCAAGATGGCCCAGCCATGCGGCCAGTAGCCGAAGTTGGGAAACGACACGATGCCGTGACGCGCCACGCGCGCCATTTCACGCAGGATGTGTTCGGTGCGGTGCATGGACTGCAAGGTCTGCGACAACACCACGGTATCGAACTGTTTGTCGTCAAACAGCGCCAGCCCGTCTTCCAGGTTCTGCTGAATGACTTCCACCCCGCGCCGCACGCACGCGATCACACAGGTGTCGTCCAGTTCAACGCCCGCGCCGCGCACCTGGCGGTGGTCGCGCAGGTGCGCCAGCAGCGCGCCGTCGCCGCAGCCCAGGTCCAGGACGCGGCTGCCCGGTTCGATCCAGCCGGCGATGCGCGCCAGGTCAGGCCGCAGCGCGGCATGGGCATAGCGGGGGGTCACGGGATTCATTCGGAGCGTCCTTCGGTCTGCGCGGCGTCGGCGGTCAGGCCAAGTTCGCGCGCGATGCGTTCGTAGTAGCCACGGACCACCGCGTGATAGCGGGCGTCTTCCAGCAGGAAGGCGTCGTGCCCGTGCGGCGCATCGATTTCGGCGTAGGTGACAGGGCTGGCGTTCTTGAGCAGCGCGCGCACGATTTCGCGTGATCGCTCGGGAGGGAAACGCCAATCGGTCGAAAACGACACCAACAGGAAATCGGCCTTGGCAGGCGCCAGCGCGCGCGCCAGGTCGCCGCCCGTGGTGCGGGCCGGGTCGAAATAATCCAGCGCGCGCGTGATCAGCAGATAGGTATTGGCGTCGAAATAACGGGTGAACTTCTCGCCCTGATAACGCAGGTAAGACTCCACTTCGAATTCGACGTCGTAGCCGTAGTGGTAGGCGCCGTTTTCGGCCGGCGCGCGTTGGGCGCGGCCAAATTTTTCGGCCATGTCGTCATCGGACAGGTAGGTGATGTGGCCGATCATGCGCGCCACCGACAGGCCCCGGCGCGGCACCGTGTCTTCAGCATAGTAGTCACCGCCGTGGAAATCCGGGTCGGTGATGATGGCGCGGCGCGCCACTTCGTTAAAGCCGATGTTCTGCGCCGACAGGCGCGGCGTGCTGGCGATCACCACGCAGTTGGCCACGCGGTCGGGCAAGGTGATGGCCCAGCTCAGCGCCTGCATGCCGCCCAGCGATCCGCCCATCACGGCGGCAAAGCGTTCGATACCGAAGTGGTCGGCCACGCGGGCTTGGGCGCGTACCCAGTCTTCCACTGTCAGCACCGGAAACGCCGCGCCCCAGGGCTTGCCGGTGGCCGGATTGATGCTGGCCGGCCCGGTCGAACCGAAGCACGAGCCCAGGTTGTTGACGCCGATGACGAAGTAGATATTGGTGTCCACCGGCTTGCCGGGGCCGACCATGTTGTCCCACCAGCCCACATCGCTGGGGTTGTCGGCCGCTTGCCCGGCGACGTGGTGCGACGCGTTCAGCGCGTGGCAGATCAGCACGGCATTGGTGCGCTGCGCGTTGAGCGTGCCGTAGGTTTCCACGGCAAGTTCGTAGGCAGCCAACGATTGGCCGCTAAGCAACGGCAGCGGTTCATCGAAGCGGATGAAGGTGGGTGCGACCAGGCCGACGGAACCGGGATCAACGGTGTCGGAGGTCGTGACGGTGGCGGGAGCGAACCCGCTGGCCGGATCAGCGGCCAAATCAGCGGCCAAATCGGCGGCCGAATCACCGGCCAAATGTTGGGCAGGAGTGGTCATACGGACCTCTTTAGCTGGATTTATTGGAAGGCGCCCGCAAGCGGATCAGGCAAATCGGCGCCGAAATATGGATGCTGCATTGGGTGCAGCGACAGGAATTCTAGCATTGCCGTCAGATGCTGCAAGGGCGCCGGCCTGGTGCGAAAATGCGTGTTATCCGCGACATCCCCTGCCCGCCTTCTTTGCGCGGGCGCGCGAATCGCCCCTCTGACAGGAAGGATATGGCTCACATCTATCTGGACGAACTGCAACACCTGGCCGCCGCCGCGCTGGCTGCCGCCGGCGCCAACCCGGCCATGGCCGACAGCACCGCGCGCGCCCTGGTTTTCGCGGAAAGCCAGGGCATCAGTTCGCACGGCCTGTCGCGCGTGCCGTTCTACGCGGGGCATTTGCGCGCGGGGCGCGCCATCGGTTCGGCCGTGCCGCGCATCGTGCACGAACGCGGCGGCGCGGCGCTGATCGATGCGGGCTCGGGGCTGGCATTTCCCGCCTGCGCGATGGCCGTCGAGCAAGCAGCCGTGCGCGCCCGCGAACATGGCATCGCCTTCATCGGCGTGGCCAACAGCCACCATTTTGGCGAAGCGGCCTATCACCTGGAGGCGCTGGCGGACGCCGGGCTGGTGGCGCTGGCGCTGAGCAATTCGCCAGCCGCCATGCCCGCCTGGGGTGGCAAGCGGCCGCTGTTCGGCACCAACCCCATCGCCGCCATCTTTCCCCGCCGCAATGGCGCCCGACTGGTCATCGACCTGTCGCTGTCGCAAGTGGCGCGCGGCAAGCTGATGATCGCCGCGCGCGACAACCAGCCCATTCCGCTGGGCTGGGCGCTGGACGCCAATGGCGAACCCACTACCGATCCAAAGGCCGGGCTGGCCGGCAGCATGCTGCCCGCGGGTGGCGTCAAGGGCGCGATGCTGGCGCTGATTGTGGAATTGCTGGCGTGCGCGCTGACGGGCGCGCACTTTGGTTTCGAAACCGAATCGTTCTTCGTCGATGCCGGCGGCCCCGCTCAACTGGGGCAGGCGTTCATGGCGATCGACCCCGGCGCGCTGGCGGGCAACAACGCCTATCTGGAACGTGTCGAAACGCTGGTGGACGCCATGCTGGAAGATGATGGCGTGCGCCTGCCGGGCGACCGCCGCCGCAAGTTGCGCGACGAAGCGATCAAGCACGGCGTGGACGTTCCTGACCCGCTGATGGCGCAACTGCGCGACATGGCCGGCGTGGCCTGACTGCCCGGCGGGTATTGCGTCGTCAGGCGCCGTGGGTGAACCAGAGCATCAGCGGCGCCAGCAGCAGGAACACCACGGTCGACACCAGCACGGCGCCCGCCGCCGTGTCGCCCAGCGTCGTGTAGCGCTTGGCGTACATGTAGCTGACCACCGCGCACGGCATGGCCATCTGCAAGGTCAGCGCGCCGGCCAGCACGGGCTCAAGGTCTAGCGCCCACACCACGGCCAACCCCGCCGCCAAGCCCACCACCAGCCGTATCGCGGCCACCTTGGCGCCGTCGCGCAGGCCGTTGGACGGGATCAGGGCCAAGGCGTGGCCCAGGCTCAACAGCATCAAGGGCACGGTCACCGCGCCCAGCATATGGGCGGTGTCAATGACCCAGGCGGGCACCGGCACATGCAGCAGCCGCAATGCCACCGCCACCACCGAGGCCAGCAAAATGGGGCTTTTCCAGCTGCCCTTGGTATTGACGCCCGGCAACAGCCGCACGGCAATGGTGTGCATGACGAAAGAATTGACCGCGAAGAACGCCACCGCCACCGACAGGCCCGCGTCACCGAACGCCAACTGAGAGATAGGCAGGCCCAGGTTGCCGGCGTTGGGCAGGCTTGCCGTGGGCAGCAAGGTGCGCACCGGCAGCTTCCACACTTTGAGCAGCAGCGCGCCGACCAGCGCACACAGCAGCAACGCCGCGACGGTGGCGATCGCCACATCCGCCAGCGCGCGGTCATCCAGGTGCGTCGTCACAAAGGTATGGAACACCAGCGCAGGCGTGGTCACGGACGTCACCAATGTGGTGATGAACGCGCCGCCAAAGGGGATATCGCGCTTGCCCCACAGCACCCCGATGCCCACGCAAGACAACAAAGGCAGCATCAGCACGATGGCTGACAGGTAGAACTGGGCGATGGCCAACATACAACTATTCCGTCAAAGATAAGTGGATCAATGCGCGAAAGCATCAATGCTTGCTTGGCCGCCGCGCGGGCCGCAGCATGCAGCAACTTCACTACAAGGGGGCACTGCCCCGGGCCACCATGACCGCACCGCTTCGCTTCGCCGCGCTTCGAGGATCATCCGCATTCCAGCGCTTGTGCGCCTTCCATCCGGACCTGGCCCAGCGCGGTGGGCCGCTATCATCATTGGGGCCGCCGATGCCCGCGATGCATTCGCTGGGCAAGCTGCCCCCCTACAAAGCGCTGTCCGACCGCCAGGCGGCGTGCCTGTATTGGGCGGCGGCGGGCAAGACCAGCTGGGAAACCAGCCGCATCCTGGACGTCGCGGAAAGCACCGTGAATTTCCATTTGCGCAACGCTTGCACCAAGCTGGGCGTACGCGGGCGCCGCACGGCCGTGGTGGTGGCCCTGCGCCACGGGCTGCTGGACAGCGTCATCGAGTAACCGGGTTGGCCGGGCCCGGCTTGCCGGGGTTGACCACCACCGATCTCAGGAATTCGCGCGCGCGTTCGGCGGGCAGGCTTTCTTGGGTGCCCGCGGCCACGGCCTCGATCAGCATGGTGTCGGTGACCCAGACCTTGGCCACCAGCCAGCCGGGCTTGCCCATGGCCTTGCCGTGCACTTCAAAGTCCTGCCCATAAGCCGGCCATTCCGTGGGCGGCGGGGCCTGCATATTCGTGTACAGCGAATGCATCAGCGCCATGCCCAGCGCCTGCTTGGCGGCCGGGTCGGCGGCAATGTCCGGCGGCAGCGGGGCCGAGCCCACCGCGAACACGGCCTCGCCCACGGTTGCGCTCGACAGGGTAAAACGCAGGGTATGGGTGTCCAGGCGCAAGTCCCGCGTATCGGTCGAGACCCGGTCGGGGAATGCCGCGCGCACGTGGCCGTCGGCCACGTCCACTTCGCGCCAGTTGTAACGGGGCGAGCAGGCGGCAACCAACAAGGCCAACCCTACAAACAGGCCGGCTTTCTTGAACATGAAACGAAACAGCGATGAAATCGTCATTACCGTAGACCCGACGGCCCATTCATTTCGAGGAATGCTGAAATTGTCGCCGATTTCCATCACCCCCGCGCCCGACGGCACGCCATTGGCCAACTATCTTTGGCCCGCCGCGCCCAATGTGCCGCCCCCTGTTACCGGGCCAGGCACGCCCAGCGTGTACCTGATGCACGGCCTGAGCGAACACGCCGGCCGCTATGACCGCCTGGCCCGCTGGCTGGCCGCGCGCGGCTGGACCGTGGGCGCGCACGATCACCGCGGCCATGGGCGTTCCGGCGGCCCGGCCGCTACCCTGGCCCACCAGGACGACCTGGTCGTGGACGCCGTCGACCGCCTTCGCGCCTGGACCGCGCTGCAAGGCCGCCCGCCCATTGTGCTGGCCCACAGCCTGGGCGCGCTGGTGGCGGTGCGCATCGCCCTGCGGCGCCTGGCCGAGCTGGACGCGCTGGTGCTCAGCTCGCCGCCTTTCGTCGTGAATGTGCCGATGTGGGTGCGCCGCACCCTCACCTGGATGTCGCTGCATGCGCCCGACCTGCGCGTGCCCCATGGCCTGGCGCCTGCCCGCATCTCGCATGACCGGGCCGTCGTCAAAGCCTACCGATCCGACCCGCTGGTGCGCCGGCGCATGACCGGCCGGCTGGCCCGCTTTGTCGACGAAGGCGGCCGGGAATCGCTGCGCGAAGCCGATCTTCTGCCCTGTCGCACCCTGTTGATGGTGGCCGGCGATGATTCCATCGTGGCCGCCGAAGGCAGCCGCCAATTCGCCCAGCGCGCGCCCGCGCAATTGCTGACCCTGCGCTGGTACGACACCGCCTGGCACGAAATTTTCAATGAAACGGCCCCAATTTCTGATCCGGTTTATGCTGACCTGGACGAATGGCTGGCGCGCACGGCGCAGGCATTGTCCCTGCCCCCAGTACTGACTCCCTCGGCACAGGAGGCCGGCACCCCGTAAAATCCCGCGACAGACCCAAACGAGAAGAATCCGTGACTGATACCGCCGCCAACCGCCTCTCCCGCCTAGAGGCCAACCGCTCGCTGCTGACCCAGACGTTGCGAGGCATTGAAAAAGAAGGCCTGCGCGTGGACGAGCAGGGCATTTTGTCGCGCACGCCCCACCCGGCCGGCCTGGGGTCGGCGCTGACCAATGAACACGTCACCACCGATTACTCGGAATCCCTGCTTGAGCTGATCACCGGCACGCACACCGACGTCAATGCGCTGCTGGCCGAGCTCACCAACACCCATCGCCACGTGTACAGCGTGCTAGATCACGAGCTGATTTGGAACCAGTCCATGCCGGCCACGCTGCCGGCTGAAGCCGACATCCCTATCGCCTGGTACGGCAAGTCCAACACCGGCATGCTCAAGCACGTGTATCGCCGCGGCCTGGCCGAGCGCTACGGCAAGCGGATGCAATGCATCGCCGGCGTGCACTACAACTTCTCGCTGTCTGAAGATTTGTGGTCCGTGCTGGACACGCAAGCCGGTTCCGCGCAAGACCGCCGTTCGCGCGGCTATATCGGGCTGATCCGAAACTTCACGCGCTATTCCTGGCTGCTGATGTACCTGTTTGGTGCGGCGCCCGCGCTGTCCAGCGACTTCCTGAATGGCCCTGACCACCCGCTGGAACGCCTGGGCGACCACACGCTGTACCTGCCCTACGCCACCAGCCTGCGCATGAGCGATCTGGGCTATCAGAACAAGGCGCAGTCGCAGCTCAAGCTTTGCTACAACGACCTGGATACCTTCCTGGGCCGGCTGTACGACGCCGTGACGCAAACGTGGCCCGACTACGAGAAGATCGGCACGCATCGCAATGGCGAATGGATCCAGCTGAACACCAACGTGCTTCAGATCGAAAACGAGTACTACTCCAGCATCCGCCCCAAGCGTGCCACCGGCCGCTGCGAACGCCCCATCACCGCCCTGGCGGAACGCGGCGTGCAATACGTGGAAGTGCGCTGCCTGGATATCGACCCCGAATCGCCCGTGGGCATCGACGCCGACACCAGCCGCTTTGTCGACGCGTTCCTGCTGTTTTGCACGGCATCGGACAGCCCGTTCTTCCCCGCCAACGGCTACTGTCAGCGCAGCGCCGACAACTTTTCCACCGTCGTCAAAGAAGGCCGCAAGCCCGGCCTGATGCTGGACCGCGAAGGCAAGCCGGTGGCGCTGAAAGAATGGGGCCACGAATTGCTGGACCAGATCGCGCCGTACGCCGCGCTGTTTGATTCGGCCCTGGGCGGCACTGCCTACGCCGATGCGCTGGCCGCGCAGCGCGTCAAGCTGGACCAGCCCGAGGCCACGCCGTCCGCGCGCCTGTTGCAGTCGTTGACGCAAAGCGGCCTGTCGTTTCACGACTACTCGCTGGCGCAAAGCCGCAAGCATGCGGACACGCTGCGCGCACAAGCCCTGCCGTCGGACCTGGCGGCGGCGTATCAACAGGCGGCAACGCAGTCCACGGAAGAGCAGCAGCGCATCGAGCAGTCGGACACGGTGGACTTCGCGACCTACGTGGCGCGCTACCACGAGGCCCTGAAGGCCCCGCGTAAATAAGGCGTATCGTTAGGGTTTGCGTACGCGGCGCCTGCCTGACGGGCAAGCGCCGCGCTTCGGTCAGTCTCACTCTGGAGGTTTTTCAATGCGCCGCACCGCAACATTCCTGATGGCCCTGGCAGCCAGCGTGGGCATCGCCCATGCCGCGCCGCCGCCCATGCAGACCGTGGATTCGGTGGACCTGAAACGCTATGTCGGCATGTGGTACGAAATCGCCAATTTCCCCATGTTCTTCCAGCGCAATTGCGTCGGCGATACCACCGCCGAATACACCGCGCACCCCGACGGCACCATCGGCGTGAACAATCGCTGCCGCACCAAGGACGGCGATATCGACTCCGCGTCCGGCACCGCCACCGTCGTGGAAGGCAGCAACAACGCCAAGCTTGAAGTCACCTTCTTCAAGCCGTTCAAGGGCGATTACTGGGTGATCGGCCTGGACCCGGAATACCGCTGGTCCGTGGTGGGTACGCCCGACCGCAAGTACCTGTGGATTCTGTCGCGCTCGCCGCAATTGCCCAAGGAAGAATTGGACAAGGCCCTGGCTGCCGCGAAGGCGCAGGGCTACGAGCTGGACGAACTGCGGTACACCCCGCAGAAATAAGCAGAACGCCGGCCGGCGCCGGCTCCCGCTAAGAGTCGCCCTACTTGGCGCGGCTCGGCGATCAGCCCGCGTAGTCGCGGGCCAGGCGCACCACCGTCACGCCGGGCTTCAGCTGGCGCAGCGACGGCATGATCAACGTGCAGTTGTCATAGGGCGTCACGATCGGCTGGCCATCTGCCCAGCCGATCACCGAGCCGGCTTGCGCCAGCGTTTCCAGGCCGGTCCAGGGTTGCGCAAACGTCACGTCCATCGACGGCGCCACCACGGCGTCCGTCACTTCCAGCACGCGTTGGGTATCGGGATCGGGCAACAGCCAGCCGGCCGGCACGTCGGCCGCGTCCACCACGCCGGATTCCACCAACATGCGAGCCACCATGTCTCGCGCGACATCGCGCGAGGCCAGCTCGCCATGGAAACCGCATTCGATCAGCAAGGCACACGCGTCGTCGCGCGCGGCATCGCCGAACTGCGCAAAGTCGCGCATGCGCACACCGTCTTTGTGGCCGGCGTCCACGATCACATGCTGCGGCGCCTTCAGGCGGCGCGCCAGTGCGATGTTGCGCGGCAAAACGCCCGTCAACAACAAGGGCGCGCCCGGCTCGTGCATGGAATGCAGGTCCAGCAGCCAGTCCGCACGCTGCACCCAGGGGCGCAGCGCCGCACCGCGTTGGCGGTCGGCGGTGGTGGGGTTGTCCAGGCGCTCGGCGCTCCAGACGCGGTTCATGTCTTCGGTAACGAAGCGCGAGGCATCGTGCTTGGCCAGATCGAAGCGGTCAAACGCGTCCAGGTTGCAGAAGGCCAGCGTCAGGCTGCCCCGGCGCGGCTTCACGCCGGCCGCCAGCAGATCCTTCAGCGCCCACGCGCCGCACAGTTCGTTGCCGTGCACCAGCGCGCTTACCATCAGCGCACGCCCCGGCACGCCGGAATCAAAATGCCAGACGCCCGGCGTATCGGTATTGCCCGCGCGTTCGGCGGCGAGGTCGGGAACGGGAAGCTGAAATTGCATGGTGAGATCCGCTTTCTGACGTAGGTGCTGGGGGCCGATTACTGGGGGTCGATCACTGCGCTTCGATCTTGGCGGCCTTGACCAGCGCGCCGTACTTCTTGGTTTCTTCGGCTTGGTAGGCCACCAGGTCGACGCCCGGCTGGGCCACTTCGCCGCCCGCCTCTTGCATCTTCTTGCGGAACGATTCGGACTTCAGCGTTTCGTCCAGCACGGTACGCAGCTTTGCCACAACCGGCTCGGGCAAGCCGGCGGGGCCGTACAGCGCGAACCACAGGTTGATGTCGACGGATTCAAAGCCGGGCGTGGCGGCCAGCGGCGCGATTTCCGGCGCGGCCGGCGAACGCTTGTTCTCGGTCAGGCCCAGCGCCACGATGTTGCCGCTGCGCACTTGCGGCAGGCCCGAGGACAGCACCAGCATGCCGTAGTCCAGCTGGCCGCTCATCAGGTCCGTCACCAGCGGCGACACGCCGCGATACGGCACGTGTTCGGCGCGCGTGCCAGTGGCCTGGTTGATCATTTCACCGGCCAGATGCAGCGTGGTGCCCACGCCGGACGAGCCGTAGTTGAACGTGCCCGGCTCTGCGCCGCGCAGCTTTTGCAGGTAGTCAGCGGCCGTCTTCACGCCGGAATTCTTGCTGGCCGCCAGCAGCATGGGCTGCGAGGCCACCAGCCCCAGGGCCGTGAAGTCCTTGGCGCTGTCGTACTTGACCGCCGTGTTGATCATGCGGGCAATCACCATTTCGTTGGTGGAGCCCAGGAAAATCGTGTAGCCGTCCGGCGCGGCGCGTGCCACGCGCTGAGCGCCGATGGTGCCGCCTGCGCCGCCCACGTTTTCAACCACGACGGTCTGGCCCAGGCGCTTGCCCAGCTCTTCGCCCAACAGGCGCGCCGTCAGGTCCAGGCTGCCGCCGGCGGGATAGCCCACCACCAGCGACACGCTGCGGGCCGGGTAGTCGGCGGCGAAGGCGGCCGGGGCGGTTGCCACGGCCGAGGCGGCACAAAACGCAACAAGCGCTGCGCGCAGCGGATGCAGTACGGACTTCATGTTTTCTTCCTTGGGGTGCTGAGGGGTGGACGGCGTGGCCGTCTCGTTGGAGGTATAGGCTGGTATTTTCGCGGCGGCCGTGTGACACCGTCGTGCCGAAACGGCACATGCCCGTGCTTATCCTGCCCAGCCTGCAAGCTTGCCTGGCACGATGCCGGCCTCAGGCCTTGCGGTTCGCCGTGGCCTCCCAGGCCGCTTCCGCCAGATCCGTCAGGCGCGCGCGCGGCCGATACAGCCGCACCTCGAAGGCGATCTCTTCGCTGCGCCCGCCCAAGGCCACCAAGGCGCCGCGACGGCAATCGGCCGCCACCATCGACCATGGCAGCCACGCCACGCCCAAGCCCTTGGCCACCGCGCCATGCGCCGCGTCCAGCGAGTCGCTGCGCACGAACGGCGTCAACGCGTACGGCGTGGTTTCCAGGCGGTCGCCCACGATGCGTTCCATTGCCAGCCCGCCCGTATAGGTGATCAGCGGCACGGCAGGGCCGCCGTCTTTCAGCGCGTAGCGAGCGCGGCCGCGCGCGTCCGCCTGGCTGACGGGCACCAGCTTGTCGGTGGCCAGCGTCATGTAGCGATAACGCGCCGGGCTCAGCGGCACCGACAGCGCCGGGTGTTCGTAGCAGCACAGCAAGTCCACCTTGCCCTGCTCCAGGCGCACCACCAGGTCTTTTGCCTGGCCCGTGGACAACTCAACCTGCGTGCCTTCGGTCAGCACCTTGGGCGCGCGGTGACGCAGGCGCGCGATCCAGTCGGCCACCAGCGTACGCGCCAGGCTGCGGCCGGTTGCGATGCGCAGCACCGCCTCGCCGCCCGCGCCCGAACTGCGGATGCGATGGCGCACCAAACCCATCTGTTCGACCACCTGCGTGGCCGTCTTGAGCAGCGCCTCGCCTTGCGCGGTCAGCGTCACGGGCAGGTGCTGGCGTTCGACCAGCGGCGCGCCCGCCCAGGCTTCCAGCGCGCGGATGCGCCGGCCGAACGCGGGGTGCGTCACATGGCGCAGCTCGGCCGCGCGCACGAAACTGCCCGTGCGCGCCAGCGCGATCAAGTCTTCCAGAAGTTTCAGGTCCGCCATCTGCAACGCCGTCAGCGATCGGCCAGCCCCATCATCGCCAAGGTGGCGCGGGTGAGCGGGCTGTCCGCGTCTTCCAGTTCATTGACCAGGTCGAAGTGGTTGCAGTGCGGTGTGGCAATGCGCGTGGACGCAAGACCCGCCGCGTTCCAGGCGGCTTCAAATGCCGCCGTCTGGTTCTTGAAACCCTGCGTCTCCAGCCCGCCGACCGCCAGCAGCATCGGGCCGGCCCGCTCGGGCAGGTTGAAGATGGGGCTTTGATGCGCGGCCTGCTCGGGCGTCAATCGCAGCCAGGTATTGGGCAGGATGTCGCACAGCGGGCGCAGGTCGAACAGGCCGGACAAGGCCAGCGTGCCCTTGATGATGTCGTCCGGCACGCCATAACGCGCGGGCCAGCCGGGCGCGACCAGCATGCCGGCCAGATGCCCGCCGGCCGAGCTGCCGCCCACGTAGATGCGTTCCGGGTCCACCCCATAGGCCGCCGCGTTCTGGTACAGCCAGGCCACCGCGCTACGCACTTCGCGCACCACTTCGCCCAGGGTGGCTTCGGGCACCAAGGTGTATTCCAGCGTGGCCACGGCTGCGCCCGCCGCGTTGAAGGCCTCGGCCATGACCGGCGCGTCTTCCTTGCGCTGGGCGCGCCAATAGCCGCCGTGAATGAAGACGAACACCGGCGCCGGCGCGCGCGACGCGGCAGGCAGGAACAGGTCCAGGCGTTCGTCCTGGCCCATGCCGTAGCGCAGGTCCAGCACGGCGGGGCGGCGCGAGCGCACGCGCGCGGACGACTCCGCGTAGCGGCGCACGCAGGCATCAAAGTCCGCCACCGATTCACGCGCGTTGTATTGCACCTCGCGTTCGGCGATGGTGGGAAAGAAAAGGTCGATGTCGGGCTTATGCATGTCGTGCCTGGGGGTCGGGCTGTGAAATGATCCGTTCGATGAATTGCGCGGTCTTGCGGTAGTGCGCGGCCAGCATGGCCACCGAGCGCTCGGCGTCGCGGGATATCGCGGCGTCCAGCAGCTGGCGATGCTCGTCGTCAACGTTGCGCTCGGGCCCGTAGGCGGTGGCGCCCGCGCGCGCCGGGCGCCGGTAGCGTTCGGTTTGCGCATACAGCTGGGTGGACAGGTCCAGCAGCCAGTGCGAGCGGCAGGCGCCGATCAAGGCGTGATGGAAATCCAGGTGGCGGGCTTCCAGCAGTTCTTCCAGTTCGTCGGACGGCGCGGGGCCCTGGCCCGCGCGCTGGGCCGCCAACGTCAGCGCGTGGTACGCGCCCACCAGCCGCGTTTCCCAGGCGTCGTCCGCGTTGGCCAGCGACCGCCGCAGCGCGTCGCAGTCGATCAGGATGCGGGTTTCAC
This sequence comes from Achromobacter sp. RT286_PF, assembly GCF_059760425.1. NCBI lineage: Bacteria > Pseudomonadati > Pseudomonadota > Betaproteobacteria > Burkholderiales > Alcaligenaceae > Achromobacter > Achromobacter sp. RT286_PF. Next base: position 45,342 of record NZ_JCBAMR010000036.1, read on the forward strand.
AGGCGTCCCACATTTCGTCGACCGACAAGGGCGCGATGCTGAACCCGCGCGACGTGGTGTTCACGACCATGCGTTCGCTGCGCAAGCGGTTCAGCGCTTCGCGGATCGGCGAAAAGCTGCTGCCGTAGCGCTGCCGCAGCAATTCCAGCCGCAGCGACTGGCCGGGCGCGAAGGCGCCGCTCATGATGTCGCGTCGAAGCAGGCGGTAGACCTGCTCGGACAGCGTGATGTCTTCAACGTCGGCGTTCCCGTCCGATCCGGGATCGTCCTGGCGGGAAGCTTTGATTCTTGGCTTCAACATGCTCTCCAGATGTCAGCGGCGCGTCCGCCGATCCGCGCACAGGCGGCTCATTCTACTCGCGCGCGGCGGCCTCATATTCCCAGATAGCGCTGCGCCAGCTCGGGCTGCGCCGACAGCTCGGCCGGCTTGCCCGACCAGGCCACGCGGCCCTTGTCGACGATGTAATGGCGGTCGACCAGCGTTGCCATTTCGGGCAGGTTCTTGTCGATGACCAGAATGGTCTGGCCTTCGGACTTCAATGCCCGCAGGCACCGCCAGATTTCCTGGCGGATCAGCGGCGCCAGCCCTTCGGTGGCTTCGTCCAGGATCAGCAGCTTGGGGTTGGTCATCAGCGCGCGGCCCACCACCAGCATCTGCTGTTCGCCGCCCGACAGCGTGCGCGAGGACTGCGCGCGCCGCTCTTTCAAGCGCGGAAACAGCGTGAACACGCGGTCCAGGTCCCAGCCGCCCGGCGCGGCGCGCGCGGTGGCCACCAGGTTTTCCTGCACCGTCAGCGACCCGAACACCCGCCGCCCTTCCGGCACCAGCCCCACCCCCAGGCGCGCGACCGTGCTGGGCGCGGACCGCCCCAGCGTCTGCCCCCGGAACTGCACCGCGCCGCCGGTAGCCGGCAGCATGCCCATCACGGTCTTGACCGTGGTGGTCTTGCCCATGCCGTTGCGCCCGATCAGCGAAATGACTTCGCCCTCGCTGGCTTCGAACGACATGCCGAACAGCACCTTGCTGGACCCGTAGCCGCCCGTCAGGCCGTCAACCTTCAACATGTTCTTCTCCCAGGTAGGCCGCGCGCACCTCCGGATGGCGGCGCACCTCGTCGGGCGGCCCGCTGAACACCACGCGGCCGTAGACCAGCACGCTGATGCGGTCGGCCAGCGCAAAGACGGCGTCCATATCGTGTTCCACCAGCAAGATGCCGTAGTCGCCCTTCATGCCTTGCAGCAGCCGCGTCATGCGGGTCGATTCCTCGGGGCCCATGCCGGCCATTGGCTCGTCCAGCAGCAACAGCCGTGGCGACCGCGCCAGCGCCACCGCCAATTCCAGCTGGCGCTTTTCACCGTGCGCCAGATCGGCGGACCGAACATGGCGGCGCTCGGCCAGGCCCACGTGCGTCAACCACTGCATGGCTTCGGCTTTCAAGCCCGCGTCGCGGCGCGGGTCGGACCACGCGCCGAACGCGCGTCCGCCCTTGAGCATGCGCGACAGGATCACGTTTTCCAGCGCGGTGTATTCGTGGCAAAGCTCGGTGATCTGAAACGACCGCCCCAGCCCCAGTCGCGCGCGTTCAAACGCACGCAGCCCGGTGACGTCGCGCCCGTCCAGATGAATGGTGCCGGAATCGGGCCGGATTTCGCCGCAGATCTGCGCGATCAGCGTGGACTTGCCCGCGCCGTTGGGGCCGATGATGGCGTGGATCTCGCCGGCCCGCACGTCCAGGTCCACCCCATTGGTGGCCACCACCGCGTCAAAGGCCTTGCGTAGTTGAGTCAGCCGCAACAGGCAGTCTTGCGCGTCAGTCGGCATGGCGAGTCTCCAGCAATTTTCCGAACAAGCCCTTCTGGCCCCACAGCACCACCAGCACCAGGATCGGCCCCATGTACAGCAGCCAATGTTCGGTCAGCGACGACAGCATCTGTTCCAGGCCCAGGAACACGGCCGCGCCCGCGATCGGCCCCAGCAGCGTGCCTACACCGCCCAGTATCACGATCGCCATCAGTTCGCCGGACTTGGTCCACGCGGCCATGTCGGGCGTAACCAGCCCGGCGTAGTTTGCCCACAGCACGCCCGCCAGCCCGGTGCCCACCGCCGACAGCACAAACGCGCTCAGGCGATACGGCGTGGGCGCCACCCCCAGGTTCAGGGCGCGCCGTTCGCTTTGGCGCAGCGCCTGCAACACCATGCCGAAGCGCGAATTGGTGACGCGAATGCACAGCAGCGTCCACGCCGTCAGCAGCGCCAGGCACACGTAGTAAAAAACCAGCGGGCTTTCCAGGTTGATGCCAGGCAGCACATTGCGCTGCGGAATCATCAGCCCGTCGTCGCCCCCATAGAATTGCAGCGACACCAGGATGAAATACACCATCTGCCCGAATGCCAGCGTAATCATGATGAACTGCACGCCGCGCGTGCGCAGTGCCAGGTAGCCGAACACCCAGCCTGCCAACGCGCACACCGCCAGCGCGATGGGCCACACGACCAGCGCGGCATTGCTGCCGGCCCAGCCGAAGATGGGCCCCGCTTCGGCCGTGTGAAACGCGATGATGCCCACCGCGTACCCGCCCAGGCCGAAGAACATGGCGTGGCCGAAACTGACCATGGCGCCGTAGCCGATCACCAGGTCGAGGCTGACGGCGGCCAGGCCGTAGATCAGAAACCGCGTCACCACGCCGATCAAGAAGGGCGAGCCCGACGCCAGCGCCCCGGCCGGCAGCAGGATCAATACCGTCAGTCCGGCCAGGCCCCAGCGGGCGCGATTGGAAAGTGTCTTTGCCATCATCATCCTCGCGCCGGGAACAAGCCACCGGGCTTGGCGATCAGCACGATCGCCATCAGCACATAGATACTGGCCGACGCCATGCCGGCGGCCAAGGGGTCCGCCGTGGCGGGCGAGAACATCTTGGACAGCAACTGCGGCAGAAACGCACGCCCCAGACTGTCAACCATGCCCACCAGCAAGGCACCCGCCAACGCGCCGCGCACCGAGCCGACCCCGCCAATCACGATCACCACGAACGTGGTGATCAGGATGCGTTCGCCCATGCCGATTTCCACGGCCAGCAGCGGCGCCGCCATCACGCCCGCCAGGCCGCACAGCAACGCGCCCAGGCCGAACACCAGCGTGTACAGCTTGCGGATGTCCACGCCCAGCGCGTCGACCATTTCGCGGTCATCCGCGCCCGCGCGGATCAGCATGCCGATGCGGGTGCGGTTGACCAGCCACCACAGCCCCACCGCCACCAGCGCGCCGATGGCGATGAACGACAGGCGGATCACCGGATACTGAAAACCGGGCGCCAGCGTCACCGCGCCTTCCAGGAAAGACGGGATGCCCACCAGCGGCGGGCGCCGGCCAAAGATCAGGCTGACGGCCTCGTTCGAAAACAGCAGCAGCCCGAACGTGGCCAGCACCTGGTACAGGTGATCGCGTTTGTACAGCTTGCGGATCACCAGCACCTCGACCGATATGCCGTACAGCCCCGCGCCCAGCAACGCGGCCAGCACGCCCGCCAGAAACGAACCCGTGGTGCCGATGGCGTAGGCCGCGCAGTACGCACCCACCATGTAGAAGGACCCGTGCGTCAGGTTCACCACGCCCATGATCCCGAAGATCAGCGTCAGCCCGGCCGCCAGCATGAAAAGCATGGCGCCGAACTGCAAGCCGTTAAGCAGCTGTTCGAACAGAAGCGTCATGATGGCAACTTGCAGAATTGGGCATAGGCGTCCTTATCGTCGGCCACCAGCTTGCGCACCTGATGCGGCGCCAGCACACCCGCGCTGTCCTTCTCGATGCGCATCAAGTACAGGTCCTGAATCGGATGCTGGTTGGTGTTCATGCTGAACTTGCCGCGCAGCGACGTGAAGTCGGGCTTGCGCAGCGCGGCGCGAAAGGCGTCCGCCTTGGACAAGTCGCCACCGGTGGCTTTCAGGCCCACGCCGATCAGCTGCGCGGTGTCGTACGCCTGCATCGCATAGTCCGTCGGCACGCGGCCGTAGGCATCCTTGAAGGCCTTCACGAAGGCTTGCGATGGCGCGTTGTCAAAGTCTTGCGACCAGATGCCGGTGGTGTACGAGCCCAGCGATGCGTCGCCGGTGGCCTGGATCATGCGCGCGTCCATCGAGAAGCTGGGCATCAGCATCGGGATGCTTTTGTTCAGACCCGCCGCCGCGTACTGCTTGACGAAGTTGATGCCGGTGCCGCCCGGGTGAAACTGATAGATGGCATCGGGCGATAGCGAGCGCACACGCGCCAGCTCCACCGAAAAATCCGATTGATCCAGCTTGGTGTAGATCTCGGCAACCACTTCGCCCTTGTAGGTGCGCTTGAAGCCTTCGATGGCGTCGCGGCCCGCCTGGTAGTTGGGCGCAAGCAGCACCACGCGCTTGTAGCCCAGTTCATTGGCCGCCACGCCGCCCGCCGTGTGGAAGGCGTCGTTCTGGTAGGACGCCACGAAATAATTCGCGTCGCATTTCTCACCGGCAAAGTTCGATGGCCCCGGGTTCAGGCTGACGTAGAACCCGCCCGACTTCACCACGCTGGGCACGACGGCGGCCAGCACGTTGGAAAAGTTGACGCCGGTAAAGAGCTTCACGCCCGACTGGATCAAGCGGTCGGCCGCCTGCTTGGCGTTGGCGGGCTTCAGGCCGTCGTCTTCAATCACCAATTGCACCGGCACGCCGCCCAGCTTGCCGCCGCCCTGCTTGATGGCCAGGTTGAAGGCATCGCGCTCGTCCTCGCCGATGTAGCCGGCCGGCGTGGACAAGGTGGCGATGAAGCCGATCTTGACGGGGTCGGCGGCGCGCGCGGCGCTCATCGACAAGGCCGCGCCCAGCGCGACGGACAACGCGGCGGCAATGCCGCCCAGTTTCTGCTTCTTGATCATGTTTTCCCCTTGAAGACTGCGTTGCCCGCCTCGTCGGCCGGGCGTGAGCTAGACCGCCACGACCGGATGGCGCAACGTGCCGATGCCTTCCACGCACGCCACCACCACGTCGCCCGGCCACAGCCATTCCTGCGGCTTGCGGCCCGCGCCCACGCCTTCGGGCGTGCCCGTGGCGATGATGTCGCCCGGCTCCAGCGTGATGCCGGCGCTGATGTCCGCAATCAGGAACGGCACCTTGAACAGCATGTGGCGCGTGTTGGATCCCTGCTTCTTTTCGCCGTTGACTGTCAGCCACAAGTCCAGCACCTGCGGGTCGGGAATTTCGTCGGCGGTGACGATGCACGGCCCGAAGGGCGCGTAGGTGTCCTGGCCCTTGGAATAGATCCATTGCCCGGCGCGGCGGCAATCGCGCGCGCTCATGTCCAGCATGACGCTGTAGCCGAATACGTACGACAGCGCATCGGCCTCGGCCACGCGCGAGGCGCGACGGCCCATGATCACGGCCAGTTCCACTTCCCAGTCCAGCTGCTGCGTGATCTTGGCGTTGTGCTCGATGGCCTCGCCCGGGCCGATGACGGTGGTGGGCGGTTTGGAGAAGATCACCGGCTGCTTGGGCAGGTCGGCCGACGTGTCCAGCGTGCGGCTGGATTCGGCCACGTGTTCCACATAGTTCAAGCCGATGCCGAAGATGTTCTTGCGCGGGCGCGGAATGGGCGCCAGCAGCTTCACGTTTTCCTGCGGCAGCGCCGTGCCCACGGGCCATTCGCCGCGATAGGCATCCATCAGGCGGCTGGCCTGCGACACGGCCACCGGCCCCAGGTCGATAAACGCCAGCATGTCGTCGGGTAGGTCCACCCCGCCCGCCTCGCCCAGCAAGGCCAGGTCGATTACATAGCCGTCGGCCAGCGCGCCAAGCCGGGCGGCGGCGGTGGGATGAGCACGAAAAGTCACCAAGCGCATAGGAACTCCATAGATTCAAGACGTGTTGAGCCAGACGCGCGGGCCAGACCCGCGCGGCGGATGAAAATTCGATGTGAAGGTGGGGCGGCGCTAGATCAGGATTTGATGGCCGTCGTTTTCCTTGACCGCTTCTTCGCGGTACAGCCCCAGCGCGCGCATGACGGGCAGGTCGTTGAAACAGAACAGGCAGGCGTCATCGTTGGAAGACAGGTTGACGTGTTCGTGGATGGCCCAGGACGGTACGCAGAAGATGTCGCGTTCGGTCCAGTCATAGCGCTTGCCGTCGATGAGGCAATAGCCGCTGCCCTTGGCCACTTGGTAGATGAAGCTGCCGGTATGCCGATGCGCTTTGGTGTGTTCGCCCGGCCGCAGCAATTGCATGCTGGCGCCGATGGTCGGCATGACGGGGCCGCCGGTGGCGGGGTTGACGTAGTCAAGCAGGATGCCGTCGAAGGGGCTGCCGGCGGTGGTGCGGGCGTAGCGGCGCAAGGCGTCGTAGGTGGGTTCCCATTCGTACTTGAACAGGGGCGAATAAGGTTTCGTCCAGCCGGATACCTGCGGGCGCAAGGCGGCGTTGCCCCAGGCGGCGCTAGTGTCGTCCACGGGATAGGTCACGGTCTGGTTCAGGTCGGGGTGCACGGCGTAGAAGCCGGCTTCCAGCGCGTTGACCAGCGGGATATCCAGGCCGTCCTGCCAGATGCAGGTGGTGCCGTCTTCGGCCACGCCGTGCTCATGCCAGGTGCCGTTGGGCGTCAGCACGAAGTCGTTCGCGCCCAGCGTCATCTTGTGGCCGTCCACGACGGTGTACGCGCCCTGCCCTTCCATGATGAAACGCAGCGCGGAATGGGAATGCTTGTGGGCCGAGGCCAGCTCGCCAGGCTGCATCACTTGCAGACCGGAATACAACCAGCCCACGGCGGCGGCCACATCGCGTCGGCCGGGGTTGTTCAGATAGATGACGCGGCGGCCCGCTTCTTCAGGCGACACCAATTCGGCCGACCGCAGTACATGTCCGCGCAAGTCCCGGTAGCGCCACACCACCGGCACCGACGCCGAGCGCGGCGCCCAGGGCTCGATCTTGTTCGCCACGGTCCACAAGGCGCCGGTTTCCAGGCGGGCAAGCTCCTGGTAATAGGCGATGCGTTCGGGCGAATCGGCCACATTGGCGCGGCCTGCGGTGTCTTCTCGATAGGCGTCGTACCGGTTCGCTTCCATCGCTGCCTCTTTTATAAAACCGTGAAGATTTTCGAAAATAATAGAGGTGGCAGGAAATCGGGGCAACGATTGCGCGCTAGGGGTTTTCCCGCCGCGACAGAATTAGTTGGTGTGACGCCTCGAAATGCTGTACAAAAACACAGTGCGACGTGATACATTTCGCTCGCCCAAAAAACTGTCGTCCAGGGAGAATCCTGTGTCAGAAGCCGCTCATCTTGTTCAGTACATCGTCGTTCCCTATCGCGCCGCCGCCAACGGCGTGGCGCCTGGGGAAATCCGTCCGGCCAGCAGCGAATTCGGCGCCATCCGAATCGCTAATTCGATGGCGTCCAAATTCGCGGGGGTCGCGGCCTACGAAGTGTGGATAGACAAAGAAACCGGCGATATGGAATCGCCGCGCATCCTGACGCAAATCGGCACGGTGCCGTCGTTGGATGATTAAGGCGGTCCGTATCGCCACGCCCGCCGTGGCAACGTCTGGCCACGAGTCGGCAACGCGTCGATTTCTTTGACGCGTTGCCCGACTCCGGCGTCATGGCGTGCGGCGTCCTTGCCCGGGAAAGCGCTGGGCCAGCGCGCTGGATAAGGCGCGCTGCATAAGGCGTGCGTCATGGGGCGTGCGTCATGGGGCGCACGTCATGGGGCGCACATCATGGGGCGCGCACCCTCTGGCCCGCCCCATGACACGCGCGCGCCCCGCCTCAATACGTGTAGCTGACACCCAGTTGCGCGGTGCGCGGCGCGCCGGGATATACGTAGGTATTGAACGCGCCTTCGTCGTAATTGCGGTTGAACACGTTCGTCACGTCCAGATTCACCCGCAGGTTCTTGTTGACCTGGTAGAAGCTGTACAGGTCCACCGCCACATAGGCGCCCATGTTGTAGGAAGACGCCACGGTCTGGCCGGCGCGGTCATCCACATAGCGCACGCCCGCGCCCAGGCCCAGGCCACGCGCCGGGCCCTCGTGGAATTCGTACATGTTCAACAGGCTTAGCGTGTTGCGCGGAATGTTCGCCAGGCGCGTGCCACGCGGCAGCGTGTTGTCTTCCGTGACCTTGGCATCCACATACGAATAGCCGCCAATTACCCGCCATTCACGCGTGATATTGCCCGCCACGTTCACATCGATGCCACGGCTGCGCACCTTGCCCGCCGCCACGCGGTAGGTCGGGTCGGCGGGGTCTACCGTCAGTACGTTTTTCTTGTCGATCTGGTAGGCGGCCACGTCGACGCTCAGGCGGCGGTCCAGCAATTCCCATTTAGCGCCTACTTCAAATGACTTGCCCTGTTCGGGATCGAACCCATTGCCTTGCCGGTCGGCGCCCGTGTTCGGCTTGTACGAACGCGCCGTGTTGGCGTAGACGGCCAGCGTGTCGGTCAGGTCGTAGATGACACCCAAGCGCGGCGTGACGGCGGTATCCGTGGTGCGCCAACTGGCGCCTGCGGGCAGGCGGTCGCGGTAGGTGTGCTCAAAGCGTTCAAAGCGCAGCCCGGCCAGCACCTTGAAGCGGTCGGTCAGCGCGACTTGGTCCTGCACGAAGGCGGCCCAGGTCTTGAGATTTTCCTTGTCGTGCGTGGTGATGCGCGTCAACGCGGGGCGTGGCTGGCCCAGCACAGGGTCGTACAGATCGATAGGATAAGCGGCGGCGCCCGCGGCCGAACGCCGGATGATGGACTGGTAATCGTAGTCTTCGACTTCGATGCCGGTCAGCAGCGTGTGGCGCAGGCCGCCCGTATTGAAGTTGCCGGTCAGGTTCAATTGGACGTCGCGGTCCGTCCAGTCCAGCTTGCGGTAATTGAAGTTGCGGCCCAGCGTGCGGCCGTCGGCCTGCAAGGCGTTCGCTTCCACAGCGTTGCCTTTCAGCGTGCCGTCCAGCCATTGCGCGCCGCCGCCCAGCTTCCAGTTGTCGTTCAGCGCGTGTTCGAAGCGCAACTGCACCACGTTGTTGTCGTTGTGCAGCTTGTTGTCGGTGCCTGTCTCCCAGACGTTGGTGTCGCGCGAGGCGCGTTGAGTCTGGTTGGGATAACGCGTCAGGCCACGGTCCAGCGGATGGTTGTTGCGCATCACCTCGGCTTCGAGCGTGATGCGGGTGGCGGCGCTGGGTTGCCAGCTGATCACGGGCGCAATGCCATAGCGTTCGGTGCTGACGTCATCACGAAAACTGTCGCCGCCTTCGGCCAGCGCATTGATGCGATAGGTCAAACTGCCGTCGTCATTGAGCGCGCCGGTAGTGTCGATAGTGGCGCGGCGCATGCCGTGCGTGTCGACTTGCGTGCCCACGGTTACGCGCGATTCCGCCTCGGGCTGCTTGGTCACCACGTTGAAGGTACCGCCGGGGTCTCCCCGGCCGTACAGGCTGGTGTTGGGCCCCCGGATGACTTCCAGCCGTTCAAGCGTGTAGGAGTCAGGCGCGTTGGGATAGCCGCGATTGATGGGAAAGCCGTTGCGATAGTACTCACCGGTGGTGAATCCGCGCACGGTGACGGTGGTCAGCCCCTGCCCGCCGAAGTTGTTGGCGCGGCCGACGCCGCCGGCGTAATCCAGCACTTGTTCCAGGCGGGTTGCATTGGTGTCTTCGACGACGTCGCGGGGCACCACGGTGATCGATTGCGGCACGTCGTGCAGCGCGGTGTCGGTACGCGTTGCGCTGAGCGAACGCGTGGCCCGATAGCCGATCACCGGGCCATCGGCACGCTCGGCATCGCCGTAGACACTGACCGCCTCAAGCTGAACGGGTGATGTTGTGCCGGCTTCGTCGGCCACCGCCAGCGGAACCGCCGTGTTCAAAAGACATGCTGAAAAGATGACGCGCCGCATTCCAAGATCCGAGAATTTTTAAGTGGCGCGATCTTACTATCGATGAAATCGATTCGCATTCTCAAAAATGTAATGGGGCGTGATGTCCACTTTTCACAACATGGCAACGGGCCGGATGCGTGGCATGTGCGGCATTGCGGCATTGCGGCAGTGGCAGGCAGGCAGGAGGCAAGCGTACGAAAGCCGGGATGGAAAATTGCGAGGGGGGGTAAAGCGGCGGGAAAGGCGAAGGGGGTACTGCGCAAGTACACAAGCACTGTGCACTTTGATGGTGCGCCCGACAGGAATCGAACCTGTATCAAGAGCTTCGGAAACTCTCATTCTATCCATTGAACTACGGGCGCAGCGCAAGGAGGCGACATTGTACCTAGTTTTCGATAGGCTGCATGAAGTGGGTCAAATCTTCCGCCAATCTCATCGAAAACCCGGTCAGATGCATTGGACGCTCGTCCCTGACACCGTTATATAATCCAGCGTTTGCTTGCAGGCGGATGCCCGACTTGTCCGCCGATTTGTGCAGTTACTGATTTTCTGTTGCCGCCGCCAGGCGCCCCACCCGTTAGCAGGATTTGGTCATGAGCAACGAGCAGGAACACATAGAAGAGCACTCCTCCCCCATCAAGACCCCCAAGCAACTGGTCGTCACGATCGTCCTGTCTTTCGTGATCCCCATCGCCATCATCATTCTGCTGGTGAACATGGTGGTCTCCGGTACCAAGACCGGAGCCGGCTCGGATTCCCTGTCCCCTGAAGCGGTCACCAAGCGCATCGCCCCGGTTGCGGGGTTCGAGCTTGTGGACGCCAACGCGCCCAAGGTCTTCAAGACGGGCGAGCAGGTCTTTGCGGCGGTCTGTACGGCCTGTCATACCGCCGGCGTGGCCGGTGCACCGAAGGTGGGCGACAACGCCGCCTGGGCGCCATTCATCAAGTCGGGCTACGACACCATGTTGAACGTGGCCTTGCACGGCAAGGGCGGCATGCCGGCCAAGGGTGGCAACCCGACGCTGTCCGACTACGAAGTGGCGCGCGCGGTGGTCTATATGGCCAACAAGTCGGGCGCCTCGCTGCCTGAACCCGCCGCTCCGGCGGAAGAAGGCGCCAAGAAGGAAGCGGACGCCGCCCCGGCGACGGGCACAGCCTCGGCTGCCACAGCGCCGGCAGCCGCAGCGCCGGCTGCCGGTGCTGCGGCT
>NZ_JCBAMR010000037.1:0-53310 GCF_059760425.1 Achromobacter sp. RT286_PF
CTTGTGGCGCGCCGCGTCGCAGGTGGGTAAGACTCAGAAGTAGCGGGTGGCCTGCACCCAGAATTGGGGTTGGCGGTCGGTTTTTGCGGCGCCGCTGCCTTGGCGCCAGGGCCACGCGGCGCTGACATTGACCAGGTGCTGGGCACCGCCATGCGCCACGCCCACGCCGAACGCACTTAATGATTGACGGTTGGGTTCCGCCGTCCATGCACGTTTGTTGACCTGGACGGAGCCGGTGTCCACGAAGGCCGAGAACTGCAAGCCGGGCAAGGGCAAGTAACGCAGTTCGCCCGTGGCCTGCCAGCCCTGGTCGCCGCTGGCGGCGCCCGGTGCGTAGGCGCGCACGCCATACGGGCCGCCCAGGCTGAATTTCTCGGAGCTGTCCAGGTTTTTGCTGGACCATTGCGAGCGCATGCGGGCAAAGAACTGAACAGGGCCGGATATGCGTTGCAGCCGGCTCATTCCAAGGTTGAACACGCCGAAGCCGCCGCCGGCGTGCTTGACGAAGCGATCCTCGCGCCGCTGGGCGTCGTCGCCAAAGCGCAGGTTGCCGCGCGACACCGCCAGACTAAGGCCGTTGCTGGCGCCGCCCCACAGCGTGTCGTTCAGGCTGGCGTTGACGGCGGCGGTCCATAGGCCGATGCGTTGCGCGCGCGACAGATTGAAGTAGTCGTAGTTGTCGCGCAGGCGCTTGTGTTCGTACTGGAGCGTGGCCTGGACGTTGGCGTCGCGGCCGCGCAGCAGGGTTTGCCGCAGGTAGGCGTTGGTGTTCTGCGCCTGGCCGTGCGCCTCTAGCGCGGCGAACTCGCGGCCCAGCTCGTACCGCATGTTGGAAGCGCCCGCGCCGATGCGGGTGGACCAGGGGCCGACGGGCACCTGGAAATCAAGATGGTAATAGCGCTGCCGACGGTCGCTGGACAACAGGCGCACGTCGAACTGGTCGCCCAGGCCCAAGGGGCTGTTGATGCTGGCGGCCGCGCTCAAGCGATATTCGCCGGTGTAGGCGCCGCCATAGTTGTCGGCGTCGATGCTGCCCGCGATCCAGGGGCCGGGCTGCGCGTTGACGATCAGGTCGGTCTCGCCCGTGACGGCGCCCGCGCGCAAGGTGCCGATGGCAACGACACCGGGCAGGTCGTTCAGGCGCAGCAACGCGCTGTCCAGAGCCGCGCCTTGCACCGCCGTGCCGGGGGGCAGGGCGTCAAGGATGGGGCTTAACGCACCATCGCGCGTGCGCGACGCGTTGTTCAGAATGACCTGACCGTACAGCCCTTCCATGACGCGGATGCGCACGACGCCGCCGTCGATCTGCTGCGGGGGCAGGTAGGCCCGCGCAAGCAGGTAGCCGTGCGCGTGGTAGTGCTGGGAGAGGCGGGCGGCGGCTGCGCGCAGCCCTTCCAGGCCCTGATGGGTTCCGATCACATCAACCAGCAGCGCCTGCAACGTTGCGTTGTCGTAGACATGGTTGCCTTCCAGCTGGAAGGCTTGCACCAACACGGTGGTGACTTTGCCGGATTCGGCGTCTGAGTCCGGCGCGGGCATTGCGCCGGCCGGGCCGCCTGGCAGTTTCAGCGCGGGCGCGGGGGCGGCGGGCGGCGGCGCGGGGATGGTCGATTCCAGATCGCGGAGGGAACGACCGGCGTCGGGGATTTGCGCATGGGCGGGTCGCCCGCAAAGCCATGCCGCGGACAAAGCGGCAACGATCGCCAAATGGGGAATGGGCAGCATCGAACCACTATACGAATGGCGACGCACTCAATCTTTACGACGAGTCTGAATTCCTGATGTGACGATTACGAATTTCAAGAACTTGCGTCGCCGCGTCGCGCCCTTGGCGGCGTCAGGGCGACTTGGCTTCTTTGGCCATGCGTTGGCAAGACGCGCCAAATTCCAATAGGGCATCACCAAGCTGCTCAACAATGGCGTCCAGCGATAAGGCATGGCTGATGGGTGCCGCGCAGGCTTCGCTGAGCACGGAACACAGCCGACTCAGTTGCGCGTCGCCCGTCATTTGTGCCGCGCCCTTGATCCGATGGGCAAGCTGGCGCAATGCGGGTCTGTCATCGCGTGCGTGCAGTTCGCAAAGGCGCAGCATATCGATGTCGTTGGCCTTGACGAACGCGTGCGCCAAGGCGCGGACGCGGGCCGGATCAGCACCGGTCAAGTCCGTGATGGTGCGGACACGGCGTTCATGGCGCCGTTGCGCCGTACTTGAGGCAATGGGCGGACGGCCGCCGTTTGTAGGGGGCGACGCGCCATTTGGGCTTGCGGGTCGCGCAGGGTCTTCGTTGTTGTTTTTGTTCATGGGCTTGCTGACTGGGCCTGTTTCACCGCGGCATCAGACGACGATAATCGCGAAACCTGGCCCGGCGTGATGGGGATACGTCCGACTCATGCGCCGGAACGTTGCGCATCGGATACTTTCGTAGTATTCCTATTCTCTTATTGGCTGTACGGCAGCACTATATCGGTCTATCGATATAGTGGCTTCACACGGCGTACACCCATGCAAATCTGCCGATGAAAAAAAGAACTTGCTTGCGTCGGGCGCTATTCCCGCGTGCAAGGCTATATGTTGCCCGGGGGCTCCCGATGTGGAAGAGGGAAATGCAGCAATGTCATCACGATACATTCGCGTGATCGTCGCCGACGACCACCCCGCCGTGGCGCTGGGGGTCAGCTATGAATTGGGGCTGGACCCGGCCATCGATGTCATCGGGTGCGCCGAAAACTCCACCGATCTGGTCGCGCGGCTTGAAACCCAGCATTGCGACGTGGTCGTGTCGGACTACACCATGCCCGGCGGCAAGTACGGCGACGGCCTGGGCCTGATCGCGCTGTTGCGGCGTCGATACCCCGCGCTGCGCGTGGCGGTGCTGACCATGATCGACAACCCCACGCTGATCCGCGCGTTGCTGGCTTACGAAAATCTTTGCGTACTGAGCAAATCAGATTCCACCAGCCACATCATCAACGCCGTGCACGCCATGTACCAGGGCAAGACCTACTACTCGCCGACCATCAAAGAGATGATCGTCAACCAGGCGTTTGTGCTCGGGCGGGCGCGGCTGACCAAGCGCGAAGCCGAGATCGTGCGCCTGTTCTGTGCAGGCGCCACCGTGACTGAAATTTCGCAGATGTCGCATCGCAGCGTGCAGACGGTCAGCTCGCAAAAGCGCAGCGCCATGCGCAAGCTGGGCATCGAACGCGACGCGGATCTGATCCGGTACGGCGCCGACGCCGTTCAAAGCCAACTGGGCGAAGGCGGCTTCCCCGCGCTGCCCCGGCCGGACAAGCCAACCTGGAGCTCGGCCTGAGCTCAGGCCGCAGCCGGGGCAGGCAAGCCGGGCCGAAGCGCGAATTGCCTTCGGCGACGGCTTCAGCCCTGAAGCCGCCCTGCGGTCAGAAGCCGACGGCTTGCCCGTCGCGGCGCGAGTCCGACGCCGCGATATAACCGCCTTGGGGCAAGCGGCAAATCAACTGCGCCGAGCCGAATTCCAGGCTGTCCACCGGCGCCACCGCCACATTGTGACCACGGTCGCGCAGCGTCTGCACCACGTCTTGCGGCAGGTGCGATTCCACATTCACCACCGGGCCCTTTTCAACGCGGAAGCGCGGGGCATCGCTCATCGCCTGCGGGTTCTGTTTGAACGCGGCCAGACGCGTGACCATTTGCAGGTGGCCCTGCGCCTGCATCGATCCGCCCATCACGCCAAACGACATCAACGGCTGGCCGCCACGCGTGACAAACGCGGGAATGATCGTGTGCATGGGCTTTTTGCGCGGCGCCACCTGATTGGCGTGGCCGGGCGTCAGCACGAAGTTCAAGCCACGGTTATGCAGGCTGATGCCGGTGCCCGGCACGACCACGCCTGAACCGAAGCCGTGATAGTTGGACTGGATGAACGACACCATCGTGCCGTTCGCATCGGCCGTGGTCAGGTAAACGGTGCCGCCGGTGGCGGGCGTGCCGGCGGTGGGTACGCTGGCACGATCCATCGAAATCAGCCGTGCGCGTTCGGCCAGGTAGGCGCGGTCCAGCAGCGCCTTGGCGTCCGTGCGCATGTGGCGCGGGTCGGCCACATGGTGATGCAGGTCGGCGAACGCCAGCTTCATCGCTTCGATGCTGACGTGGTAGTAGTCGGCGCTGTCCACACCCATGCCTTCCAGGTCGAACTGTTCTAGCATGCCCAGCGCCATCAGCGCGGAAATGCCTTGGCCGTTCGGCGGAATTTCATGCAGTTCAACGTCGCGGAAGGATTGCGAAATGGGGGCGACCCATTCCGGACGATGCTCGGCCAGGTCCGTGGCGCTGAGAGCGCCGCCCGTTTGGCTGGCAAAGTCGGTGATCTTGCGGGCGAGTTCGCCCAGATAGAAGCTGTCGCCGCCGCTTTCCGCAATGGCGCGCAGCGTCTTGCCCTGTGCCGGAAAGCGCCACCATTCGCCTGCTTGCGGTGCACGGCCTTCGGGTAGAAAGGCCTCGGCAAAGCCGGGCTCGTGCGCCAGCTTGGGCGCTTGCGTGGCCCATTGGCGCGCGATGGTCGGCGACACGGGGAAGCCTTCTTCGGCATAGCCGATGGCGGGCTCGAACAGTTTGGCGAAGGGCAGCTTGCCGAAGCGGTCGGACAGCGCCTTCCAGCCGGCCACCTGGCCGGGCACGGTGACGGTGCCCCAGCCGGTGCCGGGCATGGCGTCGCGGCCGTTGAAGAAGTCGGGCGTCCACGCGGCGGGCGCGCAACCGCTGGAATTGAGGCCATGCAGTTGGCCGTTGTGCCAGACCAGCGCGAACATATCGCCGCCGATGCCGTTCATGACGGGTTCGACCACCGTCAGCGCAATCGCGGTGGCAATGGCGCTGTCAACGGCATTGCCACCGGCCAGCAACATGCGTAGCCCCGCCTGCGCAGCCAGCGGCTGGCTGGTCGCGACCGCGTTGGCGGCCAGGACCGGCATTTTTCGGGAAGCGTACGGAAAAGACCAATCGAAGGAGGGGGACATGGATGCTGGAAACTCGTGGAGTAAGGGTTACTGCGGGGTGATGCCGGCTTGGTCGATCAACTGCTTGGTGCGCGGAATTTCGGCCTTGATGAAGGCGGCGAATTCGGCGCGGCTGCCGCCACGCGGTTCGGCGCCCGCTTCGGCGAGCTTACCGCGCAATGCCGGATCCGCCAGCACCTTGTTGACGGCGCGGTTCAGCTTTTCAAGAATCGGCTCGGGCGTGCCTTCGGGCGCGACCAGGCCATACCAGGGGGCGATGTCGTAGCCCGCGTAGCCTTGTTCGGCGATGGTGGGAATGTCCGGCGCCAGCGAGGAACGCTTCGAGTTGGACATGCCCAGCGCCAGCAGCGAACCGCTCTTGACCTGCGGCAGGCCCGTCATGATGGTGTCGAAATACATCGATACCTGGCCGGACAGCAGGGCGGGGATGGCTTCGCCCGCGCCCTTGTACGGCACGTGCAGGATGTCGATGCCGGCAATGGACTTGAGCATTTCGCCCGCCATGTGCGACGTGGTGCCGGTGCCGAACGACGCGTAGGTCAGCTTGCCCGGATTGGCGCGCGCATAGGCCACCATTTCGGGCAGCGTCTTGAAGGGCTGCTGCGGATTGGCCAGCAGGATGTTGGGCGTGTAGGCCACCAGGGACACCAGCGCGAAGGCGTCCGGGTCATAAGCCAGACGTTTCTGCAGGAAGCGGTTGGTGACGACAGCGGCCGGGCCGCCCATCAACAACGTGTAGCCATCCGGTGCGGAACGCGCCACCGAGGCGCTGCCGATGGCGGCCGCGGCGCCCGGGCGGGCTTCCACGACAAAGGGTTGGCCCAGTTCGGTGGCCAGCGCGGCACCCAGCTGGCGCGAGATCAGGTCCGTGGCAGAGCCGGCCTGGAACGGCACAACAATGCGCACCGGGTGCTGCGGCCAGTCGGGGGCGGGCGCGGCGGTTTGTGCGCCGGCCTGGGCGGCGAAAGCGGCTACGGCCAGGCCGGCCAGCGTCCGGATGAGACGAAATTTCATTGGATTCCCCTTGATCGCGTAATGGAAAGCTTGGGCTTGCCGGGCGGGTCTGTTGCCCGTTCCGGCGCGTGACAGGCCTTGCGACGCCGTCCGCAAGCAATTAGACGGGACCGTGCCCCGGGCGACCATTGGTATTTGCATCCATGGATCACTGGATCCAGTTTGTGTTATTTTTGCGTTTATCTATCATGGCGGCTTTCCAAGCCCGGGGACGACAATGCTGCAATTCCAGAAGACAGCGATCAGTGCCGAAGACGAGGCTTATCTGCATCTGCAACGCGAAATCCGCCTGGGCAACTATGCGCCCGGCCAGCGCCTGGTGCCGGATGTGGTCGCCACCGAGATCGGCACAAGCCGGATGCCCGTGCGCGGCGCCCTGCGGCGGCTGGCCTCGGAAGGGCTGGTCGAGATCCGCGCCAATCGGGGCGCCGTCGTGCGCGGGCTGAACCAGCAGGAAATGCTGGAAGTGTTCGAGATGCGGTCCGTGCTGGAAGGCCTGGCCGCGCGCAATGCCGTGCTGCACATGAGCGCCGAGCACGTCCGCCGCCTGACCAATATGCTTGAGCAGCTGGACCAGGACGCAAGCGACGATCTGGATTGGACGACCGCGCATCGGGAGTTTCATGAATACCTGTGCAGCTTCTGCCAGAAACCGCGACTGCTGCGTCAGATCTCGGAACTGCATTCGGTGGTGGAACCTTATATGCGCTTGTGGGCGGCGCAGCCCGGCCGCGTACTGCGTGTGCGGGAATCGCATCAAGAACTGATCGACGCCCTGCAAACGCGCGACCCCGCCCGTTGCGAAGCGGCCATGCGCCAACACGTGTTGAACACCGTGCCCGCGTTGCAGGCGTTCCTGGAAAAGAAGGCGTAACACCGTCTGGCGTTGCCTGCCTTGGCGACGCAATGGGCGAATGCCCGCTTACCGAACGAATTTTTCGGCCCCGCAACGTGATCCCCGCTTATAGCCAGGAGTAATATGTTGCGTCCGGCCGGCCCCTGGCCACCGGCAAGAACACGCCGATTCGTGCCGCGTCCTTCTCACCCGTGTCGATAGCGGATTTTGTCCGCGCGTTCCCTGCGGTGTCTGTAAGCCCTGGCGCGCCTGCGGCTACAAGAAGACATCGAGGAGACGGTTGTGAACAAGCAAGAGTCGGGCGGCTGGTATTTCGGCTGGAACATCGTCGGCGCCGCCGCGGTTCTTACCCTGTTGACGGTGGGCCTGCGCATGGGCATCGGGCCTTTTTTCCTGCCGATGGCGGACGGGCTGGGATTTTCGCGCAGCCTGCTGTCGGCCATCGTGGCGGTGGGCATGCTGTGCTACGGGCTGGCCATGCCGCTGGCGGGTTACCTGGTCAGCGTGCGCGGCACGCGCTTCGTGCTGCTGACCGGCACGGCCATCGTCGTGGCGTCTTCGCTGTGGACGGTGTTCGCGCGTGGCCCCATTGAGTTCCTGCTGTCCTTCGGCGTGGCCTTGTCCGTGGGCCTGGCGTTTACCAGCCCCGTTGCGTTGACGCCGGTCATCAGCCGCTGGTTCACGCGCCAGCGCGGCATGGCACTGTTCTTTTTGTCCACCGGGTCCATGGCGGGCATCGCCTTGATGACGCCAACGCTGACCTTTGCGATCGCGGCCGTGGGCTGGCAGGAAACCCTGCTGGCCTTCGCCGTGCTGTTCGCCTTGCTGACCGTGCCCGTCGCGCTGTTCATCATGCGCGACAACGCGCCCGAACACACCGACCTGCTGCCGCACCAGATTCCGGATCGAAAAGTGTCGGCCGCATCCTCCACGCCAGGCAAAGCGCCCGCACCGAACGTGCGCGACGCGTTGCGCACCTTGCCCTTCTGGCAGGTGGCGCTGGGCCTGTTCGCCTGTGGCTACAGCATGAACCTGCTGGGTACGCACGGCATGCCCATGCTGATGGACCACGGGTTCGACGCCACCACCAGTTCGCTGGGCATCGGCCTGATCGGCCTGGTTGCCATCTTCAGCACGCTGGTGCTGGGCCGCATGTCCGACCAGGTTGAACGGCGCAACATCCTGGCCGCCATCTACCTGGTGCGCGGCCTGGGGTTCTTCGCCCTGGTCATGGTGGGCGCGCACTGGGAACTGTATGCGGCGGCCACCATCGGCGGCATTGTGTGGGCGGGCAGCATCGCGTTGTCCTCGGCCATTCTGGCGGACGTCTACGGCATCCGGCTGGTCGGCGTGCTGTACGGCCTGACGTATCTGGGCCACCAGGTCGGCGGCATGATCAGTTCGTGGCTGGGGGGCTGGGCGTTCGACACGTTCCACACGCACTGGGTTGCCTTCGGTTCGGCGGGCGTGCTGCTGTTGATGGCCGCGGCCATCTCGCTGCGGTTGCCCGGACGCGGCCTTGCGCCCGCCCCGGCAACCGTGGGACGCTGACCTAGCGGTCTTTCAGCAACGTCACCAGTTCGGGCACGTAGCGTTCGCCACCGCCTTGCGTGACGGCCTGGTCGAACGTGTGCTGCACGGCGGCGCCGATCTCGCGCACGGCGCCGGCCTCGGCTGCCATGGTGTTGTAGTAGGACAAGTCCTTCTGCGCGTTCGACATGAAAAAGCGCAGCGACGACGGGTCCTGTTCCAGCAGGTACGGCTTGATGCGTTCCAACGCCACGCCGCCGCCACCGCCCTTGCTCAGGACTTCCGCGAACACCGCGGGGTCGATATCCGAACGCAGCGCGCACGCCGCTGCTTCCGACAGCAGCGCGACGACACCCAGCGACACGTAGTTGTGCAGCAGCTTCATGCGGTGCCCGGCGCCGATGGGGCCGGCATGCGTGATGTTTTCGGCAAAGCAGGCCAGGATCGGCTTGCATTCTTCAAACAGCGCGGCGTCGCCGCCCACCAGCAGGTTCAGCCTTCCTTCGGCGGCTTCCTTGGGCGTGCGCGTCATCGGCGCATCCAGAAAGCGGCCACCCGAATCCGTCACGGCTTGCGCGACCTTGATGGTGGACGACGGAATCGCCGTCGAGCAATCGATGATGACGGTGCCTGCGCGCAGGCCTTCCAGCACGCCGCCTTCGGCCAGCAACACGGCTTCGACCTGCGGGCTGCCCGTTACGCACAGGATGATCACATCCGACTGCGCCGCCAACGCCGCGCCGCTGGTCACGCTGGCCGCGCCCGCGGCTTTCAACGCGTCCAGGGGCTGATTGCCCGGATGTTCAAGCACCGTCAACGCATGCCCGTGCTTGACCAGATTGCTTGCAATGCCATGGCCCATAAGGCCGATACCCACCATGCCGACTTTCGCCATCGTTTACTGCTCCTGCCAGGTATAGGAATGTTGTGGCGTAAATCTTACTCTTAGATTTCCACCGGAACGAAGCCCGTCGGTGCTGGGGCGGCGCCCGGCGCGCGATACGCCCCGCTTCGTTCGCTGCGCGTACACCTCTTGCCGCCGGCCATGTTCGCCGGGGCCGGCTTTGCGGTACTTTCAGCCATCCAATGTCGGATTGCCATCGATTTTCCCGCCATGACTGAATCCATCCCCGAAGGTTTTGCGCCGTGGCGCCCCAGCAGCCCGTTCATGACCCATCTGGCCGACCTGGGCGCGCTGTACCGGCGCGACACGGACAACGTGCTGGCGCTGCGCGTCAACCACGCGCACACCAACATGCACGGCATGGCGCACGGCGGCTTGCTCGCCACCTTGGCGGATAGCGCGCTGGGCTTCACCATTGCCGAACAGGCGCAAGTGTCGATCGTGACCGTGCAGATGTCGGTGGAATACCTTAGCGCCGTGCAGCCCGGCGACTGGCTTGAAGCCCATGTGCAGATCGACAAGCAGGGCAAGCGACTGATCTACGCCCATTGCCTGTTGCGGGTCGACGGCCGCGTCATGCTCAAAGCAAACGCCGTGTTCGCCGTGCGCGCCGCGCCCTCGCCGGTGTCCGACGGCTAAGCGTTCGACTGCGCGTTGAATGCTGTCGAACGCAGCGTTCGAAACATTCAACTCCTCGTGGGACGAGGGCGCGAACATAATTCTCCGAAAGCAGTTGAATCACGGAGACACTATGCTTCACAACGCCCTCTGCGGCATCAAGGTCGTGGACCTGTCGCGCATTCTTGCCGGCCCCTGGTGCACGCAGAACCTGGCCGACCTGGGCGCCCAGGTCATCAAGATCGAACACCCCACGCGCGGCGATGACACGCGCGGCTGGGGGCCGCCCGACTTGCGCGCCGACGACGGCAAGGCGGCCATGTCGGCCTATTTCATGGCGTGCAACCGTGGCAAGCAGTCGGTGGCCATCGACTTTGCCTCGGAGGCGGGCGCGGCCCGCGTGCGCGAACTTGTCGCCGACGCCGACATCCTGGTTGAGAACTACAAGGCCGGCGGCCTGCGCAAATACGGCTTGGACTACGCGTCGCTGGCGCGCATCAACCCGCGCCTGATCTACCTGTCCATTACCGGCTACGGCCAGTCCGGCCCCATGGCGGACAAGCCGGGCTATGACTACGTGTTCCAGGGCATGGGCGGCTTGATGAGCTACACCGGTCAGCCTGACGGTACGCCCGGCGCCGGCCCCTTGCGCACCGGCGTCGCCGTGGTGGACCTGATGACGGGCATGTATGCCACGACCGCCGTGTTGGCCGCCTTGCGCCGGCGCGACCTTACGGGGCAGGGCATGCCGCTGGACATCTGCTTGCTGGATGTGGCCGTGGCCATGAACGCCAACCAGGGCGCCAACTACCTGGCGTCCGGCGTGGCGCCCCAGCGCAGCGGCAACGCGCATCCCAATTGCGCGCCCTACGAAGTGTTCGCCTGCGCCGATGGCCATTTGATTCTGGCGATTGGCAACGACGCCCAATTCTCGCGCTTTTGCGGTGTGGTCGGTCATCCCGACTGGGCATTGGATACGCGCTACGCCACCAACAGCGCGCGCCTTTTGCACCTGGACAGCCTGCGCGCGCAAGTGGCGCAAGCGTTGGCCGGCGCGCCCCGCAAGCATTGGACCGACGCGTTCGACGCCGCGGGCGTGCCATGGGGGCCGATCCACACGCTGGACGAGGTCTTTGCGCATCCGCAGGTGCGCCACCGCCAATTGGTCCAGGCCACCGTGCATCCCGTGCTGGGCGACATGCGGCTGGTGCGCAACCCCTTGCTGGCCGGCTCGCCCGCCAACGCGTTGGGCGCCGCGCCGCCTTTGCTGGGCGAACACACCGACGCGGTGCTGGGCGCGCGGCCCCACGCCATGCCGGTCGGCCACACCGACGCCGCGCCGGGCCGTCCGCCCACGCTTTGAAGACCTGATTCATCCCGAGGAGACAACAATGACAATCATCAAAAAAATACCGCTTGCCATGTTTTTTGCGGGCCTTGCCGTACCCGGCCTGGCCGCCGCCGAGTATCCCGACAAGCCCATCCGCCTGGTGGTGCCGTATGCCGTGGGCGGCACCACCGACATCATCGCGCGCGTCGTGGGCAACAAGCTGGGCGCGCAGCTGGGCCAGTCCGTCATCATCGAAAACAAGCCCGGCGCCGGCGGCAGCATCGGGTCCGCCTACGCGGCGAAACAACCGGCCGACGGCTACACGCTCGTGATGGCGGTAGAAAGTTCGCACGCCGTCAACCCGAACGTCTACGCCAAGAGCCTCTACGATCCGGTCCAGGACTTTGCCCCCATCAGCAACCTGGCGGACGTACCCAACGTGCTGGTCGTGAACCCGGCGTTGCCGGCGCAAAATCTGACGGCGTTCCTGGCCTTGCTCAAGGCCGATCCCAACAAGTACGCGTTCGGCTCATCCGGCAATGGTGGCTTAAGCCACATGAATGGCGAACTGTTCATGAAGACGACGGGCACGCGCATGCTGCATGTGCCGTACAAGGGTCTGGGGCCCGCGTTGAACGATCTGGTGGCCGGGCAGGTGCAGGTCGTGTTCGACAATATTCCGTCGTCGTATCCGCTGATCCAGGCGCAGCGCATCCGCCCCTTGGCCGTGGCGGCCCGCGAACGGCTGAAGGTGTTGCCCGACGTGCCGACCTATGCCGAAGCGGGGTTGCCCGCCATGAACAACCCGTCATGGTTTGGCTTGGCCGCACCCGCCGGCACGCCCGCGCCGGTGCTGGATAAATTGAATGCGGCCGTGCGCCAGGCCCTGGCGGACCCGGCAACGGTAGACGCCATCGAAAGACAGGGTGCCGTGCCCAGCCCGATGTCGCGCGACGCATTCGGCGCGTTGATCGCGCAGTCGTACGGGCATTGGAAAACGGTGGTCGAAGACATCAAATTTCAGAAAATGCAGTGACCGGAGCGCTTGTGAACACCATGAATCTGTCCCTTCCCCACGCCGACGTCCGCATTGACGCGGCCGGCATCGCCACGCTGACCATGCAGGACGCCGGCGTGCTGAACATCTTGAGTACGCCCGTCATCAATGGCCTGCGGCACGCATTGTCCCAGTTGAGCCACAACAAGGCGGTGCGCGTGCTGGTGCTGCGCGGCGCGGGCGACCGCGCCTTCGTGGCGGGCGCCGATATCGCCGAAATGGCCGCGCTGGATGCGTCCAGCGCCCAGCGCTTCATCGCTAATCTGCGCGACCTGTGCAACGCCGTCCGCCACTTTCCCGTGCCGGTCATCGCGCGCATACCCGGCTGGTGCCTGGGCGGCGGGTTGGAGTTCGCGCTGGCTTGCGACTTGCGCATCTGCGCCGACGAAGCGCAGTTCGGCATGCCCGAGGTCAAGGTCGGCATCCCCTCGGTGATTCACGCGGCGCTGATGCCGCGCTTGATCGGGGCGGCCCACAGCGCGTGGATGCTGTTGACGGGCGAACTGATCGACGCGCGTCGCGCACAGGACTGGGGGCTGGTCAATGCCGCCGTGCCGCAGGCGCAGCTGGACGAAACCGTCTACAAGCTGGCGCAGAGCTTTGCCGCGCTGGGGCCGGAGGCTCTGCGTCAGCAGAAGAAACTGTTGCGCCGCTGGGAAACGATGTCGGTGGACGACGCCATCGAAGACAGCGTGGCGGAATTCGGCGCCGCCTTCAATACCGGCGAACCGCAGAAGTTCATGAACGAGTTTCTGACCAGCAAGCGGCGCGGCAAGGGTTGAACTGGCGTGAACTGCGCTGGGCCGGCCTGAGCTGGGTTGAGGTGGGTTGAGCAGGGGGGGATCAGTCCAACCCGCCGCGCGTCGCTGCAACGATCGGATCGTCCAGCAGATACTCGGCAACCTGCTCCACGAAGGGTGACAGGGGCACGTTGGCTTGCGTCACCAGCGTCAATTCACGGCGCGCCCAGGGTTCGCTGATGGCCACCGCCGCAATGCGCTGTTCACGCAGCGCGGTGGCCGCAACGCTGCGCGGCACCAGCGATACGCCCACGCCGGCCTGCACCATGGACAGCACGGCGTCGAAGGTGTGCACGTGGATGCGCACCTTGGGCGTCTTGCCCGCCAGCTTGGCCATGTCGCGCAGGAAGATGTAGTTGCTGCTGGCACGGCTCATGCAGACAAAATCCAGGTCCAGCACCGCCGGAAAGCGCACCGGCGAATGCTGCGCCACCGGGTGGTTCGGCGGCGCCGCGATGATCAGTTCGTCGATGGCATAGCGCACCGCCTGCACGCCGGCCGATTCGGCATGACCGGCAAAGATGCCGATATCCGCTTCCTGGCCCGCGATAGCGGCCTCGATCGTGGTGCTGGAACGTTCTTCCAGCAGGATGTTCACGTTCGGATTGGCCGACAGAAATCGGCTAAGGCTGGGCACGATAAAGCCGTTCAGCGAACTGCTGTTGGCAAACAGCTTGACGCTGCCTTTCAGGCCACTGGCAAAGCCGCTGACTTCGCCGTGCATACGTTCTACGCCGGCCAGCAGCGACCGCACGTGCTTGAGCACAAACGCGCCTTCCGTCGTCAACTCCATCCCGCGTGCTTCGCGCTTGAACAGCGGCACGCCCATCGCCGCTTCCAGATTCTTCAGGCGGTAGCTGGCGGACGAAGCGGTAAGGTGCACCGTATTGGCGCCGCCGGACAGGCTTTGCGCCTCGGCGATGGCAAGGAACAGGCGCAGGTCGGTCAGTTCATAACGCATCGTGCAGAAAGGTTCGGCGGTGTTGGGGTTGGCGCGTGTTGTTGGCGCGTGTTGTTGAAGCGTGTTGTCTAGGCGTGTTGTCTAGGCGTGTTGTCTAGGCGTGTTGTTGGCGCGTGTTGTCGAAGCGTCACAAATACGGCGTAGCCAGCCAGATGACCTTGTTGCGCAGCCGTTTGGCAAACGGCGCCTGGGCCAGGGTGTCCAGCGTTTCCGGTTTGGCATGATCGATCAGCGCATCGATGCGCTTGCCGATCCAGCGTGCCACGCCGGGATCATAGATTTCGGTGTCCAGCTCGAAATTCAAGCGCAGGCTGCGCGGGTCCAGGTTCGACGAACCGACGTAGGCCCAGGCGTCGTCCACCGTCATCAGCTTGGAGTGGTCGAACGTGCCCACCGCCCGCCAGACATGGCAGCCCGTGCGCACCACCTGGTCCAACTGCGCCGACATGGCGTAGTCCACCAGCCGCAGATTGTTCTTGTCGGGGATGACGATGTCTACGCGGATGCCGCGCCGCGCCGCCGTAGCCAGCGCGCCGATCAACGTCTGGTCAGGCAGGAAATAGGGCGACTGGATGCGCACGTGATGCTGCGCCACTGCCAGCGCGCCCAGCAGCATATTGTGTGAGCTGCCCAGCGCGCGGTCCGGGCCCGACGGCACGCAGCGCATCGGCACGTTGCCAGTCGGCGGCAGCGCGTGCGGGTCGAACCACGGGCGCGCGGGCAGCGATTCGTGCGTGGTGAAATTCCAATCGTGCGCGAACACCGACATCAGCTGCGTCACGATCGGCCCCTCCATGCGGAAATGCGTGTCGTGATTGACGGCCTTGCCCGCCAGCGCCGTCACAAACGCCGCCCGCACGTTCATGCCGCCCGAAAAGCCCACGCGTCCATCGATAACCAACACTTTGCGGTGGCTGCGCAGATTGGCATAAGGCATGCGCAGCACGCCCAGCGGATTCGTCATGAAGCGCGCCACGGGCACGCCGCCGCGCGCCAACATGCGCACGATGGGCGGACGCGAATACTTGGAGCCGATGGCGTCGATCAACACACGCACCTGCACGCCGCGCCCTTGCGCTTCTATCAGCGCTTCGGCCATCTCGCGGCCGATCTCGTCGTTATCGAAGATATAGCTTTGCATCGCGATGGCGCTACGCGCTTCGCGTATGGCCTGCATCATGGCCGGATAGGCTTCGTCCCCGCCGTCCAGCGGCTGCACCGCGTTGCCACCCAACAGCCGAAACCGGCTGACGCGATCCCCCAGTATTTTCAGCGACGCAAACTGCGTACCGGATACCGCCGCCACATCCACCGGCAGGGTATCCACCTGCTCGGCATCCACCACCATGGTCTCGTCGCGCAACTGCGACACCCGCGTCTTGCGGATGCGATTAATGCCGGCCACAAAATAGAAGAGGGCGCCAAACAAGGGGGAAAACAGCGCCACCCCCACCCACCCAATCGCCGCCCGCACATCCTGCTTGGTCATCGCGGCATGCACCGCCGCGCCCGTCCCCGCCACGATGCTGATGGCAAAGACCAGATGAGGCCAGTAATCGATCAAAATTGCGTGTATGCGATCCATAGCAATGACGTGAAAACCAGCCTTGGTAAGTGAGCCATGCGGAAGAATAGCAAGGTGCGTGGTATTGGCAATGGAAAGGCAAAAGGGGGCTTTTGACACGCAGAAAAAATATGCTATAGTTCGGCCTCTTCGTTGTTGAGCTTCTTTTGAAGCACGGCAAAGAAGCACCAGAGGTGGCTGTAGCTCAGTTGGTAGAGTCCCGGATTGTGATTCCGGTTGTCGTGGGTTCGAGCCCCATCAGCCACCCCAAAGAATTCCTTAGAAATCAGCCGCTTAGAGCGGCTTTTTTCTTGCCTGTCGAATTTGAAATGGTGGCAAGATCCGACTTTGGTGGCATGCGTCAGGCGCTGCCCTTGATCTTGACCACGCGCCGGCGGTCATAAACCCGCCGGGTTGTGGCCGGATTTGCGTGTGTTTCCGGGTTCTCGTCGCGGTCCACCAGCACCGTCACGTAGTAGGCGCGCAGGTCGTGGAACGTGAACCGCTCGCGCCCTGGCACTGCCACCCAATCGGCCATGATTTTGGACCACAGCGCCTTGAAGCCTTGTTCGCTATAAGGCTGTCCGTCGCGGTTCGTGAACACGAACATCGATTCCGGGATAGACGATTTCCCGTCGCGCGCTTTGCGATCCAATTGCCCGAGCTCCGCGAATAGCTGGCGCAGCGCCGGCGTCCACTCGATCAGCCCTCGGCGCAGTGCATCGCCCGCCTTAGCTTTCGCAAACCCTACGACAATTCCGTCCTGACCCAAATCAGTCTTGCGCAGGCTCAGAAATTCCGCGCGGCGGCGGCCGGTGAGCGCGATGA
Organism: Achromobacter sp. RT286_PF; assembly: GCF_059760425.1. Classification (NCBI taxonomy): domain Bacteria; kingdom Pseudomonadati; phylum Pseudomonadota; class Betaproteobacteria; order Burkholderiales; family Alcaligenaceae; genus Achromobacter; species Achromobacter sp. RT286_PF. The sequence goes on from NZ_JCBAMR010000037.1 coordinate 16,458, forward strand.
ACTTGGCCATCAGCCCGATGACGTGCGACGACGGTCCCTTGTTCGCTGCCGTCGCGCAGAACGATTCAATGTCGGCCCACGAAGGGCAGCGCGAGCGTGGACGCTCTTTATTCCGGCGGACTTGTCGGCATGGGTTTGCCGTGGCGTAGCCGTGCTCGATACCGAATTGGAACGCCGAGGCGAGCAATGCCATTTCTCGGTTTGCCCGGACAGGTGCGTCCGCACGCTCTACGCGCAAATACCGCGCGATATGTGGCGGCTTGACGTCTTCGACCGGCATCGATGCAAACCGCTCCAGGACTTCCCTACTGGACGCGATGTAGTCTTCCTGCGTGCGTTGGGCCAGGTCGTTTTTAAAGGCGCCGCTGGCCATGTATTCACGCATCAGTTCGCCCACGGTTCCTGTGTCCGGTGCACGCCTCTCCATTTCCAGAACTCGCTTGATTGCTTCGGCGCGGTCGTGGCCAAGGTTGATGTATTTCCGGTCGTAGGTGTAGTACCGGAACGTCCACCCGCCTTTCGCACGCGGCCTCGCGTCCATGCGGGGCAACAGACCCAATTTCAAGTGTTTTGTACGCTTAGCGATCATGGCGCGCATCTCCAATTTGGTTCCGCCCCTCGTTTGGGCCGGCGCTTCTCTTCGCCGGACAACCGTGCATCATGGTACTCGCGCAAAACGCGCGGCCATTCGTTGCCAGCGGGTTGCGCGAAAGGCCATCCGTTGCGCTCCAGCCAGCGGCACGTGGCCGCGCGCGTAACATAGCCGGTAAGCTCTTTGAGCTCCTCCGGCGTGAGGTAGTTGGAAGCCATTTATTGTTCCATCAATGAGTCACAGGTTCGGCTTGTGCGTGCTTTATGATCCACGTCCGCCTCCGTCCGTGCGGGGGTGCTGGATGATGTGCCGGAGCGCCATCGCGTCCCACCATGCGTTGTGTTGGACCGCGTCGGATAGCGTTGTCGGGTAGGCGTCCACGCGGTGGATCTCGAACGAGAGGTGGGGTACGGCAACCATTTCACCCGGGGCCGTGATGATGGCTTGGCAGAAATAGCGCACGTCGTCTGGCCAATCGGTGTTGATGTGCGGGGCGGGATCGCCATGCAGGAACTCAGCGATGCGGTATGCGCCGCCATGGTGACGGCAGTTGACGACCGTCACCGGGAAGGGCACCGCGCGCAGGATCGGAACGACGTTCTCCCGTACCCACGGCTGCTGCGCCGCGCTGTCCGTGTAGACCAGATACAGCGACTGCCCATCCTCGCGCACCAGCGCAAGGGACAGCAGCGGGCCACCGAAGCCGTCGAACTCGGTATCGAGGTAATAGTTCACTCGCTACCCCCTTGCTTCCGCGCGGCCAGGGCTTTGCGAAGATCGGCGCAAAGGCTATCTGCGCGACCGCCGCCGGTTTCAAGCCAGCTAATCGCCTCTTCCACCAGACCATGGAACCGCTTGGCCGCACCCTTCGCGCAATCCCCGCCGTCCTTGTCAGCCTGGGTCTTTTTGTATGCTCGGATGGCGTCGTGCGATATCGGGCCTACGAGAACGACACCAACGCGACGGATTCAAATGGAATCCCCTCGCACAGCATCTCGATGGTCGTGGACGGCGGTGACGCGCAGGCGATTGCCAACGCGATTGCGGCGAAGAAGACCCCGGGAACCGGAACCTATGGGACCACGACCGAAATCGTTACGGACATCTACGGAATCGCGCATCCGATCAGCTTCTTCCGGCCTTCGAGTGCCCCCCTGACGGCTGCCGTGACGATCAAGGCGCTGACCGGATACTCGACGACAGTGGGCAATGCCATCAAGCAGGCCATCGCGGACTACGTGAACGGCGTGCAAATCGGCGGCGGCGCCAGCGGATCGGTCGAGTGGGGCGACGCGATCACCGCGGCGAACTCTGTCGGTGGCGGGGTGGTGTTCAAGCTGGCAGCACTCACGCTCAGCGGCCCCGGTGGCGCGGGATCTCCCGATGTGGCTCTCGCATTCAACCAAGCGGCGAGCATGACTGCGGCAAACGTGACGCTCACGGTGACCTGATATGGCAGATGTCGAAAAGTACCTGGACCTGATCACGGCATTCCATCGTGGGAAGCCGAAATTCGCCGCAATGGTCGAAGCGGTATCGCATTGCTTCGTCGGCGCACAGGACAGCTACGGGCAGATGGTACCGGCGTACGACCTCGACGACGCGGTCGGTGTTCAACTGGATGCAGTCGGGGAGTGGGTGGGTATTTCGCGCAACGTGCGCACGCCGCTGGAGGGCGTGTATTTCTCGTTCGACATTGCTGGCTTGGGCTTCGAACAGGGCGTCTGGCAAGGCCCATTTGATCCGGACACTGGCGTCACATCGTTGGACGATGACACCTATCGGATCTTGATCCGGGCCAAGATCGGGGCGAACCACTGGGACGGAACTTTGGAATCGTCGGCCGCCATTTTGAACAGCATATTCTCGGCGGGGACCAGTCCCATACCGGTCAATGCGAACGCTGAGCCGTTTGGTACCGGCGATGGAGCAACAACGCAGTTTCAGCTGAAGTACCAGGGGCGCCCGGTCTTTCAGGTCGGCAGCGCCACAATATTCAGGAATGACCGGCAGGGGAATCAGCGGCAGTACCCGACGCCGCGCACGAATCTGGTGCTGCGGAGCTACGCAACCTCAGTAGGATGGGACGGTGCTACTGGGAGGGTTCTCACACCAAACTCAGGTTCTGCGCCGGACGGGTCAACAAATGCGGGCTTTCTGGGCGTTAGCACCACTACTAGCCCGTATGTGTACCCGGGCACATCCAGCAGCATGGCTTACGTGGCGGGTACTCGCTACACCGCCTCGGTTTGGTTTAAACGCGACCCAGCCATGTCAAGTAAGCAGGTGCGGTTGCTTTTGCATTCGGCGGCCTTTGGGTCTCATAAAGAAGTCTATTTCAACGTTCAAACCGGCGCTGTGGTTGGCGGGAGCGGATCGTCCGCGCCTCAGGGCTTCGGATCGACGGTCTATCCCGACGGCTGGACCCGTGTATGGGTGAGCGATACCGCTTCGGTGACGATCAACACCTACCCGCCGTTGGTATGGTTCAACGGGAATATCGCTCCGGGAGAAAGCGTCACTTTTTGGGGTTTGCAGCTGGAAGCTGGGCCGGCTCAAACAGCGTATATCGAGACATTAGGTGCGCCTGTCACTGTCACCGACTATTCCGCCTCGCCCACCGGCCTGATCACCATGGGCCAGGTGCCCACCACCGGCGCGGCGCTGACCTGGACTGGCGACGGGCAAATCTACCCGGCTGGCACCTACGTTTTCATCCAAGACAACGGCGATATGTCGATCGACATTGGCATCGCCGGCGAACGCCCGTCGGCGGTGTTTCTGGCACTGCTGACCGGGGGCTACATCCCTATAAAGCCCGAGGGTGTGCGCGTGAACTACTTCATCGTTCCCGACGTTGACGGGCCGCTTTTCGGATTCGATGTGAACAACCAATACATTTCGGGCTTCGATGTTGGAGCCTGGGGTGATCTCTATCCAAGCTGAAAGGAGCTTCCGTGGCTACAAATGACTTTCTCCCCTTTGGCACCGGCGCGGGGGCCAATGTCCTAACGCAGGCCGACTACTTGGCGCTTGGCGCCCGGTTGAGCGGATTTCAGTCTGGCGTCGCAAAGTCAAACGAACTCAACAAGGTCTGGCGACAGTCGAGTGCCATATCTGCCGTGGTTGCTCAATTTATTGCAGACCGCACCGGCTCGAATGTCGTTGACGACGGCAATCTGACGGCCCTGGAGACGAACCTGATCGCAGCTATCGCGAACGTGCCCAGTCAAGGCATTACCACGTTGACGGGTCTGTCCAACGCGAATGTGACATTGACGGCTGCGCAAAGCGCCAACCCGATTATCACTTTCTCCGGAACGCTGACGGCAAATATACAGATTATTTTCCCTAGCTTGGCGCAAGAATGGCTGGTGATCAATAACACCACTGGGAATTTCACTTTGACGTGTAAGACCGCAACCGGATCTGGCGCGGCCGTTGCGCAGGCGGGGGTTGCCCTCGTTTATACGGACGGGACCAACGTGGTGGCGCCGCAGCCATTTCAAGTTGGTAGCGCAGTACAAGCTGGCCACGCCGTCCAGTTCGGCCAAGCGTTCGGCCTCGGCCAAACATGGATCGATGTTACGGCAAGCAGGGCTGCGGGGGTTACCTACACCAACAGCACCGGCAAACCCATCATGATCTCAACGAGCGTCACCGGCTCCGTGGCGAACAGTACCGTTGCGGTGGCACTGCTGGTCGGAAGCGGCCCGGGGTTGAGCAGCAACAGTCTTGTGACGAACGGGACGCCAGGAAACTGGAGCCTTAGTTGTACTGGGGTTGTGCCCCCTGGGCTGACTTACCGATTGAACGTCACCCAAGGCACCTTGTTGGGCTGGGCAGAACTTCGATAGGAGTAATCATGAAATATTTTAAGTATCACGACGACGTCATGGCTTACGAAGACGACGGTTCCCAAGACGACCTCATTCCAATTGGCGCCACCCCCCTCAATGAAAGCGAAGCATTGGCACTTGTGAGCCAACCGCTGACCGCAGATCAGATCAAAGCCAACAAGACCGGGGTTGTTCAAAAGCTCCTGGACGATCAGGCGCGAGCACTTGGGTACGAGAGTATCAACATCGCGATCACTTTCGCTGATGAGCCGGCTGTGCCCAAGTTCCAGAAAGAGGGGCAGGCCTTGCGCGCTTGGCGTAGCCTGGTGTGGGAAAAGGCAAACGAGCTGCTGAGTCTCCTGGACGACGAGTCTGTATCCATCCCGACAGACAGCGAGCTGTTGCACCAAATGCCCAAGTTCTCCCTGAGCGAATAGACCTCGCGGTACCTATATAATGCGAGCCACATCGGAGGAGTGAAAGGGTGGCAAAAGACGCCAGTGCGGATGGGCTTAGGGGGCTAGCAGCGGTTAGCGTTGTGGTCTCTCATATGATCCTGGCGTTCTTTCCCGCTGCGTTCACTCATTACTTTGCTTGGGTCGCAGCGCCGGGAGCGATTTACGGTCGCGTGGAGAGCATCTTGGCCACGCCGGCCATTTCCGTACTTTGGAACGGCAGCTTCTCGGTATCGATATTTTTCGTCCTGAGTGGCTACGTTCTCACAAAGAGCTTGGTCGAAAAGCAGGATTTGGCGATCGCCCGGTCTTTGGCTGCTCGTCGGTACTTTCGCTTGGCCGGCCCAGTTCTTGGGAGCGCGCTATTCGCGTTTGGCCTCATGAGCCTGGGGCTGTATCACTCGGTCGATGTCGCCGACATAACATCGTCTGCGTGGCTCAAAGGCATGTGGAATGTCACGCCGAACTTCTTCCAAGCTGTCAGAGAGGGGGTGTTCGGCGCGATTTTTCGCGGAGAAGTTTCATACAACCCGGTCTTCTGGACCATGCGGATCGAGTTCATCGGCTCGCTGCTTATCTTGGCATATCGTTGCCTTACCCTGAGTCGGCGCAGCCAAGTGGTCGGGGCGGCGATCTACATCATCCTCACAGTGTCATTCGCGCCCGGCGAGTGGGTTGCGTATCTCGCTTTTTTGCTTGGAACCCACCTCAATGATCTGCCAGCTTCAAGGCGCCGCGGTGTGTTGTACTTGCTGGCGGTGATTGGCTTGTACCTTGGCGGCATCGACAGCTCTTGGTTGTATGGGTGGCTCGGATATATCCCGGTTGCGGCGCCAGACCGAAACGGGGTATTTGCCGTCCTGGGGGCTGCCATGCTCGTGTATGCCGTCAAATCGGGTGCCTTCTCGGGCTTGTTGAGGAGCGGCCCCGTTCAGTTTCTGGGTCGGATCTCATATTCGCTCTATCTCGTCCACCTACCAATCATCTTAAGTGTGGCCTGCGGCTCATACCTGTGGTTCGTGGTTGACCAAGGATTTGGTCGGACCGCGGCCGCCGCGATGGCATTTGCTATAGCCTTCCCAACCACGATCGTGGTCGCCATCGTATTTACACGGCTGGTCGATGAGCCCTGCATCAAGCTTGCCAAACGAATCTTCCCCTCGCGGGAGTCTTCGCCGACATCTGGAAAGCCCGGTCAAGACTTGGCGCCAAGCGCGTGAAGTCAGAACTAAATAAGCAACCCGCTACGGCGGGTTTTTTTACGTCTATAGGGGACGCGATTGAACATCCAAGACTTCGACGCCCTCGCGGCAAAATTTGCCGGCGTGCTTGGCGCGGCGGTGTCCATGCGATACCTGCAAGGGTCCTGGCCCGCGCGCCTGAGTATGGCCGTCAGTGGGTCGCTCGTGGCCTATTACGCCTCGCCTTACCTCTCGTCGCTGTTGGGCATCCCGGAAGGGCTAGCGGGCTTTCTGACGGGCATGTTCGGCATGGCCATCGTCTCGCGCGGTTGGGAGGCGGTACAGGTAGCGCCCATCGGCGCGTTGTGGCAGGCCGTGATTGACCGCGTGCGCGGGAAGGGAGCCTGACATGGACACCAAGATCTATATCACCTTGTGGGCGGTCATGGCGTTCGTGTGCTGGCTGGTGGTCGCCGGCGGCGCGGTGCTGGCCGTGTTTTCCAAGTCGATCAACGACACCACGCTGGAGCGCGTGGGCCTGGCCGCCGTCTGCCTGACCGCCACCGGCGCGGCGTGCCGCATCTTTGTGGCCGGCTGGGCCAGCGCAGGCGATGCGGCGCTCGCGGCTTCGGCCGCCTTCTACGTGGCCGCCGTGACGGCCAAACATATCAGGACACCGGAGCCATGAACCTATCTGAGATCATCAGTACGGGCGTCGATCCCGCGCTGGCGCTGTTGCCCGCCAAGATGGACACGCCCGCCGCGCGCGTGATGCTGCTGGCGATCGGTCTACAGGAAAGCCGCTTCTTGCACCGCCGCCAAATCGGCGGGCCGGCGCGCGGCTTCTGGCAATTCGAGCGCGGCGGCGGCGTGGTCGGCGTGCTCACCCACTCCGCGAGCGCGGCGTTGGCACGCCAGGTTTGCGAAGCGCGCAGCGTGGCGCCGACGTCCCCGGCGGTGTACGCCCAGCTCGAAAGCGATGACGTGCTGGCGGCGGCCTTTGCGCGATTGCTGCTTTGGACCGATCCGGCGCGGTTGCCCGCCGTGGCTGACTCGAAAGGCGGGTGGGATCTGTACGCCCGCACGTGGCGGCCCGGCAAACCTCACTCGCAGACTTGGCCGGCCCTGCATGCCCAGGCCGTGGCCGAGGTGACCCCATGAGCGCGCTGTCCACCGTGGGCCGCCTGGCGGGATGGAAGGGCTACGCGGCGGCCGCGCTGGCCGGTGTCGTCGTGTTGGCAGTTGCTGCCGCATGGGTCAGATGGTACGGCGGCAGTCAATTCGAGGCTGGTGCTTTGGCCAAGCAAACTGAAATTGAGCAACGCCAGGCGGCAATCGAGCGCGCGTGGCAGGAGGAACGAGACCGTGCTGATGCCAAACACCGCGGCGCCGTCCTGGCGCGAGAAGCTGCTGAAAAGACTGCTGTCGCTCAGCGTGGTCGCATTGACGGGCTGCTGCGCCAGCTCGCCCAGCGGCGTGCCGAATCTGCCAGCGCCAGCGGCGGATCTGATGCAGCCGGCCCCGACTGGATCGGAATTATTGGATCGTGTGTCGGACGATATGAGGAGTTGGGAAAAGATGCTGCTCGATGGGCTGACCAGGTGAACGGTCTCCAGGGCTACATTCATGCATTGCGGCACCCTCCCACACCGGCGCGGGACTCTCCTGGGGGGCCTTAGGCGCGCTTCCAGTCACGCCGAACGCAAGGAAGCTAATGCCAATGATGGCGCTAATCCCGCCGATCCATCCGCACACTGTGGCGCCAACTACAAAGCGCGATCCAGGCTCACGGCCGCGCTGCATTTTGGGAGACGTGGCGGTTTCATTGTCGATCAAATCTTTCCACGAGGTGGCCGCGCGAGCGGAGGCTATCCTGGAGCGTGAGTCTTTTGCTCGACGATGATGAGCTTCCGCATTCAACGCAAAGTCGATAACTGCCGCAAGCAAGCCGACGCAAAACGCAATCACTGAATAGCTGGCCATCTGGTTCTCGCCACGCCCGGCCAAAAGCGCTGTTGCGCCAGCCACCCCTGCCACGTTGGCAATGGCAATGTGCTTTACGGCTTCGAGAATCCAAGTATCGCGTCGTTGATCTTGGCTGAGTTCGTATTCGCGCCAAGCCTCTATCGTGGCGGCTGAATTTCTCTTAAACCATTCCAGATGTGTGACGAGACCAGCCGCGCTAAGTCCCACATGCTCATTGGCCTCTGCTAGAACACTGTCTGCGAACTTCAGCATGCGAAGAGTATCCACACCATGTTCGATCGACCATTTAATCGCGATGGCACGGGCGGCGTCCTGGGAAATTGGCTGATCTTCTGGTCTTACTCCGAACACGGTGACGTCCTAAAGTGGCAGGAATAGTGAGAACGATCTTGTCGTTTGGTAGCGTTCAGCCTACCTCCGGCGGTTACATTGTGCCACTGACATCGGTTGTCCTTGTTCCGCCTACAGCGCCTATCTCCTATCAAAGGAAATTCCCCTGCGCAGCGGCCTCAAACCTAGACCATCTCCGCCCGCTCGGCCACCCAAAACCAACTGCTGAACTTGCCGCGCTTGGCCTTCTGCTTTCGGAAGGTAACGCGCACGGTGCGCAAGTGGCCGGCCTCTATCACCACGTCGTAATCCCGATCCTCGGCGCCGGCCGCCGGCGGCAGTGTCTTGGATGCCTGGGCGATGAATGGGCCCGGCACCTGGGCCAGAATTCCGTTTTCGGTCATGGTGGTCGTGTTGCTGGATGGGCGTCCAGTATATGGCAGCGGAAAATTGCGGTGGCGACAGCCTGGAGAACCGCATGAAATCGTGGTCTATTTCCCCTGCCATGCCACCAGTTTCGCCCTGTTACCCGCATAAACCTTAGAAATTGCGCCGGATTGTGATTCCGGTTGTCGTGGGTTCGAGCCCCATCAGCCACCCCAAAGAATTTGTCAAGAAAGGCGCTTAGGTCATCCTAAGCGCCTTTTTTGTTTTTGATTTTCCCGGAGTCTTGCCGGACGGCTTAGTCCAACAGCGTCTTTAAAAAATCCCGCGCTTGTGGAAAGATTCCATCGATTGTGTCGTTGCATGTGAGGAGCCGATGAGCGATACCCAGCAGCCTGGCAAGGGAAAACAAAAGGAAATGGAGACGGATATCGTCCGTCGCGAAAAGCCGGTGGATCCCGCCCAGGATCCTACCCAGGAAACTCCTCAGGAAACCGGCCAGAACAAATCTGCGGAAGACCCGCCGCGCAAGATGCGGTGGCCTGCCGATTTTCCGGGCAAACACTGAACGACCGCGCCGTCTCGGCGGCCCGTCACGCGCGCGGGCAAGCATCGCCCCGCCCAGCTCCTCCTGAAGCCGCGACCCGTTCTGCCATAGCCCCCGTCAGGCATGTCCCTTGCTGCCCTCCCAAAGCCGCGCATGTTGCGCGCCGCTGATTGGGAGGCTCACATGTATCAACCCAGATTGAAATTGAAAGCACTGCGTGACCAGGTGATCGTCATCACTGGCGCGGGCAGTGGTATTGGCGCGGCCACGGCTAGGATGGCTGCGAAGCAGGGCGCGAAAGTGGTTTTGGCGGGCAGGCAGGAAGAGGCGTTGACCCGCGTGGCGGACGATATCGTCCAGGCGGGTGGGGCGGCTATTACCGTGGTGGCCGATGTGGGGGTTGCCGAGGATCATGACCGTATCCTGGAACAGGCCGTGCAGCACTACGGGCGGGTGGACACCTGGGTCAACAACGCCGGCGTTTCCATCTTTGGTACGTTGGAACAGGTGCCGGTCGAGGATCAGCGCAAGCTGTTCGATACCGTCTATTGGGGCGTGGTGTATGGCTCGATGGCGGCGGTGCGGCACTTGAAGCAGTCGGGCGGGGCCTTGATCAATGTGGGCAGCGAAGTGTCGGATCGCGCGGTGCCGCTGCAAGGCGCCTATTCCGCCGCCAAGCACGCGGTCAAGGGTTTTACCGATGCGCTGCGGATGGAGCTGCGCGAAAGCCAGGCGCCGGTATCTGTCACGTTGATCAAGCCGGCTTCTGTCGCAACCGGGTTTGCCGCGCACGCGCGCAATTACATGGATGTGCAGCCTAACCTGCCGCCGCCGGTATATGCGGCCGACACCGTTGCCGAAGCGATTTTGCACGCGGCGCAGTATCCGACCCGGGATCTTCACGTGGGCAGCGCGTCGCGCGCGATTTCGGCGTTGGGTCAGAATATGCCGACGCTGGCCGACCGTATGACAAGCTGGCTGTTCCGGCATCAGCGCGGTGACATGCCGGCGGGCGGCGGGTCGGACTCGCTGTACGAAGGGGGCGGCGAGCATCCGTCAACGCCGCTGCATCCACGCCGGCACAGCGTGTACACGCAACTGGCAATGCACCAACGCACTGTTCTGCTTGCTGCTGTGGTGGCGGCGGGGCTGGCGCTTTGTCTGCCGCGTGGGCGGCGTTGACGCATGGGCTTGGAAGCTGTGCCGCGCGTAACCGCGCTGTAGGCCGTGGAGCGTCTCAGGTCGTGGCCCGGGCAAAGGTTTGGGAACTGCGGCCTGAGGCGCGGCCCGAGCGCGCCATACGCAGCAAGCCTTGCACGGCTTTCACCGCATTCCGTTGGACAGTCGAATACATCGCCGGCTACGCGGGCCGTCCGGCCAGACGTTGGAACTCCTCGGTGTCGTGCCCCGAAAACACGTCCACTTCGCCGCCTTTCGTGCGGATCAGTTCGCGCAGCCGATGCTGGTTGCCCAGGCGCGCCGCGCGATCGTGGTCCAGCATGTGCTGATACATGCGCAGGCCGATGGGGCAACTTGGCCGGTCCAGCGCCATCTCGTTTGCGTGAAAGTATGCGTCGCCTGCCAGCAGCATCCAACTGGCGCCTCGGTTGACGGCGATGCCCGCGTGACCCACGGTGTGGCCTCGCAGCGGAATCATTGCAATCTCGGCGGGCAAGCCTGCCAAGGGACGCGCCCGCTTGAAGCCGTACCAGGACTCGCCGGCGGCTTCGTCGTACACCTGCCAACGTTCGCGGGACGACCATTGCTGCGGCCGAAAACGCTGGCGGTCCATCCACGTGCTTTGCCGCTGCGCCACGTCGGCTTCGGCCCGCATCATGTGCACGGTCGCCTGCGGGAAATCGTCGAGTCCGCCTGCGTGGTCGAAGTCCAGATGCGTCAGGATGATGTGACGCACGTCCGATGCGGAAAATCCCAGCGCCTCGATTTGCCGTCGGGCCGTCATGGCGGCTTTCCATTCGGGCTTCACCAGGGCCAGAAAGAACCCGCTTAGCCGGGGGCGCGGATGCGCCACGTCCTGCAAGCCCAGTCCGGTGTCCAGCAGCGCCAACCCGCCCGAATCCAGTTCCAGCAAGACGCAGTGGCAGCACAGCCGGCCGCGCGTGGCCAGCCACGATGACCGGCCGTCCATCAGCCGGCCTCCCGCGGGGCAAGTTAAATGCAGTTCAGGTGATGCACTTTCATGGAGGGGCCTCCTGATCTCAAACCGTCTCGGGGCGCGGCGGACGGACGGTGCCGCTGCGCGGGTCGGACCGCAAACCGCGTGCCGTGCAGGCGAGAGGGAAAGGCGGTGTCGGGCGACGCCTCCGAAGCGGCCCTCCGAAGCGGCCCTCCGAAGCGGGCCTGCGAAGCGGCGCCGTCGGTCAATATTGCAAGCGACGCGTAGGGATCGCACCCCGCGCGCGCACGGTGCGACTGTTAAGCGGATAGGCAGATGGCCGACTATTCAATGGCGCACCTTCGCGCCCGATGCGCGCATCCGGGATGTGCGCCCTGCGGCATGGCGATTGCTGCGTGCCGTTCGTTTATCCCGCGGCGGCGGCACGGGCAAGGTCGTGAAGGCGGTGGGTGGTGCGTAGAACGGGTGGCTAACTCGCGGACGAGCCTTACAGCAAGCGCTCGTCCACCCCATTTCGCAGGTCGTACGGCGACCACAGGATGCGTCCGACGATGCGGACTTCGCAGCCGTCTTCTTTCTCAAGCGCAAAGGGAGCGTAGGCGGGGTTCAACGATTTTGCCAGCCAGCCACCCTCGCGTCCGCGCGCGATGCATTTGACGATCATCTTGCCGCCGTGGTTGATCGCGTAGACGGTGCGCGGGTCGATTTCGCGGGGGTCGATGACGGGGTCTTCGTAGAACAGCATTGGCCCGCCGTTTTGGATGACGGGTTCCATGCTGTCGCCTTGCGCATACACGATCTTCATGCGGCTGATGGGCAGCTTGAACGACTCCAGGAATGACCGGCGCAACAGGATCTCGCCGATCTCCGTCTCGTGGTAGTTCTCGATGCCAAGCCGGCCGGCGGCCAGGCGCACGTCCAGTTCGGGGACGGGCATGAATTCCTGATCGTTGGCGGAGTAGCCGGCATTGGCGACGTGGCCGACATTGGCCGCCGTGCTGATGCGCAGCGCCTGCATGCGTTCGGCCTGATGCGTGGTGACGCCTTCTGGGTCCCAGGGGGCAGCCGGGATCGGCGCCATGGGGAACTCGTCCGCGACGCTGTCGATGCTGACGAGCGCACCGCGTTTAGGGCTTGTGTTCTTGCCCAGGCCCGCAGAACCCTTGGTCTTGACGCCCATCTGGCCCAGCGCCAATAGCAGCGCGCCTTCCAGCCGTTTGACCTGGTCATCCGCCAGCCCATGGATCAGCGATGCCGGCACGGATGGAAACGGCCATTGGGCGTCGGCCGTGGGGGCGGCAAGCGGGACGGCGGTCGACAGCGACGCGGCCTTTTTAGCTTCAGCTGCCAGACGAGGGCTGATTGCCGCCAGAGTGCAGCCAAACCCTTCGGCGTAGGCCATTGCCGCTTCGATCCCAATAGGACGGCGGCCGGTGATGTGTTGATAAATCATCGCCTGGCCGCCCTTCACGTGGTGGTCGCGAGCAAATGCCGCGCGGTTCACGCCTTCAAAGCGTGCGCGCAGGGCGGCGGCTTCCTCTTCGATAGTCCACATTTTCATATAGCAATGCTATGCAAATAAAACTATAGCATGGCTTGCTAATAAGCTGTAGCGTCGCTATAGTTTTGGCAATGAATCTACCTGATTATTTCAAGCAGGAAGGGGCGCTGACCGCTGCCATGTTCGCCCGGCTCGTGGGCGTGTCGCCCGCGCTGGTCTATCAGTGGCGCACCGGCCGCAGGCCCGTGCCGGTCAAGCACTGCGCCTTGATCGAACTCGCCACCGACGGCGCCGTCACCCGGCGCGACTTGCGCCCTTCCGATTGCACTCAAATCTGGCCGGAGCTGGCCGAAAGGATCACGGCGCAATGAACTATTACCCCCACCACATCGGCGACTTCAATAGCGCAACGCGGCATCTGACGCGCATCGAGCGCAGCGTCTACCGGGACTTGATCGAGCTCTACTACGACACCGAAGCGCCGCTATCGCAAGACATCGACAAGCTTTGCCGCTTGTTGATCGCGCGGTCCGACGACGAGCAGAACGCCGTGGTCCAGGTGCTGCACGAGTTCTTCGTGGAATCCGAGCAGGGCTGGCGACATGCTCGCTGTGACGCGGAGATCGCGCGTTATCACGGCAACAAGGAAGCCAAATCGGCAGCCGGCAAAGCCAGCGCGGCCAAACGCGCTCGGCAGGCAGGCATGCCGGCAAGGCAAGCAGCGGATCAACAGCCGTTGAACATCCGTGCAACCAACCAGGAACCACAACCAGAACCACAACCAGAACCACAGCCAAACCCACCTCCAGAACGACCACAACCCGAATCGATAATCCCGAAAGCGGCCCCCGTGCGCTCCGGCAAGCCCGCCTTCGATGCGGCCGAGTGTGCGTTGCCTGATTGGCTGGATCGCGCCGATTGGGCTTGCTGGGTGGCGGACCGCAAAGCGCGCAAGAAGCCGATCACCCAAGAGGCGGCGCGGCGCCAGCTGCAACAGCTTGCCGGCTACCGGGCCGAGGGCGTCGCGGCGCGCGACGTCATTGCCCACAGTATCGCCAGCGGCTACCTGGGCCTGTTTCCACCCCGGGCGGCGGCCCGCGTCACGGCAGCCCACCCATCGCGGCAACGCGCGCAATGGTCGTCGGAATTGCGCAGCGTGTTGGCCGAGGGCCATGTCCGGGGCGAAATTGACATGGGGGTGATCGATGCCAGTCGTTGAATCGACGGTCGGACTGGGCGCGCTGGTCGTCAACGAAATGCACTTGCTGTATGGCGCCAAGTTCGCGCAGCAATGGGAAGGCCTGACGCCGCGCGAATTGAAAGACTCCTGGAACCAGAAGCTGGCCGGCCTGACCGAAGCGCAAGTGCGGCGCGGGCTTACCGCCTGCCTGACACGGGAATGGCCGCCGACGCTGCCGGAATTCCTGAAGCTTTGCTGCCCGTGGTTGATCCCCGAACTTGCCTATCACGAAGCGGTGCGCGGCGTGTCGGCGCGGCGTCGTGGCGAGGTGGGGGACTGGTCGCATCCGGCGGTGTATTGGGCGGCGGTGGGCGTCAGCACGGTTGACCTGTTGAACAGCAACTTCGGCGCAATCAAAGTCCGTTGGGAAAGAACGCTGTCCGAAGAGTTGGCAAAAGGTGCATGGCCCGACATCCCGGCACCGCGCGCGGCGTTGCCCGCGCCCGGACAGACGCTGGCCACGCGTGCCGAAGCCGAGGCCGCGCTGAGAAAAATGGGTGCGGGAAAAATGCTGGCAGCCCGCAGCCGGTCACATCGCGAATGGATCGAACGCTGGGAGGCGCGCATCGCGTCCGGCGGGCATCCCACCAAGGCCATCGCCGACATGTTGATGCACGCCAGGCACACGGCCAAACCGGAGGGCACATGACGATGCGGCGCATGAATGATGGGCCAACGCGCGCGAACGGCGCGCCAGCTAAGGACCGCAAAGCACGGACCGCAAAGCACGGACCGCAAAGCACGGACCGCAAAGCACGGATCGCAAAGTAAGGATCGCAAAACAATGAAAATGAAAAATACACCGTCAGTACAAGCCGGCATGCCGCGTTGGGTGGAAGACGAAATTCATAACTGGGCCAGGTCGCAATGGGAAGGCGATTGGCCCGGCCCGCGCCGCATGTTGCACGAGACGCCCGACGTGTGCGAATTTCCGCCGCTGCCCGGTCACGACGATGACGACGAGCCGCTGCGCATTCCCGTGAACCATGAACGCGCGCGCCGCGTGCACGCCCTGTATGAAGCGTTGCCGCTTCTGGAGCAGCGCGTGGTTCAGGCGGAATACACGCGCCGCGCCGACTACGGGGACCTGCCCGCGCATGGCCGCCAGGACAAGGCATGCCGCGTCATCGGCGTCACGTTGCCGTACTACAAAGTGGCGCTGGGCAGCTTCAAGCAAGAAGTCTGGAGGGCGTTCCGATGAAATACGCACACGAAGTCATCGACCTGCTGGCCGCGTATCCCGGCCGCGAATTCAGAATGGCCGAGATCTTGCGGCACGTCAGCCGAGGCATGCCGTTGACGCCCGCCTCGCAAGAGGCAATGCGTCGCGGCGCGCGTCGTGTGTTGGACCATCTGTTAGACGCGGGGCATGTCCAGCGCTGCGGCGGCAACACCAAATCCGCCACGTATTCCTGGCAGCAATTGGGACATGCACTTCATAAAAACCATGCCCATTTGGGACCGGATTTGAGACAATAGCCGCGGGGCATTGCGCCCACACGAAATGCAGCCCGCCAACCGCTCCGGTTCGCGGGCTTTGTTTTTTTTCCGGAACCAACAGTGACCGACATGACGCCTGAAGACGCAATCCTTACGCTGGTGACGGCCGCCGCGGGCGGCGTGCCGGTGTTTCTTTCCGACGATGCACCGTCTGTTCCGCCGCCGCCCTGTATCGCGCTGGCCGTACGCTGGGTGCAGGCCGGCCCCGCTGAAACCGGCCCGGTCGACGCCGACGGCAATCAGCTGGTGCGTGATCATCGCGATGCCACCGTCGAGCTGCGCAGCGTGGGCGCTGCCGCCTATCGCGCCCTGGACAAGTTGGGGCTGGCACTGCGCCATCCCGTACACGAGGATCGCGCGGAAGCGCTGGGCCTGGCGGTGTTTCACGCCGGCCCCGTGCAGCGCGTGCCGCGCGATGGCAACGACGCCACCCCGGGCACGATGGGCGAGCCGCGGGGCGCGCTTGACCTGGGCATTCGCTACGCGCAGACCTACACGGATGTTGTCGGCCTCATCGAAACGGTGACCGGCAACATCACGACCACGGGCGGGCTGCTGCCTTCTTTTACAACCTCTTTTTCCGCGAAGACCGAAGCGACGAATTAACGTTCAAGGTCTTCTTAACGCTGTCCCCCCGCCGCCCTTGGGCGGTTTTTTTTTGGAGCCGCAAATGGCAAAAATCGACCGGATCGTCAATGTGGCGATCTCGCTGAACACCACGGCGATCAAGGAGCAGAATTTCTCTGACATCCTGATCCTTGGCGCACACGCGCTGGCCGTCAACCGCGTCATGGCGGTGACCGAGGCAGGCGAGCTGCTGGACATGGGCATCGCCCCGAACGACCCGCTGTACATTGCGGTGCGCGACGCCTTCAAACAGATTCCAACGGTGGCTCGCGTCTTTGTCGGCCGCCGCCAGGTGGATGCATCGCGCATTGCCGTGACGCGCGCCGCCGTGTCGGACTACGCCGTGTCGCTGTCCTGGCGTGACGCGAATGGCGTCGTGCAAAAGGTGGCTGCCAGCGTGGCGGGCGCCGCCGACAGCACGCCGCAAACGCTCGCGACGGCCCTCGCCGCTGCCATTGCCGAGACCGACGCACCGGTGACGGCCACCGCAACCGGCGCCGACGTTGCGGTGACCGCCGATGTGACCGGCCAGGCCGTCGCCATCGCCGTGACGGGCAACCTGGAATTGGCCGCGCCGATCAGCACCGAAACGCCGTCGGCCGCACTGAACGCTTGCCTGCGCGAAAACGGCGACTGGTACGGCGTGTCGCTGGCCAGCCGTGTGGAAGCGGATGTGTTGGACGCCGCCGAATGGGTGGAATCGAACGAGCGCCTGTTCGGCGTATCCAGCGCGCAGGCGGGCATCATCGACGCCGCCGTGTCCAACGACATCGCGTCGCGCTGCCAGCAGAAGCAGTACTTCCGCACGCATGTGTGGTACCACGGCCAGGCCGATAGCGAGGCGCTGGACACCGCCGTCGCCGCCAACCGCTTTACCTTTTATGCGGGGGGTGAAACCTGGGCCAACACGCGGCTTTCGGGCGTGACCTACGACAACCTGACCGAAGGCCAGGCGCTGGCCGCGCATGCGAAAAACGCCAACACGTTCGAGCAGATGCGCAACTTTGCCGTGACGCAAAACGGCAAGGTCGCCGCCGGCGAATGGATCGACGTGATCCGTGGCCGCGACTGGCTGGCCGAGCAGGTCAAGATCAACGTGGCATCGCAGCTGATCAACGCCAACGGCAAGGTGCCCTATACCGACGCGGGCATCCAGGTCCTGGTCAACGGCATCCGCCAGGCGCTGCTGCTGGGGCAGAGCCGTGGCTTGGTCGCGCCCGACGAAATCGATGACGCGGGCCGCAAGATTCCCGGCTTTGTCATCAACGTGCCGCGCGCGGCCAGCGTGTCGACCAACGACAAGGCCAACCGCATTCTGCGCGACCTGAGCTTCAGCGCCCGCCTGGCCGGCGCCATCCATGTTGCCGAGATCAAGGGCAACCTCACCTACCAACAACTGTAATCGGGGCATATCCATGTCAGTCAAAACCTACGCACCCAACCAGGTCAAGATCGTGATGGGCGCGCTGCCCATTTCGGGCCTGGCCGAAGACACCTTTGTCACCGTGACGGAGATCGGCGAAGGCATCGCCTCGGTCGTCGGCGTCGACGGCGAGGTGGCGCGATCGATGTCGCGCGACTCGCGCCTGCGCATCACGTTGACGCTGATGCAGACCAGCGCCAGCAACGCCGCCTTGACCGCGCTGCACCAGGCCGACCGCGCCACCGAGGGCAACGGCGCGGTACCGATTTCCGTGACCGACCTGCGCGGCACGTCGCTGCACGCCTCGGATTCCGCGTGGATCGTCAAGATGCCCGACGCGGGCTACGGCGCCAAGGTCGGCAGCCGTGAATGGACGATCGAGACCGGCCCGGCCATTCACGTGATCGGGGGCAATACCTGATGAGCGCCATCAAGGAAGTGAGCATCGGATCGACCGTCTTTCGTATTTCACGGTTTGATCCGTTTCGCCAGCTCAAGCTGTTGGGCGACCTGCAAAAAGAAGTGCTGCCGGCCGCCGGCTCGATGCTGACCTCGGTGTTCAGCGCGGACGGCGCCGGCGAAGGCCGCGACGAAAACGCGATGCTCAATGCGTTCCGGGAACTGTCGGCCAAGCTGGGCGGCGATGCGCTGGCCGGCTGGGCCGAGCGCTTGGTCGACCCGGAGCTGGTCAGCTTCGAACTGGCCGGCCGCGAGCCGCAGAAGCTGACGCCGGCGCACCGGGGGCTGGCGTTTGCGGACTATGCCGAGATCCTGGAGTTGCTGTTCCACATCCTTGAGCACAACTTCGCCGGCCCTTTGGCGCGTTGGGCCGGCCGCTTTGGTCCGGCCCGCGCGACGTTGGCGAGCCTGTCGGGCGGTTCGACGCAGGCTTCGAACGAGAGCTGATCATCTGGCGGCCCATCCTGGCCCGCCATGTCAGCCTGGACGCCGTCAAGCGCGGCGACGTCGATCTGCTGGACATCCTGAAGCTCAACGCGCTGATGGATGCCCAGCAGGCCGCGCAGGCCGCGGCAGATAACAAGGCGAGGTAACGATGATCGTTGTACGAGAGGTGGTGACGCTGCTGCGCTACCAGGTGGATCAATCCGGGTTGCTGGCCTATCGGCAGGCGTTCGAGTCGACGTTGCAGGCCATGGTGGGCGCCAGCGTCAGGGCGGGCGCCGCGATGCGCCTGGCGCTGGCGGATGTGCTGCCCGGCGTGGCGAACACGCCGCAAGCGAAGGCAGGGCCATCGGCAAGCGCGCGGATGCCCGGCGCGTTAATGACGATTGCGCAGATGGCCGTTGCGCAGATGACGGTTGGGCGGATGACGGTTGGCCAGATGGCAAGCCAGCGAACGGCGAATGGTCAAACCGCTAATGGCCAAACCGCAAGCGCCTCGGTCGGCCCCCGGCCTCAAAGCATTCCGGCAGCCCGCCAGCACGCGGGGGCGTTGGGCGGCCTGCGCGGTGTCATCCAGCTGACGCTGGGCGCGTCGCCGTTCAAGCGCGTCCTTGGCGACATCGACGCGTGGGTGCAGATCCAGGCGCGTTTGCTACAGGCAGCGGGGTCTGAGGGGAATGCAGGGCAAGCCGACCGCGACCTTGCCCGCGTGTCACGCACCAGTGGCACGCCGTATGCCGACAACGTCGACACGTACGCACGCTCGGCGCAGACCTTGCAAGACCATGGGCGCACGCGGCAGGAAGCCACCGGCATCACGGAAGCCGTGGCCTTGAGCATGCGGCTGTCGCAGACGCCGGCCCAGAACCGCGACGGCATCGTCACGGCACTGACGAATATGGTCGAGCAAGGCTGGTTGGACCTGGGGCAATTCAACACCTTGCCCCAGCGCATGCAGGACGCGTTGGCCACGGGGCTGAATCTAAGCCGTGGCCAATTACGTGATCAAGTGCAGGGCGGCCTGGTTACGACGGACCGGGCGTTGCCGGCATTGCAATCGCAATTGCCGGCCATGCGCACCGAAGCCGAGGCTGCGCCCGCGTCCATCACGGCAGCAATGACGGTGTTTAACGACGCCATGCAGCGCTACCTGGGCCAGGCGCTGCCGGCGGGCCGCGGCGTGTTGAACGGCGTAGCCACGTCGATCCTGTTTCTGGCCGACCACATCGACGCGGTCGTCAAGCTGCTTGCCTTGACCGGGGCCAGCATCGGGCTGGTCTCGTTGGGCAACGGGCTGAGGCGGGCCAGGGCGGTGGCGGGCGGCCTGTTTCAATCGCTGATCGCTGCCACGCGCGCCGCCCTGGGGTTGGATGCCGCGATGGCGATGCGCAGTGGCCCGGCGGGCGCCATGCAGATGCTTTCTGTGTGGACCCGGTCGATAGCGCCCATGCTGCGCATGGCGGCGGTGTTGACCACGATCTATCTCATCGGCGAAGACATCGCCAACTGGATGGCCGGGGGCGAGTCCGTCTTGGGCGGCTGGATCGGCGGCGTGGAGGAATGGCAGGACGAGCTTGATGCCGTGTCGTCCGTGCTGACGTTTGTGAAGGACCTGCTGGGCGGTGCGGGCGAGGCGCTGGGGCCGTGGATCCAGCGCTTCGGATCGATTGCCGTGATGGTCTACGGCCTGTGGCAGATCCTGTCGCCCGTCGGCGGATTCCTGCTGAACCTGGCAAGGGTCGTGGTCCCCATGTTGTGGAACGCGTTTGCCATGACACCGGTCGGCCGGATCATTTCGCTGATCGGCATGCTGGCCGTCGCGCTGTGGCAAATCTGGGAAAACTGGGACGCCATCAAGGCGTACATCTCGGCATCCTGGGATGCGCTGATGGCGATGGCCATGGATTCGTTCCTGGGACCGGTCATCGAATACATCCGGGCCATCTGGAAATTCTGGAGCGGTCTGGTCAGCGGCGTGATCGCGGCGTTTACCGGTGACTGGGACGGGGCCATCGCGCATTGGGCGGGTGCCTTCAACGGCTTGTGGACGTTTTTCTCGGACATGGGTGGCCGCATGGTCGCCACCGTCAAGGAGATCGGCCGCGCCATCCAGACCTGGGTGATCGACAAGGCACGTGCGGCAAAGGACTGGCTCAAGAGCTTGCTGCCGGGCCAATCAGGCCCCGACGCCGGCGACCAGGCGTCGGTAATGGACGGGTGGTCGCCGGACGCGGCGCCGAATTGGTTGACGACGGCAAGCAGCGCAGCGGGGCTGGTCGTGCCGCCTGTGTCCGTGATCGGTCCTGTGCCGATGCGCGTCGGCGCCCCGTTCAGCTTCCAAAGCAGCAACAACTTCGTCGTCAACGTGGCGTCCGGCGATCCTCTAGTGGTGAAAAAAGCGGTTGCCGATGCCGTGAGCCAGGGGCAGCAACGCGGTCTTCAAAGCCTGCCGCACTGGTACGACCTGACGCCCGGCGTTGAAAGCCCCGGATAGGAGCCCTAATGAACTTTGTTTCCATGATTTTGGGATGGAATGGCGGCAGCAGCATCGGCACCTTGCCCCTGGATGCGCTGGTCAACGAAACCACCCAGCTCAACAGCCGAACAACGTCATTCGCCGTGGAAGACGGCCCGCCGGTCACCGACCACGTGGGCCAGGATCCCGAGCAACTGACGCTGGCAGGGTGGGTGACTGCCGCCGACATCAGCTTGCTGGGTGGCTTTCGCAGCGCGGCCTTGGGCGCCGGCCGGTCAAAGCTGATCGGCGCCAAGGACGCGCTGCGCAAGATCCATGCGGATCGCCTGCCCATCACCATCACGACGGGGATGGACGTCTACGTGGACTTCGTGATGGAAAGCTGCTCCATCGGCCGCACCAACACCGCGGGCGACCGTTACGAGCTGTCCGCCACGTTCAAGCGCATCCGCAAGGTGACGTTGCGGCAGGCGGACATTCCTCCGGAAAAAACCTCGGGCAGCGCGACGGGCAAGGCCGGGTCGACCAAGGCCAACGCGGGCAAGCAAAGCGGCGTGCCCGCCAGCCCGAAGCAACGCGACACTTACAACTCGGCAAAGGGTTTGACCCCATGATCCAGATACTCGTACCGGACGCCAACGACAGCCTTATCGAATTGGAGCTGGACGGCATGACGGTGTTCTTGCGGCTGTCCTGGAACAGCGAGGCCCAGCAATGGGTGCTGTCGATCGAGAACGCCTACAACGAGCTGGTCGTTGCCGGCATCGCCGTGGTGCCGGACACGCGCTTGCTGGCGGGCTACCGCCATCTGCCCGTGCCCCCGGGCGAACTGGTGGCCTTGGCGCCGGACCGTCGCGACACCATCAGCCGGTCGGCGCTGCCGTCGGGCGAAGTGGCGTTGCTGTACGTCAACGCGGCGGAGGTGGTTGATGGCAAGGTTTGATCGCGTCTACCGCCTGCTGGTCGGCAAAAGTGGCGCGCGCGGCCTGGAAATCATGCCCCCGATGCGCATCACGTTCGATATCGCCAAGACGGCGGCCGAAGAGCCCAACGACGCCAAGATCAGCGTGTACAACCTGGCCGAGCAAACCCGGCGTTCGTTGGAAGAGCCGGGCTTGCAATGCGTGCTGTACGCGGGCTATGCCGAAGAGGGCGGCCCCCTGTTGATGGCATCGGGCAGCATCGTCTTTGCCTATACGCGCTATGGGCCGCCGGACGTCGTGACCGAACTGACGGTCAAGGACGGCTATATCGAAGTGCGCGATACGGCGGTGTCGATCGGCCTGGGCCCGGGGGCGCGCGCCCGCGACATCATCCGCGACATCGCGCGGCAGATGGGCTTGCCGCTGGTCATGGCCGACGATGTGCCCGACCGTCGTTGGGAGCACGGGTTTTCTTTCTACGGCGCGGCGCGCACCGCGCTGCACAAGGTCACGCAAGGGACCGGCCTGGAATGGTCGGTTCAGAACCAGCAATTGCAGGTGGTGCAGCGGCTGGGCACCACGCGGCGCCAAGCCGTTGTACTGGCCGTGGACAGTGGCCTGTTGGGCCAACCCGAACGCACGCGTGAAGCGGCCACTGAAAAGGCGAAGTCGAAAGGAAAGGCGTCGGTACAGGCGGGGGCACGCGCGCCTGCGGCCGGCGCCGTGGCGGCCAAGCCCGCCAGCGCCCAACAACAGCGCGACGGCTGGAAGGTCAAGTCGCTGTTGCTGCCCACCATCAGCCCCGGCGACCTGGTCAAGCTGGAAAGCCGGTCCGTCCAGGCGTTTCAACGCGTTGAAACCGTGCGTCATACCGGCGATAGCGAAGCCGGTGACTGGCAAACGGAGTTGACCCTGGTGGACACCCAGGCCGCGCCATCCAAAAAGGAACAGACATGAGCAATGCGGTAACCCTTATCCGCCGTCTTATCGCCACGGAATTGGCGGATATCTATACGACGCTGCCCGGCGAAGTGGTCGCGTATGACGGCACGTTCGTCACGGCGCGCCCCACGCTGGCCAAGCGGCTGGCCAATGGCGAAGTGCTGTTGCCGCCCCAGGTGGTGCGCGTGCCGGTGTGTTGGCCGGTGGGCGATGTGCACGGCGCGCAGGCGTTGATCTCGGTGCCGCTTGCGCCGGGCGATGCGATCAAGCTGTCTTTTTCCGCCCGTGCATTGGAAAACTGGCTGGGGGGTGATAACGGTCCGCCGGACGATCCGCGCCAGTTCGATTTGTCTGACGCGTTCGCCTCGCCGCTGCTGCGGCCGGGCACGATGGCGGCGGACACACAGAACGTCAGCATCCAGTACGGGCCGGGGACGTTGAAGCTGTCGCCGGCCGGCGACCTGACGTTTCATGTCAAGACCTGGACGGTGCAGGCGGAACAGGCCACCTTCAACACGCCGGTCACGATCAACGGGCCGCTGACCTATACCCAGGGCATGGCGGGCGAGGGCGGCCAGGGCGGCGCGTCGATGCGCATTCGCGGCGGCGTGGCCTATGAAGGCGGCGCGATCACCCATAACGGCACGAACATCGGCGACGCGCACCGTCACCCCTACGCCGGTGGCACGACGCAGGGGCCGCTCTGATGGCACTGGACCTTGCTTTATCCCCCGACCGCGATCTGGACCTGGACCTGCTAGGCCGCGCGTCATTCGTGGATGGCGCCGACCGTATCGCGCAGCAGATCAACACCACCTTGCTCGCCTTCATGGGCGAGTGGTTTCTGGACACGACCTTTGGCGTTCCGTACTTCGAAGACGTCCTGGTGAAGTCGCCCGATCGGTCCGGCATTGAAGCCATCTTCCGTGCGCGCATTCGCGCGGTGCCGGGCGTGACGCAGGTCAGCGCGATGCAGCTGCAACTGGAACGCCAACTGCGCGTGCTACGCGTGACCTACCAGGCCGACACCACCTTCGGGCGACTGGAACGCGTGGTTTTGCTGCAAGCGTCTTAACCCCCTTATTTTTGTCGAGGTAACTATGGCCTACGGTGTCACACCGGACGGGTTCGTCCGACCACGCCTGCCCGAAATCCGCCAGGAAATCGTGGCCGACTTGCGTGCTCGCATGCAATCGGCCGGGTTCAATGGGGCGGTGGAAACCCGCCCGGACAGTATTACCGGCCTGCTGATCGACACCTTCGCGGAACGCGAAGCCACGTTGTGGGAGCAGGCTGAAGGCGTCTACTACGCGATGTATCCGGGCTCGGCGACGGGCGTCTCGCTGGACCGCGCCGTGTCGTTCACCGGCGTGTCGCGCTATCGCGACGAGCCCTCGCGTGCCTATGTGGTGCTGTATGGCGCGGCGGGCACAACGGTGCCGGCCGGTGCGCAAGCGCGGCATCGCGTCAGCCAGAACTTATGGGGGCTGGACAGTGCCGTGCAAATCCTGCCGGGCGCGGCAGCGGATGTGACGCTGCAACCCGCCGTCGCTGCCCAAACCGCCTACACCGTGTCGATCGACGGCGTGGACTATGCCTACACCAGCGGCGTCACGACGAATTTGCCGCAGGTGCTGGCGGGCTTGGTGGCCGCGCTGAATGGCAGCGGGCTGGCGGTATCCAGCGACGGCGTCTCCGTGCGGCTGCATACGGACGGGCGGCAGGCAGCGTCATTCGCGTGGTCCCCCGCGTTGTCATTGGTTCGTCTGGGATCGCCCGGCCTGATGACAACGGTGGACGCGTCCGACGAAGGGGCCGATGTAGGCGACCTGAATGGCATCGTGACGCAGGTGGACGGGTGGGACGCCGTCAACAATCTGCAAGCGGGTGTGGCGGGACGCCTGGCGGAAACCGCCGCCCAGCTGCGGGCCCGCTACACCACCGGCCTGTTTCGTCTGGGCGCGGCAACGCTGCCCAGTATTGCGCCCAACGTGCGCGACCGCGTGGCCGGCGTGCGCGTCGTGAGAGTCTTCATGAACAGCACCGACGTGCCGGACGCACAGGGCCGCCCGCCGCACAGCGTGCACGTGGTGGCCGACGGCGGGCTGGATGACGAGGTGGCCGATGCCATCTTTCGCGTGGTGGCGGCGGGCATCGACACCCACGGCCAGCGTCAGGTGGTGGTCAAGGATGAAGAGGGCGCCAACCATCTGATCCGTTTCGACCGGCCTGAACGCGTCTACCTTTGGGTGCGTTGCGCCACGACACTGCTGCCGCCGTCCGAGCAAGCATTTCCGCCCGACGGCTTTCAGCGCATCGCCCAGAGCCTGGCGGCGGTGGGCGAGGGCTTCACCATCGGCGAGGACGTCGTCTTGCAACGGCTTTACGGCGCCATCTTTCGCACGCCGGGGCTGGCGTCCGTGGACCTGGCGCTGGCGTTCTCGACCAACCCGGCCTTCACGCCCGCGCCCTCGGACTTTCGCGCGGCCAACGTGGCGATCCAGGACTTCCAGGTGGCCGCGTTTGACCTGTCGCGCATCGAGGTGACGTGATGGATCTGCATCAGAACCACGGGCAGGTTGCCTGGGGCCATTGGCTGGGCCAGTTTCAAACCAAGCGGCGGTTGGAGGCGCTGGTCAAGGCGCTGCTCAAACCCGCGGACGGGCTGCAAGGCGCGCTGCGGGCGCTGTACGAAGACCGCTGGCTGGACACCGCGGTGGGCAGGCAGTTGGACGGCATTGGCGAGATCGTCGGCTTGCCGCGCGTGATTGATGAAGCGATCTACCTGCAATTTTTCGGGTTTGAAGGGCAGCCTAGCGTGGGAGGCTTCGGCCAGGCGCGCTTTCGCCGCGCCAATGAACGGCCCGTGGCCGGCTCTACCGCGCTGCTGGACGCGGAGTATCGCAAGCTGCTGTATTGGAAGATCGCCTTGAACAACGGGCATGGCACCACGCCGGAGATCGTCCGTTCGCTCAAGCCGATCTTCGATGTGACCCGGGTCGTGGTGCAAAACGCCGGCAACGCAAAGATCCGTATCTGGGTCAGCCGCATTCCCGGCCCCAACGACCCACTGATGGCCAACCCCTACAAGTGGGTGCCCCAAGCCGCCGGCATCGGCGTGCAACTCATCACCGGCTCGACTGACAAGCCCTTCGGCTTTCGCGAGCAAGGTTTCTTTGGCTTTGGCGTCGGCGTGCTGGCGCGAGGGATTTACTGATGGCAGACCCTACTTTCTTTGACCTTTTCAAATCGACCTGGGCGCAAAACGGCCTGACGGAAGACATCACCGACCAGCAGTACAAGACCGGTTGGTCGTTCATCGGATCCGTGCCGCCTTCGGTCGAGCAATTCAACAAGGTGCAGCAGACCACCGACGAACGGCTGGCCTGGCTGTACAAGCAGTTGGACGGCCTGGCCGAGGTCACCGGCAGACCGCTGGCGGCCACGAGTTTCGATGCGTTGAGCTACGCGCAACAGAACCTGAACGCCGCGAACCTGAAGACCGGCACGGTGCCGGTGGCGCGTCTGTCCGGCACGGCCACGTCGTTGACGGCGGGTGCGGCGACAAAGCTGGCGACGGCGCGCACCATCGCCGCCACCGGCGACGCCACGGGTACCGGTTCGTTCGACGGGTCCGCCAACCTTTCCCTGGGTCTGACGCTCAGCCCCAGCGGCGTCACGGCCGGCAGCTACGGCAACGCGAATGCGGTGCCGACGTTCACGGTGGACGCCAAGGGCCGCGTGTCCGCCGCCGGCGAAGTCGCCATCGGCAACGCGGCCACCGCAACCAAGCTTGCCTCGGCCCGCACGTTCTCGGTCACGGGCGGGGCAACGGCGGCCGGCGTCAGCTTTGACGGGTCGGGCAACGTGGCGCTGAACGTGACGGCGCTGGACGTCTCGAAGGCATCGGCCGGCACCTTGCCCGTGGCGCGCGGCGGCACGGGCCTGGCAACCGTGGCGGCAGGTTCGTACGTGACGGGCGCGGGAACCGGCGCGCTGGTGCCTCGCACCCCAGCGCAGGTGCTGGAAGACATCCAGGCGCTGCCCAAGACGGGCGGCGATATCAGCGGGCCCTTGGTGCTTGGCACGGGCGCGGCGATCGGCGCCCAGTACGGAACGAATACCGCGTCGGGACGCACCGCGCATGTCCTGCTGCCGGATGGTGGGGGTTATTCCACGCACACCGGCACCGTGGTTGGCGCGATGAAAATCACGTTGCCCGCCGCGGCGGTCGGCGCGAACACGATGCTGCGTTTGCGGGTGGATGTCTTCGAGTACCTGGACGGCGTGCCGCCGGTGTCGTTGTTGATCCATGGCTACGTGCAAACAACGAAGGCGTGGGCACGCTGCGGCGCGACGGTGCTGGCGGGCAGCGCGGCTTCCGATCTGCCTGTCCGGTTCGGTTCGGACGCGGCGGGCCTTCCATGCATCTGGATCGGCGACACAACCAAGTCCTGGTCATACGCAAGCGTGACCGTGTCGGAAGTGCAAGCCAAATACAACACCTCCGGCGCGTCGGTGGCTGGTTGGGGCGTGGGTTGGAAGGTCGAGCCGGTGACGGCGTTTGAGACCGTGTCTCAAGTTGCGGAAGGCGGCAATCTGGCCTTCGCCCGATCGGATATCGCGCGAGTGAACGGCTTGCAGGCCGCACTGGACACCCGCATCCCGGCGGTGTCGCTGGCCAACTTGCCAACGACCAACATCGGCCCGGTTCTGGTCGCCGAAGTCGCCGAAGTGTGGATTTGGGTCTCCACCAGTTTCTATACCGGTTACCGCTCCCCGCTTTGCGGCCGACCGCTGGACGGCCACACCGTGGCCCCGTTGCCGAACGAGGTGGACGCGGTGGGCGGCATCCTCCAGAAGTCCGCTTACGCCGCGTTGTGGGGGTACGCGCAGGAAAACGGCCTGGTTCTCACCCAGGCCAATTGGGAAGCGCGCAGGGGCGGCCACTACTTCGTCAACATCGACGCCACCACGTTCCGCGTCCCGGATTTGCGCGACATGTTCCGCCGGTTTACCGGAACTGACGCTGACACTGCAAATGTGAGAGCGCTGGGAAGCCGGCAGACCGACGCCATCCAGCGGGTGACCGGAACGCTTTTCGACATTGCCGCCGGAGCTACCGGGGCAGCAAGCGGCGCGTTCACCAAGACCCGGGACGTCGGAACCATCTATTCCGTCAGTCAAGTGGCCGGCTATCTGAGGTTCATGGACGTGGTTATGTCTCTGTCGGCCGGCGCACGCACGTCGGACGAAACCCGATCTTTGAATACCGCCTTCCATCCGAGAATCCACGCCTAACGTGCGTTGCACTGCAAATGCGAGGGTGCTGGGCAGCAGGCAGACTCAGCAGGTGCAAGGGCACGCGCATCCGGGCATAAATATTGACGGCAGCTCATACCAAGTGTCCTCGATTACAGCCACCGGTTTGGCCTTCGCTGCCAGCGCGACTTACGGCATTAGGTCGGGCGTCAGCAACCTCGGTATCAACCCATCGGGGGGCGCGGAGACGCGCCCGGTGAACGTCACATACCAGCCGCGCCTTCACACTTAAATTACGCGTGTATTCGAGGGTGGTAGGCGGCGTTCACCGGCCTGGTTTCGGCCCCTCCAGCCGTCGTGGTCAACCCCCAGCCGCCCGTCGCAGCCGAGCTTGCAACGTCAATCAGTCCTCCCGAGCCCACGGCGATAGAACGGGATGAAAGCTGATGACTGTGGGCCAGAAAGGCATGTCCTTGACGGCTGCCTAACGTTCTCGCATTTGCAGTGCAAATTTCATTTCTAAGGAAAACCGATATGCAAAAGGAAGTCTTTCAGACTGACGATGATGGCCTGTACCTGTACAAGTCTGTTGCCAACGAGCTGGCGCTTACGCCCGGTGTGTTCAATATCGCCTATGGCGCATATGTGGACGCGCCACCGGAACCGCCTGCCGGCAAGCGGCCTCGACGCGTAGGGAACGCGTGGGTCATGGTCGAGGATCATCGCACCACGCCGTTATGGGTGGTGGAGACGGGCACCCCGTATTCAATCGGTGCCGAGTATGAAGACGCCGGCGGCAAGGTGAGCTACCCGGGATGGGGAAAGCTGCCGGCTTGGCTGACGTCGGTCGCTCCCCCGAAACCGGCCGGGCAGGCGTCTGAAAACGCGTAGCCTTTACGCGGCCAGCGGCATGGCCTGCGAATCGATATCGCGTTCCAGGCGCATCTCTTCCAGTTGGCGGCGCCCCAACGGGCTGCGCGTCAGCTTTTGGGCCAGCTCGCGGCCGTGTGGGTGGTAGTAGCGCAGCAGCATCCGCGTGTCCACGTTGCCGTTGACCTTGGCCAGTTCATGGATCTGGAACACCGTGGCAAGCTGCGATGTCCCCTCGTGCCGCAGGTCATGAAACCGCAGGTCGCGGAAATAGGCGCTGTTCGGCCTGCGTCCATGTTGGCGGCACAGATCTTCATAGCGCAAGCGAGCGCGCCTGCGAGCCCGAATGAAGGCGCGCGTGACGGAAGCGGGCTGCATACTGAAAATCCGGCCCCGCAAAGGTTTGCCCGTGACCCACCGCCGCAACGCTTCACGCGCGCGCGGTGTCAGCGGAACGTTACGCGCGCGCCCGTTTTTTGTATGCGGCAGGTGTACCACCCTATGCATAAGATCCAGGTGTTCGCGCAGGATGCCGACGACCTCGGACCGACGCATGCCAGTCTCTTTGGCCACGATGAGGATGGTGGGTAGCTCTATCGACCGCGAGGCGCGGATGATCCATTCCAGTTCCTTGGCGGGACAGTCGTCGTTCGAGACCCCGCGCAAGGTGATGCGCTCGAACAGGCGGCGGTCGCGCGCGTCGTCAACCGCCGGCCGTCGCACCAACTGGACCGGATTGGCCAACTGATCGAAACCCCAGTCTTTTCGGATCACGGTGTAGACGTGCGACAGAAACGCCAAGCGCCGGACGACGGTGGCGGGCGCCCTGTCCTTGAGCCATTCGTCTCGCAACTCGGTCAAATCCGAGCTGCGGATCCGGTCGACCGGCCGGATCGCCAAGCGCGTGCCGCGCCAGATACGGGCGATGGATTGCTCTGCGGCCTGCCCCTTCTTGGTAATCGAGACCTCGGCCAGATAACGCGTTAGCGCGTCGGCCAGGGTGGGGGGGGGGTGGGCTTGCGGCGGGGTTGACGGCGGGACCAGGGTTTCATGGGCAAAAGGCCCGATTTGAACTCACATCCGATCTTTGCGCTTTGTCCTTTACTACGCCCGCTCGCGGGCATTTTTTCCGTCCCTACAGGAGGCCATCCTGCACACGCTTTTCAGGAGCACCCCCATCATGGAACCCGGTTCTACCAGCTTAGGCGGGCTTGCCGCCTTAAAGGTCGCGATGGCGTATGGCATTCCCGCCGCCATCGCAGCCATGCTCGGCTTATTGCTCATGCCGCCGCGCACGGTCAGGGAATTCACCGTGCGGACGGTATCCACCGTGGCCTGCTCCTTTCTTTTCGGGCCCGCGCTGGCTGCGGCTGTCATTGCGTGGAAGCCTGCCTTGATGGAGGCCATGACCTGGCTTGCCCATCATGGCGCGGGCACCGACGACGCCTTGCTTGCAAAGTTCTACGTGCTGGGTCCCAGCATGCTGCTTGCGGGCCTGCCGGCGTGGTGGGTGTTGGGCGCCTATATGCGGTGGCTGGCCAGCATGCGCAAGAAGGGCGTGCTGGACTGGCTGGCCGAGGCGCGCGCCAAGATTTTGGGGATGCCGCGCCAAGGGGGAAAAGATCGTGGATCTTGATGCTGTATTGCAAAAGGCTGTGTTGCCCGCCTTGACGCTGCTTCCGCCCGCGATGGACACGCCGCAGGCCCGCGTTCTCTTGCTGGCTATCGGCTTGCAGGAAAGCCGCTTTCTGCATCGTCGGCAAGTCGGTGGACCGGCCCGTGGCTTCTGGCAGTTCGAGCAGGGCGGTGGCGTGCGAGGCGTGTTGACGCATGCAGCCACTTACGGACCTGCCCGCCGGCTCTGCGCCGAACGCGACGTGGCGGCCACCGCGGGCGCCGTCTACACCGCCCTGGAAGCGGACGACGTGCTTGCCGCCGGCTTTGCGCGTCTGCTCTTGTGGACCGACCCGCATCGTTTGCCTGACGAGGGGGACGCCGACAGCGCCTGGGCCTTGTACCTGCGCACCTGGCGCCCCGGCAAACCGCATCCGCACACTTGGCTCGCGCTGTATGCCCAAGCCATGGGCGCTATCGGGGGACGGCATGTTCGCGTGGCTTGAACGGTTCAAGACTCTGGCGGTGGCCGCGTTGGCTGCAAGCGCTGTGGTGCTGCTGGCGTATTTGCGAGGGCGCAGCGTGGGCGCGCGCGCTGAACGCCAGGGGCGCGACACGCAAATCAATCGGCAGGCCGACCAGGCTCGGCAGGAGGTAAGGGATGTGCAACATCAAACGGCTGGGATGGACGATGCTGCCATTGCTGACGAGCTTAAGCGTGACTGGGTGCGTGGCACCCGCCCGGGTGGGCGTTGAATATTGCGAGCACGCGCGGCCCGTCTATTTTGATACGGCGGCGCAGGTGGATGCCACGCCGGCTTCCGTCCGGCGGCAGATCCGGGATGGCAATGCCGTCTGGCGCCGGCTGTGTGGCGGGGCGCCATCATGACCTAGTCCATATTGCGCGTCATGGCTCTGTCCGGCTGGGCCAAGTGGGCGCACGATAGCGGTTCTGAAATGTCTTTACCAGGATGCCATCATGAATGCTCGCCTTGACTATGCCAAAGCTTCGCCCGACGGGTACAAGGCTTTTGGCGCGGTATATGTTTATCTTCAGCACTGCGGCCTGCCGAAAACCTTGATTGATCTGGTGTTTTTGCGGGTGTCGCAGATCAACGGATGCGCCTATTGCATCGACATGCATTCGCGCGACCTCATCAAGCAGGGCGTGACGGTGGACAAGCTGGTGCTGGTGCCGGTGTGGCATGAAGCGGGCGCGGTGTTTACGCGACGGGAACGCGCGGCGTTTGCGTGGGCGGAAAGCGTGACGCGCGTGGCTGATACCGGTGTGCCGGATGAGGCCTATGCCGCGGCCGCCGCCGAGTTCAGCGACAAGGAATTGGCGGACCTGACCTATGCCATCGGGCTGATGAATGCCTTCAACCGCCTGGGCGTCTCGTTCAGGGCCACGCCGGCTGCCACGAAGGCGGCTGAGCGGGCGGCGGAATGAAAGGGGGGCGCGATCTGCCGTCAATCCAGATTGATGACGGAAGCGGTGCCCGGCGCATAGCCGTTCGCATCTGCGTCCGTGCCGCTATCGGACCCGGCTTGATCGAAAGCTTGCCGTTTGGCTTCGGCCACATCAGCACGCGCGCCACCTAATTGGCCCGCTTCCAGCACTTTTATCGTGCCATCCACCGTGCCGACAACCAGCGATTGCGCGTCGGCGTCCATGGCGAAGATCAGCGTTGGCAAACCATCGACCCGCACGCGGGCATAGCGCCGCAGCACGCCGGTTTGCGCGTCAATCAGTTGCAGCGAGCCGTCAAGAAAGGCGGCTGCGATCAGGTTCAAGGCGGGCATGTGCACGATGGCGCTGGGCGATGCGGGGATGGGGCGCCGCCATAGTTCGCGATCCCGGTCCAAGGGCTTGCGGTAGATAAAGCCGGCGTAGGGCGCGCGCACGTTGGGCGAATAGTGCTTGCCGCCGATGACAAGGCCGGGGCCCAGTGCATCGTCGACGTAGGCGCCGCACAGTTCCATGGCGTGGCTGGCGGCATCGTTGCTGGCTTTTAAAACCGGCCATAGCCGGCGCACGGCGCCATCGGGTTGCACCACGCACAGGGTTTTGCGTTCGTGCGAGCTGGCGGGCGTGCCTTGCAGCAGGAACAGATAGGGCGCGTGGCGGATGCGCAGGTAGTGGTTGAAGCAGTCGTAGTGGCCAAGGTCTGGGCGATGCTCGACGCCGGTCGCCAGGTCCAGCAGCACATCGCGCGCCTGCCCGGGGTGCGCCGTAACGCGGTTTTGGCGGCCCAGGATCCGGCCTTGTTGCGTGGCGGAAAACGTGAATTCGCCGTCATAGGCGCGCGTCAGCGGCAGGCCGGCATTGGTGTTGGCGTTG
This sequence comes from Achromobacter sp. RT286_PF, assembly GCF_059760425.1. Classification (NCBI taxonomy): domain Bacteria; kingdom Pseudomonadati; phylum Pseudomonadota; class Betaproteobacteria; order Burkholderiales; family Alcaligenaceae; genus Achromobacter; species Achromobacter sp. RT286_PF. Next base: position 49,531 of record NZ_JCBAMR010000037.1, read on the forward strand.
GCGATGGTGCCGGTGCTGGCGTTGGCGTTGGCGTTGGCGTCAGCACCGGCGCCGGTGTACGTGTACAGCCGCGCGTCCTGTCTTCCCACGATTTGGCCCGCCGGGCCGGTCTCGACCACGTGCACCAAGACCTGCTTGCCGGATCTGATGATCTCGACGCCGTGGCCCGCGCCGGTGTGGGTGGCAAGGCGGTCGCCGTTGCGGTGGTAGACCTCTAGCTGGCAGCCCTGGTGCACGGCGGCGTAGCGGTTGTGATCCAGCCAGGCCACATCCAGGATGGCCCCCCGGAGTGTCCACCTGGCTACTCCGAACCATGCTTGCAAGCGCGCTTCCAGCTCCTGCACATCTGCGGCGCGCAAGGCTTGCGCGCGCAGCTCGGCGGGGACGCTGGGGGCTGCATCCATGCTTAGGTTCAGCGCTTGCGAACCGGGGCAAGGCGCTGGCGCTTGCACGCGGAACAAGGCGTCGAAGGCATCGCAGGCGTCATCGCCGTCGTCCCACGGCCGCACCCATGCTTCGATCTGGTCGCCCGCCGCGTTGTAGTGGCATCGCACCACTTCGGGAACCTGGTTGTACAGCTGAACGCCGTGCGTTTCGCGCCAGTCCCAGACGATGAGTTCGCCTTCAAACAAATAGCCGCCGTCGTAGCTGCCGCCGCCAATGGCGACGGTCGTGCCGGCAGGGTGGAACGCCACATCGTTGACGGGATAGTGCAGGTCATCAAAGGCGGCGAAGGGAACGAGCGAGTCGCGGCGGTACAACGCTACCCGATAGCGCAAGGTGCGCCCGCCATAGGCGGCGCGCGCCCGAGGGTGGGCCAGCAGGGCAAACGCGGACGCCACGGCCGCCACATCGCCCGCCGCGTTGAAAAACACGCCGTTGATCTTGCCGCTGCCGCGTAGCGCCGGGGCCGTTGATGTTGTCATGGTGCGCGTGTACAAAAGCTACGAAGGATCGATGCTCGGCACGCCTTTCCGGATCGCTTGAGAGAACCCGGGGGCATCCCCGTGGGCGCGGGCGCGATCGGTGTAGCGACCCCGTTCGCGGTATTGCGCGGCGCTGTCCGCGCCTTGCAGCACGTTCAGGTCAAAGAAGTATTCAGGCAGATATCCAGATGCCAGCTGGCGATAGTCCAGCGGCAGTCCGGGCACGATGCGCCGCGCCATCTGGAACACGATGGTGGTGCAGTTGCCCGTCACGGTGTGATAGAAGCGGGGCGTGTCGCGCAGCCGGTTCGCGCTGTCCACATACGCCAGGAATAACGAACGCGCATTGTCCAGCGGCATGTGGATGCGGTACAGGTAGCTGTCTTCGCCTCGCACGTTGGTGCGCACGCGCAAGCTGTCTTCCTCGGTCGAGGCGATCAGGCTTAATTCGTATTGCTTGAAAAAGCCGCCGATCTCGGAAAATTGATCGCCTTCCTTGCGGCGGATTTCCACCGAGAAAACCACGTAGCGATCCTGCCCGAATCCGAACGACACCAAGGCGTGGGCGATGGCGGGGCGGCCCCAGTACGACAGCGCAACGTCCACCGACTCAAGCTCGTCAAGCGCGTAGCGGCGGGTTTCCCATCTGGGGGTGAAGTCGGTGCGGCTGCGCCAGTCGAAGTTGCGCACGTTTTGCAGCGTGACGACGTTGCCATTCACCTGCCCCAGGGTTTGCCGTGAGACTTCTGGCATCCACGGCCGGTCGTTCGACGCGCGCAGGCGTGCCCACCATAGCCCCAGCGCCAGCGTGGCCAGCGCAAAGCCATAGCCCGCGGGGCGCCACGTGGGCCAGGCCAACGCGGCCAGGGCCGCGAACGCCAACACCAGCCAGGCCAGCGTCAGCAAGCCCCTTGCCGCGCGGGGCAAGGGCGCGCGTATCCACAGCGCCAAGCCGCCCCAGACGGCGACCAGCGTGATGGTGATGCCAAGCAAAATGGAAGCGGTCATAGGATCTCTAGGCGGTCGAGGCCGCCAGAGTATGGCCGGGCTTGATTTAAGCCGTCAATTGCGCCGGGGAGGTCGGCGCGGGCCCGTCATGGCAACGGGCGGCGGCGGGGCCGATCCGGGACGGGCAACGCCGCAATAGCGGCGCGCGTCCTGGTCGGCAACATCATGAACGCGCCCGGCTTGCGGCCGGCGGTTCTTTTTTGGCGCGCGGTTTAGGCGCGGGTTTCTTGACTTCGGCAGGAGCATCGAACTCCTGTTTGTTGCGCTCACCGCGTGGGGTGTTTTCCGGATGAGGCTTGGGAAAGGCCCAGGGCTTCGTTTTCTGATCCATTGCATGTACTCCTTGCACAGGCGGAACAGTAGCATTAGCCGTGGCTGTGAGTAAGTGAGGGTTGACGTCAATATTCATCACATCGTGATTTTTAAGTAAAAATTTTGGGTTTGGACCGCGTTGGCGTCGGCGATGTTCCCCGTTTGCGACAAGTTGTCGGCAACGAGACCAGACGCCTCTGCATGCGGCGTGCCCAAGGCTGATCGCGCAATGCCGGCCAACGCATCCTGTTTGGAAACGCTACGCGTTCCGGTTCAAAGCGTCGTTCCGTTGAGCTGATGCAACGGGCGCGGCGCGTGCGAAGTTGAATCGGTCGTTGTCGGGCTCGTCGCCACGGGCTCGCATCGCGCAAGACGAAGATGCGTTTACGCGCCCCATCCGGGCTGCGGGATTTTACGCAACTTGCGCGGCGCCGCGATCTGATGGCTGGCCGCCACAGATTCGACGGGTTAACCCTGTCAGGGGTTGGTGCTCATCCTTTTTTAATCGCGAAAGCGCGCGGCCCCCCGCGTGTGCGGCGCTACGATGGAAAGCGTGCACATAGGGAGACAACTATGGACACCGCCAAGGATTGGTACGCCGCTGTCCGGGAATGGCAACGCGCCCGCGACGAACTCACCGCGGCCATCGCCGCCATCAAGTGGCCCAGCCCCACGCCCGGGTGCCTGGAAAGCTACGACCGCGCTTACGCGCGCGAAACGCAGGCGCGGGAACGCATGAACCAAGCTTATGAGCGTGTCCGACGATAAGGCTGTCCGCGCGCATCCTGCCGGGGAAGCGCCGAAGTGGCTCTATAAAACAGTGAAGCGATGGACCTGTGCATGGGGCCACGATGGCGTTATGTTGTGTTTTTCCCTGACTACGCCTGGCCCACCATGTACCTGCCATCCGCTTTTCGCGAAGACGACCTTGCCGTCCAGCACGACTTTATCCGCGCCCACCCGTTGGGCGTCGTCATGACCAGCGGCGAGGGGGGCTTGATGGCCAACCACATCCCCTGTCTGCTCTATCCCGAAGGGGACCATGGCGTGCTGCGCCTGCACGTGGCCCGTGCCAACCCCCAGCTTGCGCACCTGGCGGCGGGGCAGGAATGCTTGATTGCGTTTCATGGCGCGCAGGCCTACATCACGCCGTCCTGGTACGCCACCAAGGCGCAGACGCACAAGGTGGTGCCCACGTGGAATTTCGTGGCGGTGCATGTGTGGGGCACGCCGGTTATCCAGGATGATCCCGCCTGGTTGCGCGCGCAGCTGGAAGCGCTGACCGCCAGCCAGGAAAAGGCGCGCGCGCAGCCCTGGAGCGTGGACGAGGCGCCGGCGGATTTCATTGCGGCGCAGATGCGCGCCATCATCGGGATCGAGATCCCGATATCGCGCATCGAGGGCAAATGGAAGGTCAGCCAGAACCGGACACCGGCCGACCGCGAAGGCGTGGCGGAAGGGCTGGTTAACGAGGCCGGCGACACCGTCATGGCTGCGCTGGTGGCGCGCCGGGGGCCGCCGGCCTGATCGTGGC
>NZ_JCBAMR010000038.1:0-49654 GCF_059760425.1 Achromobacter sp. RT286_PF
TGGCTGCGCAGTGTGGCGCGGGCATGACCGCCTGTCGATACGGACAATCCGAGGTGATGAAAATGTCCCGCAGGGCGGGACGCGGCGCTATCAGTGCACCGTGGGCGGCGCGTCGTCGGCGGCAGGTTGGTTCGGCGAGAACAACGTGGCGCAATCCACGGCGTCGAACTTATAGGGCTTGCCACAGAAGTCGCATGACACATCCACTTGGCCGCGCTCGGCCAGGACGCTGTTGACCTCTTCTTCGCCCAGCGAACGCAGCATGCTGGCGACGCGCTCGCGCGTGCAAGGGCAATGCCAGCGCACGGGCGCCGGGTCGAACGCCAGCAAGGTGTCTTCCCAGAACAGGCGATGGATCAAGGTGTCGATGTCGGCTTCCAGCACTTCGTCGCGCTTGAGCGTGCTGGCCAGAGCGACCACGCGGTCCCAGGTCTCGGCGGCGGCTTGCTCGGTCAACAGCGGGGCGTCGGTGCCACCATGGAACGGCAGGCGTTGCACCAGCATGCCGGCGGCGTTGTCGGCATCGGCGGCCAGCCACAAGCGCGTGTCCAGCTGTTCGGAGGCCTTCATGTAGTGTTGCAGCGCTTCTGCCACCGTGTCGCCTTCCAGCGGCACGATGCCCTGGTAGGTTTGCTGGCCCGGCAGCTTGCGCTGCGGGTCCAGCACGACGATGAAGCGGCCGTTGCCGCCCGGGTTCAGCAGGCTTTGCATGGTGCCATCGGACGGCACGTCGTGGCCTTCGCGCACTTTGACGGTGGCGCGCAGGCTCAGGTCCGAACGGCATTCCACCACCAGCAGGGCGATGGGGCCGTCGCCCTGGATCTGAAGCACCAGCGAGCCATCGAATTTGATGTTGGCGGCAAGCAAGGTAGAGGCCGCCACCAATTCGCCCAGCAGATGGGTGATGGCGGGCGGGTAGTCGTGGTTGGCCTGGACGGCCTTCCAGGTCGCGTCCAGGCGGACGGCCTGGATGCGGACGCTGCGGTCTTCGGTAAGGTATTTTTTGAGCTGATCGGTCATGGGGGAATGTTAGCCGATCAGGCCACCCAATTCCCCCTGCTGCCAGCAGGGCTACGGCAACTGCCCCGGGCGCTCAGGCCAGGCGCTTGAGGGCCGTCTTGTAGTGTTGGCCGCGCGCCACGTAATGGGCGGTGTTCTTGTGCAGATTGGCGATTTCTTCTTCGGACAGTTCGCGCACGATCTTGCCGATGCCGATCACCAATGAGTTGTCGGGAATGACGCGGTCTTCCGGGATGATGGCGCCGGCGCCGATCAGGCAGTTGCGCCCGATCACCGCGTTGTTCAGCACGATGGCCTGCATGCCCACCAGCGCGCCTTCGTGGATGGTGCAGCCGTGCAACATGGCCTGATGGCCCACGGTGACATTCGGGCCGATGGTCATGGGACAGCCGCTATCGACGTGCAGGACGCTGGATTCCTGGATATTGGTGCCATGGCGGATCAGGATGGCGTCGTTGTCGCCCCGGATTGACACGTGCGACCAGATGCTGACGCCGGCTTCCAGCGTGACATTGCCGATGATGTCGGCGCTGTCGGCGACATAGGCGGCGGGGTCGATGCGGGGGATCAGGTCGTCAAGCTGGTAGATGGGCATTGCCTAGGTTTCCGATAATTTTTCAGGGCCCGCAGGGGCAGGCGCGACGTTCTCGGCGGGTGCGGCGGCGTCGGCGAGGCCGGGCGTGGCGGCGGGCGAGGATGGTGGCGTGGGCGATTTCGGCACGGCGGCGGGCGTGGCGGGCGCGGACACCTTGGGTGTATCGGCGGGTGCGGACGGCTTGGACGCTGGCGGCGCGGCGGTGGGCGCTGGCGGCGTGGACGCCTTCGGTGCCACGGTTGCCGCTTGCGTCGCGACCGTCGCACGTGCCCCGGTTGCCGCAGGCGCCGCTGCCGGTGCCGTCGCCACGATGTGCGCGCGCTCTTGCTCGCGTTGGCGCAGGATGCGGCGTTGGATTTTCCCGGTCGTGGTCATCGGCAATTCGTCGACGAACTCGATCTCTTTCGGGTATTCGTACGGCGCCAGGCGCTCACGAACATGCTCTTGCAGGTTTTCGATGATCTCGCCGCGGTCGCGCTGGGCGAATTCGGGCGTCAGCACGACATAGGCCTTGACCAGCGCGCCCCGTTCGGCGTCCGGCTTGGGCACCACGGCGGCGTTGGCCACGGCGGGGTGGCCGACCAGGCAGCTTTCGATTTCGCCGGGGCCGATGCGGTAACCGGCCGACTTGAACACGTCATCGGCACGCCCGGCGTACCAAAGGTAGCCGTCCGCGTCGACGGTGGCCAGGTCGCCCGTCAGGCACCAGTCGCCCTTGAATTTGGCTTGGGTGGCGGCTTCGTTGCGCCAATAGCCCAGGAACATCACGGGGTCGGGAAAGCCGTGGATGTCCAGCCGGTTGACGGCAATTTCCCCGGTTTCACCAGGCGCCACCGGCTGCCCATCGTCGTTCAGCACCGACACCTGATGGCCGGGATACGGGCGGCCCATGCTGCCCGCGCGGGCGGGCCAGCGCTTCTGGCTATTGCCCACCACGTAGTTCATTTCGGTTTGGCCGAACATCTCGTTGGGCGTCACGCCCAACGCCGACTGGCACCATTCAAATACCGTTTCCCCCACGCTTTCGCCCGCACTCATGATCGAACGCAGCGCCAGCTGGTAATGATCGCGGGGCTGGGGCACCGCCTTCATCATCATTTTCAGCGCCGTGGGAAACAGGAAAGTATTGGTGACCTGGTAGCGCTCCATGAGCTCAAACGCGCGCTCGGGCGAAAAGCGGCCGCGCGTGCCCACAATGGGATGGCCGAAATACAGGGTCGGCAACAGCGCGTCCATCATGCCGCCCGTCCAGGCCCAATCGGCCGGCGACCAGAACACGTCGCCAGGCTTGGGGAACCAGTCTTGCGAGGCGACGAAGCCCGGCAGGTTGCCGATCAACACGCTGTGGGGCAGTAGCGCGCCCTTGGGCGCGCCGGTGGTGCCTGACGTATACAGCAGAATGGCCGGGTCCGACGAACGCGTCGGAACGGCCTTGAATTCGTTGGGTTGGCGGGCAAGCAGGCTGCGCCACGGCAGCACCCGCTCGTCAGCGAAGCCGATGCCGATGATCTGTTGCAGGTTGGGGCAGTTGTCGCTGACGGCCAGCAGATTGGCGCTGGAAGCGTGGTCCACGATGGCGACCCGAGTTTCGGAGTCGCGCAAACGGGCTTCCAGTGCCTCGGGGCCGAACAGTGCCGACAGGGGCAAGACGACGCCGCCTACGGTGTAGATGGCCATGTGGGCCACCACCGTTTCCGGCCGTTGCCCCAGCACCACACCGACGCGGTCGCCCCGGCCCACGCCCATCTTCACCAGGCCGTTGGCCAGCTGATTGACGGCTTCGGCCAGGCGGGCATAGGTCCAGACTTCGCGGTTGCCCGATTCGTCTTCGTAGTAGATGGCGATGCGCCGCGCATCCGGACTACTGGATGCCCAGCGGTGGCAGCACGCTTCCGCGATGTTGAACTGGGTGGGAACCAGCCAGCGGAATGTTTGGTAGAGCGCCTGATATTGGTCGTTCATGGCCCTATGTTGTAAGCATGTTGCAGCTGCGTGAACGGGCCGGCTCGCCCGTTGCCTCAGATGCAAGCATGACCTAGAGGGCCGTGAACTGCAATATCCCCGTTGCGTAATGGGGACGCATACGGGTTATCACGGGTGTTTGCTTTGGCGGCGAAGCGCTGAGGGCAGGGCGGGTAGTGACAGCGATCGCGGGGGGCGGGCAGTGGGCTCGGCCTGGCGTTCGGCCTGGATGGCGGCCCAGTCCAGCAGCTGCAACTGGCCATCGTGGGTCTCCGCCAGCGCCGACAGGCTTTCGACCCAGTCGCCGTCATTGCAGTAGAGGATGCCGCCGACGTCTCGCAATTCCGCCTTGTGGATGTGGCCGCAGACCACGCCGTCCAGGCCCCGCCGACGCGCCTCACCGGCCAGCGCTTCTTCGAAGTCGGTAATGAACGACACCGCGTTCTTGACCTTGTGCTTCAAATATTGCGACAGCGACCAGTAGTGCAGCCCCAGGCGATGCCGCAGCCGGTTGAAGTGGTGGTTGATCCACAGGGCCAGCTGATAAAGCCCGTCGCCCAGGTGGGCCAACCAGCGGCTGTGCTGGATGACGCCGTCGAATTGGTCGCCGTGCAGCACCAGCAGCCGCAAGCCTTTGGCGGTGACGTGCACGTCTTCATCCAGGATTTCAATGTCGCCGAACGCGTAGCCCGCAAATTCCCGCGCGAATTCGTCGTGGTTGCCGGGGATGAACACGACCCGCGTGCCGTTGCGCGCCTTGCGCAGGATGCGTTGAATGACGTCGTTGTGCGCGCGCGGCCAGTGCCAGTGCTTGCGCAGTTGCCAGCCGTCGACGATGTCGCCCACCAGATACAGGGTGTCCGAGTCGTTGTGGTCCAGGAAATCAAGCAGGAATTCCGCCTTGCACCCGGCAGTGCCCAGGTGAATATCGGAAATCCAAAGGGCACGCCAGTGCGCGGGGCGGATTTCGTTCACGGTCGCTTCCATGTGGGCTGTCGTCATGCCTTGGAATCAAACCATCCGGCGATGACGGGCGTGTGAAGCTATCGTGACGCTGTTGTGACGGGCGCGGCCCCCGGCGCGGGACGGCTAGCGGGATTTCTGGCGTTGCGGCGCGTTGCGCAGCCGCGTGCCAAGCAGACGGTCGTGCAGGAACTGGCCGTCCGGGTCGAACCAGGACCAGATAAAAATCGTGAACGGCGCGGCCACGATGAACATGTCCATCGACGCCCAGCCCGTGAGGCTGGCGGCGCCCCACACCACGGCCGCGCCGGCCAGCACCAGCGGCCAGACAAGCACGTAGCGCAAGATCAGGCGGCCGGTTGCCGGCGTGTTGCCGTCACGGTCCACCAGCCGGATATTCCAGGTTTTCATGGGCAGGGTCTGCCCGCGCCGACGCCAGCACAGCACGAAATACGCGCCAATCGCCACAAACAACCACGCTTGCCGCGCCGCGCGCAACTCCAGCGCGTTCTTGCTTTGCGTCAGCGTGTCCAGCAGATAGCCGGCCAGGAAGACGACGCCGAACAGCAACACGGCCTCGTACATCATGCAGGCAAAGCGGCGCAGCCGGTTGGGGGTCTGATCTAGGAAGGCGTCGGTCGTCATGGGTCGCCATTATCCGACAAAAAAAAACCCGCCGGTAAGGGCGGGTCTATAAAAGGGGCTATGCAGCCCCCAAGGGGAAAATCGTTCGGGCCGCGACGTCAGGCCCGGTCAGGCTTCAGGCGGCGGAGTGCGCGTTCTTGGCGCTCGTCTTGCCAACCAGGGCCTTCACGCCGTGAGCCAGCTTACGCAGGCCTGCGGCCAACGCCCGCATCGGGTGCGGACGGAATTGTTCTTCAATTGCCTGGAGCATCAGTTGGCGCTCGAGTTCGTCGGTCAGGCGGATGGTGTTGTTCGGGTTGATCACAATAGCCTCCACGGGCTTGCTCAGTTGTTTAGCTACTAGGGATAACCCGAATTATAGGGGTTTACCCTCAAACTGTGCAAGAGGCAGATGCAAGCTGGTGCAACACGGCAACACCTTGGTGCTGATGATGCCCCAAAACCGGGCGGCGGGGCACCATAAGCAAAGATACGGCCAGCATGTTGCGGCGCTTTTACAACGTGGCGGTGAGCGTCGGGGAAGGGGGCTGCCCGGGCGAGAACCGCCCGGGCAAGGCGGCGATCAGGCGTCGCGGTAGCCGGCGGCAACCAGTTCGAAACCGAACAGGCGGCAGTCCAGCGCGCCGTTGTGCAAGGGCACGCGGCGCTTGGGCTTCAGGCGCATCTGGTTGGGCAGCGTCATGTCGCTGGTGATGACGTGCAGCTGCCAACCGGCAAAATTGCGCTTCAGGCAGGTGGCCCAGTCACGCCACAAATCGGCGTCCTGTTCGGTCTGCATGCGCTCGCCGTAGGGTGGATTGGTGACAATCCAGCCGTGGTCGGCGGGCGCCGTTATTTCGCGGGCGTCGCCGATTTCAAAGCGGATCGAGTCGGCGGTGAGCCAGGCACGTTCGGCATTGTTCTGAGCGAATTCAATGGCTTGCGGATCCAGGTCGTAACCGACCAGGGGTGCGTCCAGCTGAGGCAGGATGCGTGAGCGGGCATCGTCCTTCAGATCGCGCCAGCGATAGGCGTCATGGTCGCGCAACCGTTCGAAGCCAAAGGGACGCGAAATGCCCGGGGGCACGCCCAGGGCGATCCAGGCCGCTTCGATCAGGATGGTGCCCGAGCCGCAAAAGGGGTCCAGCAGCGGGGCGGCGGGGTCCCACCCGGCCAGGGCCAGCATGCCGGCGGCCAGGTTTTCGCGCAGGGGGGCTTCGCCCTTGTCCAGGCGCCAGCCACGCTTGAAGAGCGATTCGCCGGACGTATCCAGGTACAGCGTGGCGGTGTGGCCCGTCAGGAACAGGTGGACGCGGGCGTCCGGGCGCACGGTGTCGATGCTGGGGCGCTCGCCTTCCAGCTCGCGCAGGCGGTCGCAGATGCCATCCTTGGCGCGCAGATTGCAGTACTGCAAGCTTTGCACCGGGCTCTTGATGGCCGAAGTGTCCACGCGCAGCGTTTGTTCGGCACCGAACCAGCGTTCCCAGGGGGTGTCGCGGGCCAGGTCCAGGATGTCGTCTTCGTGCGAAATCTCGGCGTGCGCGACCTGCACCAGGATGCGGGTCGCCAGGCGCGAATACAGGTTGGCGCGCTGCACGCCCGACCAATCGGCGGTGAACGAGCAGCCCGCGCGGCCTGCCTGGGCGTCTTCATAGCCCAGCGCCTGCATCTCGGCCGTCAGGGCCTCTTCCAGGCCTTGAGGGCAGGGCGCGAATACGGTGAAAACTTCCGCCTGGCGGGGCTCGCGCGGGCGGCGGCTGCGGGTCTCGACGCGGGGCGCGCGATCCTGGTGGTCGTCGTGCGCGTCGTCCTGGTAATCGTCGTGCACGTCGGGGTAATCCGGTTGCGATGCCTCTACGGACGGTTCGGCCTGGAAGTCGGGCGCGGGGCCGTCATCTTCGAAGGGATCGTAGAAACGGCCTGCCGGGGTGGCCGGTGCAATGTACTGGTCATCACGCAGGCGCGGCGCGCGTTGCGGCGGGCGGCCGGAACGGGCACCGGGTGCGGCGTCGCGACGCGTATCGTCGGAGCGGTCACGGGAAGGCTGGTTGCGATCGTATCTGCCGCGCTCGGACGTGCCGCGCTCGGAGGAGCCGCGCTCGGAGGAGCCGCGCCCGGACGCGCCGCGATCGGACGTGCCACGCTCAGAGGAACCACGGCCTGCCGGGCCGCGCCCTTCACCCCGGCTGGGCTGGCCGCGATCGTATTGACCGCGTTCCGCGCCGCCACGGGGCGCCTGGCCACGCGCGCCGGCGCCCGGCTTGCGGCGCGCCTCTTCTTCCTGGCGGCGTTGATAGCCTTCCGGGTCTTTCTGGCGTTCGACGTTTTCCTTGGTGCGCGAGATCTGCGCGACCAGCTTGGCGCGGGCGCCCGTGCGGGTGCGCTTGGGCGCCTCGACGGCGTGGGCGTCACGCGCCGTTTTTTTGATCGTCAGCGTCTTGCGCGGGCGGTCCTGTTCATCAGAGGACATACGAATCCTGGCGAATGTGCAAAGGTAGGGGGAATCAGAAGGGTTTGACGACGACCAGCGCCACCACCACCAAGAGCAGCAAGACGGGAACTTCGTTGAACCAGCGATAGAACTTATGCGAACGGGTGTTTTTGCCCTGTTCGAATTTACGCAGCATCAAGCCACAGGCGTGATGGTAGCCGATGACGAGCAGGACGAAAAAGAGTTTGGCGTGCATCCAGCCATTGCCCGGGCCCACGCCGATGCGGTAACCCAGATACAGCCACATGCCGAACACAATGGCCACCACGGCCAAAATGGTGGTGAAACGATACAGCCGGCGCGCCATGCCCAGCAGCGTCACCTGGACGGACGCGTCCGACTGCTGCGCCAGATTCACGAAAATGCGGGGCAGGTAGAACAACCCGGCAAACCAGGAAGCGATGAAGACGATGTGAAAGGTCTTGACCCAAAGCATGGCCATGGCGGCATCCAATCTAGGAAAGCCGCATTGTAAGGCCGCCGGATGGTCCCCCGCGCCGCCGCTAGATCACATACAGATCCACGTATTCGTGCACCGGCATGGCCTCCAGCGCCTGCTGGTCCAGCGACACGTCAAGAATGCGCCGCTGCTGCCTGGCCGGGAACATGCGCGCCAGATTGGTGCGGAACTTGGCCTCCAGCAACGGAATGCCGTCGGCGCGGCGGCGCTTGTGGCCGATCGGGTATTCGCAGACGATTTCGTCCAGCTTGGATCCGTCCACGAATTCCACCGTCAGTGCGTTCGCGATCGAGCGCTTGTCCGGATCGTGGTAATCGCGGGTGAAGGCGGGATCTTCCACGCATACGATCTTGTCGCGCAAGACGTCGATGCGCGGGTCGCGCGCCACGTCGTCCTCGTAGTCGGCGGCCGTCAAGCGGCCGAACAGCACGGGCACCGCCACCATGTACTGGATGCAATGGTCGCGGTCGGCCGGGTTGTTCAGCGGACCCTTCTTGTCGATGATGCGGATGCACGCCTCATGCGTGCGAATGGTGATGGCCTTGATGTCTTCCGGCCGTTTGCCCAGCGCACCGAGCTTTACGTGCAGCTCCATGGCGCATTCCACGGCGGTCTGCGAATGGAACTCGGCCGGGTACGAAATCTTGAACAGCACGTTTTCCATCACGTAGCTGCCATACGGCCGCTGGAACTTGAACGGCTGGCCCTTGAATAGCACGTCGTAAAAGCCCCAGGTCTTGGCGGTAAGCACCGACGGGTAGCCCATCTCGCCGGTTTTCGCGATCAGCGCCAGGCGCACGGCGCGGCTGGTGGCGTCACCCGCCGCCCAGCTTTTCCGGCTGCCGGTGTTGGGGGCGTGGCGATACGTGCGCAGGCTTTGGCCGTCGACCCAGGCCAGCGACACGGCGTTGATGACCTCGTCGCGGTCCAGCCCCAGCATCTGCGCCACCACGGCGGTGGACGCGACCTTGACCAGCACCACGTGGTCCAGCCCGACCTTGTTGAACGAATTTTCCAGCGCGATGCAGCCCTGGATCTCATGCGCCTTGATCATGCCGGTCAGCACGTCGCGCATCGTCAAGGGGGCTTTGCCGGCGGCGACCGCGGTGCGGGACAACCAATCCGCCGTGGCCAGGATGCCGCCCAGATTGTCCGACGGATGGCCCCATTCGGCAGCCAGCCACGTGTCGTTGAAATCCAGCCAGCGGATGATCGTGCCGATGTTGAACGCGGCCTGCACCGGGTCAAGTTGAAACGACGTGCCGGGCACCTTGGCGCCATGGGGCACCACCGTGCCCGGCACAATCGGCCCCAGCAGCTTCTTGCATGCCGGGTATTCCAGCGCTTCCAGGCCGCAGCCCAGCGTGTCGATCAGGCAGTTGCGGGCGGTCTCATACGCCAGGCTGCTCTTGATCTCGTAGTTAAGAGCGTAGTCCGCGATATCGACCAAAACCTGATCGGGATCGGGACGTACGTTTGAGATTGGGGCGGACATTGCGAACCCTCCTTAGCGAAGAAGTGAATACAGGTGGCCATGCCGCGCCTTGTTCTCGTTATGGTTGCGGCCGCCTTACTTGCGCTTGTCCAGCGGCACGAACTTCTGGTCTTCCGGGCCCACGTAGTTGGCGGTGGGGCGGATGATCTTGTTGTCGATGCGCTGTTCAATGATGTGGGCCGACCAGCCTGCCGTGCGCGCAATGACGAACAGCGGGGTGAACATCGACGTGGGCACGCCCATCATGTGGTAGCTGACGGCCGAGAACCAGTCCAGGTTGGGGAACATCTTCTTGATGTCCCACATGACCGTTTCCAGGCGTTCGGCGATGTCGAACATCTTGGTGCTGCCGGCCTTCTTGGACAGCTTCTTGGCCACGTCCTTGATGACCTTGTTGCGCGGGTCGGACACGGTGTAGACCGGGTGGCCAAAACCGATGATGACTTCCTTGGCCTCGACGCGGCGGCGGATGTCGGCTTCAGCTTCGTCGGGCGAGTCATAGCGCTTTTGCACGTCGAACGCCACTTCGTTGGCGCCGCCGTGCTTGGGGCCGCGCAGCGCGCCGATGGCGCCGGCAATCGACGAGAACATGTCCGAGCCCGTGCCGGCGATAACGCGCGCGGTAAAGGTCGATGCGTTGAACTCGTGTTCGGCGTACAGGTTCAAGGAGATGTGCATCGCCTTGACCCATTCGTCGCTGGGCTTTTCGCCGTGCAGCAAGTGCAGGAAGTGGCCGCCGATGCTGTCGTCGTCCGTCTGTACGTCAATCATGTGGCCGTTGTGGCTGTAGTGATACCAGTACAGCAGGGCCGAACCCAGGTTGGCCATCAGGCGGTCGGCGATGTCGCGCGCGCCCGGGGTGTTGTGGTCGTCTTTTTCGGGCAGCACGCAACCCAGCACGGACACGGCGGTGCGCATCACGTCCATGGGGTGGCTCGATGCCGGCAGCGCTTCCAGCGCCACTTGCAACTGGGCGGGCAGGCCGCGCAGGCTCTTCAGCTTTTGCTTGTAGGCGGCCAGTTCCGCCTTGTTCGGCAGCTTGCCGTGGACCAGCAGGTGGGCAATTTCCTCGAACTCGCTGGTGTGGGCGATGTCCAGGATGTCGTAGCCGCGGTAGTGCAGGTCGTTGCCGCTGCGGCCGACGGTGCACAGCGCGGTGTTGCCCGCAACCACGCCCGACAGGGCAACGGACTTCTTGGGTTTAAAACCGGCTTTCTCTTCCGGCTTGGCGTCCGGCTTGGCTTCTTGCTTTTTGGGAGCCGTGCTCATGTCTCTACTCCTTCACTTTCGCTGTGGTCGATGCAATGGGGGACTGGCGTGGCGGGATTACGCTTTGCCCTTTTGAAACAGAGCGTCCAGCCGGGATTCAAACTCGTGATAGCCGATGCGGTCGTACAGTTCTTCGCGCGTCTGCATCAGGTCCACCACGTTTTTCTGGTGGCCGTCGCGGCGGATGGCGGTGTAGACGGCTTCGGCGGCCTTGTTCATGGCGCGGAAGGCGGACAGCGGATACAGCACCATGCCCACGCCCACGCTCTTCAATTCTTCAACGGTGAACAACGGCGTCTTGCCGAATTCGGTGATGTTGGCCAGCACCGGCACCTTGACGGCCTTGACGAAGCGGTCGTAGGTGGGCAGGTCATAGGCGGCTTCAGCGAAGATCGCGTCGGCGCCGGCTTCCACGCAGGCCAGCGCGCGCTCAATCGCGGCGTCCACGCCATGCGAGGCGATGGCGTCGGTGCGGGCGATCAGGTAGAAGTCGCTGTCGGTGCGCGCGTCGGCAGCCGCCTTGACGCGATCGGCCATTTCTTCGGTGGTGACGATTTCCTTGCCCGGGCGATGGCCGCAGCGCTTGGCGCCAACCTGGTCTTCGATGTGGCAGGCTGCCGCGCCGAACTTGATCAGGCTCTTGACGGTGCGGGCGATGTTGAACGCCGACGGGCCAAAGCCGGTGTCGATGTCCACCACCAGCGGCACGTCGCACACATCGGTGATGCGGCGCACGTCTGTCAGCACGTCGTCCATGGTGTTGATGCCCAGGTCGGGCAGGCCCAGCGACCCGGCCGCCACGCCGCCACCCGACAGGTAGATGGCGCGGTAGCCGGCGCGTTTGGCCAGCAAGGCGTGGTTGGCGTTGATGGCGCCGATGATCTGCAGCGGGCTTTCTTCGGCAAGGGCGCGGCGCAAGAGGGCGCCGGGCGATTCGGGTCTGGACATGGTGGTCTCCGTTCTTATGGCTAGCCCACGACCTTATCGCGGGTCCGGAATATAAATCTGTCCCCTACGCGACAATCCCGGCGCGGCCGGGCCAAGAGACAGGTGTATGTTTCGGCATGAGGCGGGTACAGAAGAATTGGGCCCGCATGAACGGGCCCAATTCTGATTCAAGCGCTGCTTACTTCAGCAGGTCCTTGACGCCGTCGCGCTCTTCCAGGAGCTCTTTCAGCGTGAAGTCCAGGCGCTCGCGCGAGAAGGCGTCGATTTCCAGGCCTTCGACACGCTTGTATTCGCCGTTTTCGGTCGTGACCGGCACGCCGTAGATGATGCCTTCCGGAATGCCATACGAGCCATCCGACGGAACGCCCATCGTGACCCACTTGCCGTTGCTGCCCAGGACCCAGTCACGGACGTGGTCGATGGCGGCGTTGGCGGCCGAAGCGGCCGAGGACAGGCCACGGGCTTCGATGATGGCGGCGCCACGCTTGCCCACGGTGGGGATGAACGTGTCGCGGTTCCAGGCGTCATCATTGATGAGCTTGGTCAGCGATTCGCCGCCGACGGTGGCGAAACGGAAGTCGGGGTACATCGTGGGCGAGTGGTTGCCCCAGACGATCAGGTTTTCGATGTCGGCAACCGGCTTGCCCGACTTGGCCGACAACTGCGACAGGGCGCGGTTGTGGTCCAGGCGCAGCATGGCGGTGAAGTTCTTTGCCGGCAGGTCCGGCGCCGACTTCATGGCGATGTAGGCGTTGGTGTTGGCCGGGTTGCCGACCACCAGAACCTTGACGTTGCGGCTGGCCACATCGTTCAGGGCCTTGCCTTGCGCCGTGAAGATCTGGGCGTTGACCGACAGCAGGTCCTTGCGTTCCATGCCGGGGCCGCGCGGACGGGCGCCAACCAGCAGGGCCACGTCGGCATCCTTGAAGGCGGTGCGCGGATCGCTGTGGGCGGTCACTTCCTGCAGCAGCGGGAAGGCGCAGTCATCCAATTCCATGATGACGCCCTTCAGGGCCTTTTGCGCTTTCTCGTCGGGGATTTCCAGCAGTTGCAGGATGACGGGTTGATCTTTACCCAGCATTTCGCCGGAGGCGATGCGGAATAGCAGTGCGTAACCGATTTGGCCGGCGGCGCCGGTGACGGCGACACGCAAGGCAGGCTTGGACATGGACGTTCTCCGTAATGGTTTGGCGAGAAAAATCTCACCAATCAGTGTAATCGTTGGGGCATCAAAAACGGCGCGCACGAACCTGCCGGCGCGGGGCCCTGACAGCCGTGAATCCTAGAACGATTTCAGGGGTCCGTCAAACGCTCTTCTATCTTATATAAGACATAAGACGTTGGACAGCGTCCGGGCCGATATGCCACAATAGAGCGTTTATTCGAATGCGCTACAGGCCGTTTCTTCATACCCCTGGCAGCGCATTTTTGGATGTGGGTCCGCACCCATCTTGCGCTGCCCTCCCATCATCCGGATGAACATGACACTTTCAAGAAGATCCATGGCAGAGCCCCGGCCCGAAACCTCCTTACGCAATCGCGCCGCCCGTTCAACGGGCGAGGGGGCCGCTTTCAGTCCGCTCTATCGCCAGATCAAGGATCTGCTTGTCCAAAGCCTTGAACGCGGCGAATGGAAGCCCGGCGAACTCATCCCCAGCGAAATCGATCTGGCTGCCCGTTTTCAGGTCAGCCAGGGCACGGTGCGCAAGGCGGTTGATGAGTTGGCCGCCGAGCACATGCTGCTGCGCCGCCAGGGCAAGGGTACCTTTGTCGCCACCCACCACGAAGCCCGCGTGCGCTATCGCTTCCTGCGCCTGGCCGCCGATGACGAAAGCGAGGCCGGCCGCGCCGAAAGCCGCATCCTGGAATGCCGCCGCGTGCGCGCGCCGGCCGAAGTCGCCCGTGCGCTGGACTTGCGCGCCGGTGAAACCGTCGTGATGATCCGCCGCCTGCTGTCCATGGGGCAGACGCCCACCGTCGTGGACGACATCTGGCTGCCCGGCTCCATTTTCCGTGGCCTCACCCTGGAGCTTCTGACCGCCAACAAGGCGCCGCTCTATGGCCTGTTTGAATCCGAATTCGGCGTCAGCATGGTGCGCGCGGACGAAAAGCTGCGCGCGGTCATTGCGCCGGCTGAAGTCTGTCCCCTGCTTAATGTTCCGGCCGGCACGCCGTTGTTGCAGGTAGACCGGGTGTCTTACACCTATGGTGACCGCCCCATGGAAATTCGCCGGGGTTTGTACTTGACCGATCGATACCACTACCGCAATAGTCTGAATTGATGAGCTTTTACACTACGATTTGATACCGACCCTATCTCTGGGCGAAAATAGCGTGTTTGCCCGAAAGGGCCACGGCAATTTCGCCGTCACGATTCCCTAGTTCCGAAACACCGAGGCCGTCATGTCCGACACCGCTGCCAAGCCACGTCCGCAGTTTCGCAATATTGGGCTTGCCCAAGTTGCGTTCTCCTATCGCCTGCCCCTGGCCGGCAAGCTGTCCATCCTGCACCGCATCAGCGGCATTTTGCTGTTCCTCTGTTTGCCCTTGGTCATCGTGCCGCTGTTCGCAGCTAGCGTGGCCGCACCGCAATCGTTTGCCTGGATCGCCTCCATTGCGACCAACCCGATCGTCAAGCTTGTCTTCCTGGTTCTCGTCTGGGGCTACCTGCACCACTTCTGTGCCGGCATCCGCTACCTGCTGCTGGACCTGCACATCGGTATCGACAAGCTGTCGGCCAAGAAAAGCGCCGGCGTGGTCTTCGGTGTCAGCCTGGCGCTGACGCTGGTGTTCGGTCTCAAACTGTTCGGAGTGCTGTAAATGGCCGCCGCTAAAAACTACGGACCCAAGCGCCTGGTCGTCGGCGCGCACTATGGCGTCATGGATTTCATCATCCAGCGCATCACCGCCGTCATCATGGCCGTGTATACGCTGGTGCTGCTCGTCGGCATCTTGATGATGCCTGCCTTCACGTATGAACACTGGGTCAAGCTGTTCAATTTCTACGTGGGCTTCATTCCGGTTGGCCAGATCCTGGCCTCCCTTGCATTCATTGCGTTGGCCTGGCATGCCTGGATTGGCGTGCGCGACATCTGGATGGACTACGTCAAGCCGGTGGGCTTGCGCCTGCTGCTGCAAGTGCTGACGATCCTCTGGCTGGTCGGTACGGTCGTTTACTTCGCGCAAATCCTCTGGAGCATTTAAGCCGTGGTCTCTGTCATGAAATCCTTGCCGCGCCGCCAGTTTGATGTGGTGGTCGTTGGCGCCGGTGGAGCCGGCATGCGTTGTTCGCTGCAACTGTCCCAAGCGGGGCTGTCCGTTGCAGTGCTGTCCAAAGTGTTCCCCACGCGTTCGCACACCGTTGCCGCGCAAGGCGGCGTGAGCGCCTCGCTGGGCAACATGAGCGAAGACAACTGGTACTGGCACATGTACGACACCGTCAAGGGGTCGGATTGGCTGGGCGACCAGGACGCCATCGAATTCATGTGCCGTGAAGCGCCGAACGCCGTGTACGAGCTCGAGCACTTCGGCATGCCGTTCGACCGCAACCCCGACGGCACGATCTACCAGCGTCCGTTCGGCGGCCACACCGCCAACTTCGGTGAAAAGCCGGTGCAGCGCGCCTGTGCCGCCGCCGACCGCACCGGCCACGCGCTGTTGCACACCCTCTACCAGCGCAACGTTGCCGCGCGCACCCAGTTCTTCGTCGAATGGATGGCGCTGGACCTGCTGCGCAACGAAGCCGGTGACGTCGTGGGCGTGACCGCCCTGGAAATGGAAACGGGCGAAATCTACATCCTGGAAGCCAAGACCACGGTGCTGGCCACCGGCGGCGCCGGCCGTATCTGGGCCGCTTCCACCAACGCCTTCATCAACACCGGTGACGGCCTGGGCATGGCAGCGCGCGCGGGCATCCCGCTGCAAGACATGGAATTCTGGCAGTTCCACCCCACCGGCGTGGCCGGCGCGGGCGTGCTGATCACGGAAGGCGTGCGCGGCGAAGGCGGCATCCTGTTGAACAAGGATGGCGAACGCTTCATGGAGCGCTATGCGCCCACGCTGAAAGACCTGGCCCCGCGCGACTTCGTGTCGCGCTCGATGGACCAGGAAATCAAGGAAGGCCGCGGTTGCGGTCCGGACGGCAGCTACGTCGTCCTGAAGCTTGACCACCTGGGCGCCGACGTCATCAACAAGCGTCTGCCCTCGATCCGCGAAATTGCCATCAAGTTCGGCAACGTCGACCCGATCAAGGAACCGATCCCCGTCGTTCCGACCATCCACTACCAGATGGGCGGCATTCCGGCCAACTACCACGGCCAGGTGCTGTCGCGCGAAAACGGCGAGAACAAGGTCGTCAACGGCCTGTACGCCATCGGCGAATGCGCCGCGGTGTCCGTGCACGGCGCCAACCGCCTGGGCACGAACTCGCTGCTGGACTTGATCGTGTTCGGTCGCGCCACCGGCAACCACATTGTCAATTCGCATCCCGAGCGCCAGCGCGCGCATCAGGATCTGCCGAAGGAAGCCGTGGACTTCTCGCTGGACCGCGTGAACAAGCTGGAATCGCGTACGTCGGGCGAAAAGACGCAAGACATCGGCAACGCCATCCGCTTCTCGATGCAGCGCCACTGCGGCGTGTTCCGCACGCTGGAACTGCTGAACGAAGGCGTGACGCAGATCGAAGATCTGGCCAAGCAAGCCGACAGCATCTACTTCAAGGACAAGTCCAAGGTGTTCAACACCGCGCGCGTCGAAGCGCTGGAACTGGCCAACATGACCGAAGTGGCCCGCGCCACGATCAAGTCGGCCGCTGCCCGTACGGAAAGCCGTGGCGCTCACGCGCTGGACGACCACCCGACGCGCGACGACGAGAACTGGCTCAAGCACACGCTGTGGTATTCCGAAGGCAGCCGCCTGGATTACAAGCCCGTGCAGATGAAGCCGCTCACCGTTGAGTCCTTCCCGCCCAAGGCGCGTACCTTCTAAGTCCGGATAGAGCCCATTATGAGCACCAAGAGAATCGTCAAGTTCGAAATCTACCGCTACGATCCGGACAAGGACGAGCGCCCCTACATGCAAAAGCTGGACGTTGAACTCCAGCCCACCGACAAGATGCTGCTTGATGCGCTGGTGCGCATCAAGAACGACGTCGATGACAGCCTGGCCCTGCGCCGCTCGTGCCGTGAAGGCGTGTGCGGTTCGGACGCCATGAACATCAACGGCAAGAACGGCCTGGCCTGCACGACGAACCTGCGTGAATTGAAGGAACCCATCGTTCTGCGTCCGCTGCCGGGCTTGCCCGTCATCCGCGACCTGATCGTGGACATGACGCACTTCTTCAACCAGTACCACTCGATTCGTCCGTACCTCATCAACGATGCGCCGCCGCCCGAAAAAGAGCGCCTGCAATCGCCCGAGGCACGCGAAGAATTGGACGGCCTGTACGAGTGCATCCTGTGCGCGTGCTGTTCCACGTCCTGCCCGTCGTTCTGGTGGAATCCGGACAAGTTCGTCGGCCCGGCCGGCCTGCTGCAAGCCTACCGTTTCATCGCTGACAGCCGCGACGAAGCCACCGGCGAGCGCCTGGACAACCTGGAAGATCCGTACCGCTTGTTCCGTTGCCACACCATCATGAACTGCGTCGACGTCTGTCCCAAGGGGCTGAACCCGACCAAGGCAATCGGCAAGATCAAGGAACTGATGGTCCGCCGTACGGTCTAGTGTCTATCTAGCGTGAAGACTTTTGTTTTTATGGTGTAAAGATGAGCAGGCTAACTGAACTGGAGCGGGCGCGTCTGCGTTGGCGGGCGCGCCGCGGCCTGCTCGAAAACGACTTGATCATCACTCGGTATCTTGACGCTTACGAGGCTGAACTTACCGATGATGATGTGGCCGCATTGACCCAGCTGTTCGAGATGGGAGACAACGATCTTCTCGACCTGCTGCTGGCCCGCAAGGAACTCGAAGGTGAACTGGATACTCCCAGGCTTCGGGGCATTATTGGCCAGATGCGCGCACTCTGATTAATGTGAGAGGAATAAACATGAACCTGTCTGACAAAAAAGCCACTCTATCCTTCTCGGATGGCAGCGCACCCATTGAGTTCCCTGTCTACAAGGGCACGGTCGGTCCGGATGTGATCGACATCCGCAAGCTGTATGGCCAGACGGGCATGTTCACGTTTGACCCCGGCTTCATGTCCACCGCGGCTTGCGAATCCGGTATTACGTACATCGACGGCGACAAGGGCGAACTGCTGTATCGCGGCTACCCCATCGAGCAATTGGCCGTCAATTGCGACTTCATGGACATCTGCTACCTGATCCTGAACGGCGAACTGCCGAACCAGGAACAGAAGGCCGACTTTGATTCGCAAGTGACCCATCACACGATGGTCAACGAACAGCTGCACTTCTTCCTGCGTGGCTTCCGCCGCGACGCCCACCCGATGGCCGTCCTGACGGGCCTGGTCGGTGCGCTGTCCGCGTTCTACCACGACTCCACCGACATCACGAACCCGCAGCATCGTCACATCTCGGCCATCCGCCTGATCGCCAAGATGCCGACGCTGGTTGCGATGGCGTACAAGTACTCGCAAGGCCAACCGTTCATCTATCCGCAGAACGACCTGTCCTACACGGGCAACTTCCTGCGCATGATGTTCGCCACGCCGTGCGAAGACTACAAGGTCAACGAAGTTGTTGAACGCGCGCTGGACCGCATTTTCATCCTGCACGCCGACCACGAGCAAAACGCCTCGACCTCGACCGTGCGCCTGTGCGGTTCGTCGGGCACCAACCCGTTCGCGGCCATCTCGGCTGGCGTGGCTTGCCTGTGGGGCCCGGCTCACGGCGGCGCCAACGAAGCTTGCCTGCAAATGCTGGAAGAGCTGCAAGCCAACGGCGGCATCGACAAGGTCGGTGAGTTCATGGAGAAGGTCAAGGACAAGAACTCGGGCGTGCGCCTGATGGGCTTTGGCCACCGCGTCTACAAGAACTACGACCCGCGCGCCAAGCTGATGCAGGAAACCTGCAAGGAAGTGCTCTCGGCCCTGGGCCTGGAAAACGACCCGCTGTTCAAGCTGGCCATGGAACTGGAACGCATCGCCCTGTCGGATCCGTACTTCGTCCAGCGCAAGCTGTACCCGAACGTGGACTTCTACTCGGGTATCGTCCAGCGCGCCATCGGCATCCCGACCTCGCTGTTCACGGCCATCTTCGCGCTGGCCCGCACGGTGGGCTGGATTGCCCAGTGGAACGAAATGCTGTCGGATCCCGACTACAAGATCGGCCGTCCGCGCCAGCTGTTCACCGGTTCGGTGACCCGCGACGTGCCCCCGATGGACAAGCGTTAATCCGCTTTCCGTTTCGGCAAGTCAGTGACAAGAAACCGCCTTCGGGCGGTTTTTTGTTGCGCGCTCGGCAGCGGCGATGGCGCGATTGATATCCGGATATCATGCTGGCCATGATTCCCGTCTCATTGCCATCGGCCAATTTTTACCTGCTGCTTTTGTTCGGCATGCTTGCCGGCGTCGTGCTGGGCGTGTGGGCCCTGGTGCTGGCCATCAGCGCCAGCCATCGCCGCACCGTCCGCAAATATTGGAAGACGTCGGCCGCGTTGTTCGTGGTGCTGGCGGTGCCCTTTGCGTTCTTCGCCTGGGTGCAGATCATCATCGGCCAGATTGAACGCGAGAGCGAACGGGCCGAGGCTGCGCGCAATGTCACGCTTGAACAGGCAAGCACAGTGGGTGGCGTGGCCATGCCCGCCGGCACCCGCTTGAAGCTGCAAGACGAAGGGCAGTTGGAAACATATGTGGCGGCCGAATTCCCGGCACCCACCCCGATCTTCGGGGTGCAAGCCACACTGGCGCGCCGCTATCTGGACGCCGAATACGAAAAAGAAACGTACGCGCTGATCCGCCGGTATCCCCGCAGCATCATCCTGAAAGGCCAAGGCGATCAGACCGTGCTGGGATGGCGCTGTGACAGTACGCACGACATCGAATTCGATACCCAGCCCGACGGCACGATGAAGGCCTTGGACCAATGCCGCCTGGGTACCGGCAACAACGTCGACGGCATGGCCATTCACGCGGGCTCGGTGCTGTATGGCTCGACCGGCACGGTGTACGTGGATGGCTCGACCGACCCTGACCGCTGGCGCATTGAAGTGAAGGACCCCGTGGCGGTCAAGGTGTTCGGGCTGATGTTGAGCGAGCCCAGGATTTATCTGGATGCAGACCGCCATCTGCTGCGCGTCAGCGATTCGGAGCTTGCCTGTCGGGCACGGTTCGGCGGCTTTGACTACGCCGAGGGCACGCAGGTCAAGACCATCAGGCGTGTGATTGATGGGCAGCGGGAACCCTTTCCCGGCGTGCTCGTGTTCAGCCCGTCATCGGGGCAGGTGGCCAACAGGGAAGGCCATGCCGACGTGCCGCAGGGCATGTCCGTCATGCAGGCGTTCGATGGAACCTTGCTGGGCATCGTCACGAACGAGGAGGTCGGCGTCTTCAAGTTTGCAACGTTCAGCGTTGGCGACGAAGCACCGACCGCACCGGCTCGGGCGCGCTGCCCTCAGTAGCGGCGCGGTGCTTGCACGGGCGCACCGCTGCAGCAGGGCAGTCGCACCCGCCGCGCCTACACGCTGATATGGCGCGCCATCAGCACCGCGAACAGCGGCAGGAAGATGAACAGGTGTGATTCGATCATCACCCAGCGACGCACGCGCTTGATCTCGGGCAGCGTGGGCACGAAGCCAGCCTGCTGGCGCGACTGTTTTGCCCAACGGAATATCGCCAAGGTGGGCGGGATCGAACAGAGCGCGATGATGACGAACAGCGTGATCTTGGCGTGAAACCACGGGCTGCTCATGTAGAACGCCGCGCCCTTCACGCCCTGCGTCAGGCGCAGCAGACCGGTAATCAGCACCAGCACGGCGCTGACGCCGTAAAGGCGGTCGTAGATCACCAGGCGCTTGACGCCTGCGGCGGTCAGGTCCGGGCGTAGCAATACGGCTTCGGCGGTCAGCACAACCACCAGTACAAATATCGCAAGGTAATGGAACCAGGCGTATAGCGCGTCGGCCAGCATGTCGTCTCCAGGGTAGGGGTGAAGCATGGTTTTACCATTGGCCGGTGGCGGCGCGTGGTGCGGCGGATATAAAAAAACGCACCGGGGCGATCAGCCGGCGCCATCCAAAAGACAGCATGAAAAAAGGCGCCCCGAAGGGCGCCTTTTGCGTCAGGACAAGAGCGGTATCAACGGCGCTTCTTGGCGGCGTCGGCGGCTTCCTGCTGCGCGTCCACAACGGCCAGCGCCGTCATGTTGACGATACGGCGCACGGTGGCGCTGGTCGTCAGGATGTGCACCGGGCGCGCGGCGCCCAGCAGGATCGGACCCATCGCGACGCCATTGCTGCCCGTCATCTTCAGCATGTTGTACGTGATGTTGCCGGTGTCCAGGTTCGGCATGACCAGCAGGTTGGCGCGACCCTTGAGCGTGCTGTCCGGGTAGGCCAGTACACGGATCTTTTCCGACAAGGCGGCGTCGGCGTGCATTTCGCCGTCTACTTCCAGATCCGGCGCGCGGTCTTGCACCAGCTTGCTGGCGGCGGCCATCTTCTTGGACGATTCCGTGACGCGGCTGCCAAAGTTCGAATGCGACAGCAGGGCGATCTTCGGCACCACGCCAAAACGCAGCATTTCGTCCGCGGCCTGGATGGTGATGTTGGCCACTTCTTCCGCCGTCGGGTTTTCGTTGACGTGGGTGTCGGTGACGAACAGCGTCTGGTCGGGCAGCATCAGCACGTTCAGCGCGGCGTACGTCTGGCCTTCTTTCTTGCCGATGATTTCGTCGACGTACTTGAGCTGGTTGTCG
This sequence comes from Achromobacter sp. RT286_PF, assembly GCF_059760425.1. Lineage (NCBI taxonomy): Bacteria > Pseudomonadati > Pseudomonadota > Betaproteobacteria > Burkholderiales > Alcaligenaceae > Achromobacter > Achromobacter sp. RT286_PF. The sequence goes on from NZ_JCBAMR010000038.1 coordinate 21,703, forward strand.
TACTTGCTGGCCACGCCGCACAGCAGCGCGTCGGCGTCGCCGCGACGCAGCAGCATCGCGCCGATCAGCGTGTTGTGCTTGCGGATCATCGCCTTGGCGATGGCCGGCGTCACGCCTTCACGGCCCTTGAGCTGGTAGTACGCATTCCAAGTTTCGTTAAAGCGGCTGTCGTCTTCAGGGTCGACAATTTCGAAGTGCTCGCCGGCCACCAGGCGCAGGCCGGCCTTGTTGATGCGCATTTCGATGACCGACGGGCGGCCGATCAGGATCGGGCGCGCCAGCTTTTCGTCGACCACGGTTTGCACGGCGCGCAGGACGCGCTCGTCTTCGCCGTCGGCGTAGATGACGCGCTTGGGCGCCTTCTTGGCCTGGGCGAACAGCGGACGCATCAGCTGGCCCGAGTGGTACACAAAGCCCATCAGCTTCTGGCGATAGGCCTCGATGTCTTCGATGGGGCGGGCGGCCACGCCGGAGTCAGCGGCGGCTTGGGCCACGGCCGGCGCAATCTGGAAGATCAGGCGGGGGTCGAAGGGCTTGGGGATGATGTAGTCGGGGCCGAACGACAGTTCCTGGCCGGCGTAGGCGCGGGCCACTTCATCGTTTTGTTCGGCTTGTGCCAGCTCGGCAATGGCCTTCACGCAAGCCAGCTTCATTTCTTCCGTGATGCGCGAGGCGCCGGCGTCCATGGCGCCGCGGAAGATGAACGGGAAGCACAGCACGTTGTTGACCTGGTTCGGGTAGTCCGAACGGCCGGTGGCGATGATGCAATCCGGGCGGGCGGCCTTGGCCACTTCCGGGCGGATTTCCGGTTCGGGGTTGGCCAACGCCAGGATCAGCGGACGGTCGGCCATGGTCTTGACCATGTCGCCCGTCAGCACGCCGGAGGTCGAGCAGCCCAGGAACACGTCGGCGCCGTTGACCACGTCGGCCAGCGTGCGCGCGTCGGTCTTTTGCGCGTAGCGCTTCTTGTTGGCTTCCATGTTTTCATCGCGGCCGTCCCAGATGACGCCGCGCGAGTCCACCACATAGATGTTCTCGCGCTTGACGCCCAGGTGCACCAGCAGGTCCAGGCAGGCGATGGCGGCAGCGCCCGCGCCCGAGCAAGCCAGCTTGACCGCGCCGATGTCCTTGCCCACGACCTTCAGGCCGTTCAGGATGGCGGCCGACGAAATGATGGCGGTGCCGTGCTGGTCGTCATGGAACACGGGAATCTTCATGCGCTCGCGCAGCTTCTTCTCGATGTAGAAGCACTCGGGCGCCTTGATGTCTTCCAGATTGACGCCGCCCAGCGTGGGCTCCAGCGCCGCGATGATGTCGACCAGCTTGTCCGGATCGTTCTCGGCCAGTTCGATGTCGAACACGTCGATGCCGGCAAACTTCTTGAACAGGCAGCCCTTGCCTTCCATGACCGGCTTGGCGGCCAGCGGGCCGATGTTGCCCAGACCCAGGACGGCGGTGCCGTTGGTGATCACGCCCACCAGGTTGCCGCGCGAGGTGTACTTGGACGCCGCGTCTTCACCCTGGTCGAAGATGGCCATGCAAGCTGCCGCCACGCCGGGCGAGTAGGCCAGGGACAAGTCGTCCTGGTTGGCCAGCGTCTTGGTCGGCACGACCGAGATTTTGCCGGGGGTGGGATAGGCGTGGTAATCCAACGCCAGTTTGGTAAGAGTTTCGTCCATGGGATCGGGGCCTCTGAGGCACTAACTGAGAAAGAAAACGGGATGAAAAGCGAAGATGACAAACGGCGGGCTCGCGGCCCGCCGGTTTCTTTGCGAAATGCTTAGGGAACACCCGTATTTCACCAGAAAGCGCGGGCGCTTGGTTGTTGCAGTGCAGCGATCAGGCGGGTTTGGTCAAAAACCCGTCGGATTTATTTGAAGCTGCGCTGAAAGCCGGCGATGCCTTTGCTGAAGGCGCGGGCACGCGCTCGACGCGGCCGCCGTAGCCCGTAGCCCGTACCCGTACCGGTGTGTGCCTCGTCTACAACTCCCAGGGCGGCGTCTGGCGCGTGCCCGCGTTCAGGCGGTGACGCAGGGCGTCGGCGTCTTCCTGCCGGCCCAGGCTGTCCAGCGCGTACAGCACGATCCAGTCCGCGCTGACTTCGAAGAAGTCGCGCAGTTGCGCGCGGGTGTCGCTGCGGCCGAAGCCGTCGGTGCCCAGCGTGCGGTATGGCGCGGGCACCCAGGCGCGGATCTGTTCAGGCACGGCGCGCACATAGTCGGTGGCGGCAATCACCGGCGCGTCGCTGCCGCCCAGGCAGGTGCGAACCCAGTCCGCGTCGTCGGCGGCTTCCAGGCCCAGGACGCGGGCGCGTTCGGCTTGGCGGCCATCGCGGGCCAACTCAGAAAAGCTGGTCACGCTCCAGACCTCGGCATCCACGCCGTAGTCAGCGTGCAGCCGGTCGGCCGCCATGTCGGCTTCGCGCAGCATGGGCCCGGCGCCCAGCAGCCGGACCTGTGCCTGTACGCGCGCGGCCCGCAGCCGGTACATGCCGCGCAGGATGCCGACGCGCACGGCGGGGTCGGGGGGCATGTCGGGCTGCGCCAGGTTTTCGTTGGTGACGGTCAGGTAGAAGAATTCGTCGTGCTGCTCGTCCAGCATGCGGCGCATGCCGTGTTCGACGATAACGGCCACTTCAAACGCATACGCGGGATCGTAGGCGCGGCAGTTCGGCACGGCGGCGGCCATGATGTGGCTGGAGCCGTCCTGATGCTGCAAGCCCTCGCCGCCCAACGTGGTGCGGCCCGACGTGGCGCCGATCAAAAAGCCGCGCGTACGCTGGTCGGCGGCGGCCCAGATCAGGTCGCCGATGCGCTGGAAGCCGAACATCGAGTAATAGATATAAAAGGGCAACATCGGCAAGCCGTTGACCGAATAGCTGGTGCCCGCCGCCGTCCACGACGAAATCGCGCCGGCTTCGGTAATGCCTTCCTCAAGGATTTGCCCGTCGCGCGCTTCGCGGTAATACAGCACCGAGCCGATGTCCTCGGGTTCGTACAACTGGCCTTGCGCTGAATAGATGCCGATCTGCCGGAACAAGTTGGCCATGCCGAAGGTGCGGGCCTCGTCAGCCACGATGGGTACGATGCGCGAGCCCACCGTGGCGTCTTTCAGCAGCCCGGTCAGCATGCGCACGATGGCCATGGTGGACGACATTTCCTTACCGTCGGCGGCCAGCGCAAAGCGCGCCCACTGTTCAACCGCGGGCGGCGCCAGGCGTGGAGATTCGGTGCGACGGCGGGGGATGTGGCCGCCCAGCGCCGCGCGGCGAGCTTGCAGGTGGCGCAGTTCGGCGCTGTCTTCGGCCGGGCGGTAGAACTTCAGGGCCAGGCAGTCGGCATCTGAAATGGGCAAGGCAAAGCGGTCGCGAAACGCCAGCAGCGCTTCATCGTCCAGCTTTTTCTGCTGATGCGTCGTCATCTTGCCCTGGCCTGCGGCGCCCATGCCGAAACCTTTTTTCGTCTGCGCCAGAATCACGGTGGGTTGTCCGCGATGCTGCGCGGCGCGGTGATAAGCCGCATGGATCTTCACCATGTCATGGCCACCGCGATGCAGGCGGTCGATGGCTTCGTCGGTCCAGTCGGCCACCAGCGCCGCCAGTTCCGGGTTCTGGTTGAAGAAGTGGGCGCGGTTGAAGGCGCCGTCATTGGCGGCAAAGGTCTGGAATTGCCCGTCCACCGTGTTGGCGAAGGCTCGGGCCAGCGCGCCGTTGGTGTCGCGGCGAAGCAGGGCGTCCCAGTCGCTGCCCCACACCAGCTTGATGACGTTCCAGCCGGCGCCGGCGTACAGGGTTTCAAGCTCGTCGATGATGCGGCCGTTGCCGCGCACCGGGCCGTCCAGCCGTTGCAGGTTGCAGTTGACGACGAACACCAGGTTGTCCAGCTTTTCGCGCGCGGCGAGCGTCAGCGCGGCAATGGACTCGGGTTCGTCCATTTCGCCGTCGCCGAAAATGCCCCAGACCTTGCGGTCGCCGGCGGGCACCAGCGAGCGGTGTTCCAGGTAGCGCATGAAGCGCGCCTGGTAAATGGCGTTGATGGGTCCGATGCCCATGGACCCTGTCGGGAACTGCCAGAAGTCCGGCATCAGCCAGGGGTGCGGGTAGGACGACAACCCGCGCAGGCCGCGCGCGGTGGCGGTGATTTCCTGTCGAAAATGTGCCAGATCGTCTTCGCCCAAAAAGCCTTCAAGGAAGGCGCGGGCGTACACGCCGGGCGCGGAGTGCGGCTGCATGTAGACCAAGTCACCCGGGCCGTCGGCCGTTTGCGCGCGGAAGAAGTGGTTGAAGCCGACTTCGAACAAGTCGGCGGCCGATGCATAGCTGGCAATGTGGCCGCCAAGTTCCCCGTGCGCCTGGTTGGCACGCACGACCATGGCCAGCGCGTTCCAGCGGTTGATGCGGGCGATGCGTTCTTCAACGGCCAGGTTGCCGGGAAAAGGCGGTTCCTGGTCGGCCGGTATCGTGTTCAGGTAGGCGGTGCGCGTCTGGCTGTTGGCGCGCAGGCCCAGGGACGCGGCATGCCCGAGCAGGCTGTCCAGCACGTAGCCCGCGCGGCGTGCTCCGTCCGCGTCGACCAGTGATTGCAGGGCATCGCGCCATTCGGCGGTTTCAGCCGGGTCGGCATCGGTGGGGTGGTCATGCCCCGGGGCGGGGTGGCTTGCGTCACGCATGGGGTGTTGTCTCCTGTTATCGCTCCATCCTAGACCTGTGTGGATGGCATGAGTCATCAAATTGCGGGGAAGACGCCGTGAATTTCAGCATAATATTTTGCGGAAATTTCCAATGCCGGCAGCTTCTGCGGCGTGCATGCGCTTACTCGTGGTGACCACTGGGTGGACGCCAAAGCGCTAGAATGCGCGCTTTATTCGCATTCATAACGGGAGACTTCAATGACCCAACCCGTCAGCGTCCCGGCAAATGTCACGCTTCCCGAGCTTACGTTCCGGGGCATTTTGCTGGGCGCCCTGATCACCGTGATCTTCACGGCGTCGAACGTCTTCCTGGGGCTGAAGGTGGGCCTGACGTTTTCGTCCGCGATTCCGGCAGCCGTGATTTCGATGTCGGTGTTGCGCCTGTTCAAGGACGCGAACATCCTGGAAAACAACATGGTGCAGACGCAGGCTTCCGCGGCCGGCACCTTGTCTTCCATCATTTTCATCCTGCCCGCGCTGGTCATGATGGGCCACTGGCAAGGCTTTCCTTTCTGGCAGACGCTGGGCATCTGCGCGGCTGGCGGCATGTTGGGCGTGATGTTCACGATTCCGCTGCGCCACGTCATGGTGGTGCAAAGCAATCTGCCGTATCCGGAAGGCGTGGCGGCGGCCGAAATCCTGCGCGTGGGCAGTGCCGAACGCGCACAAGATGCGGCAGACGATGCCCAGGCAACGTCGGGTCAGCCGGTGACCAATACCGCTACCAAGCCCGTGGCGACCGGCATGGGCGACATCGTCGCCGGGGGCGTGGTGGCGGCGGCGGTCAGCTTTGCGGCCAGCGGCTTGCGGGTGCTGGGCGATAGCGTCAGCGGGTGGTTCGCGCTGGGCGGCGCGGTGTTCCGGCTGCCCATGGGCTTTTCGTTGGCCTTGCTGGGCGCGGGTTACCTGATCGGCATCGTGGCGGGCCTTGCCATGTTGACGGGGCTGATCATTTCGTGGGGCATCGCCGTGCCGGTGTTGACCGCGATGGGCGACATGCCGGCGGGCCAATCGCTGGCGCAATACGCCACCGGCCTGTGGGCGTCGCAAGTGCGCTTCATTGGCGCGGGCGTGATCGGCGTGGGCGCCATCTGGACGCTGGCAACCCTGTTCATGCCGATGGCGCGTGGCGTCAAGGCCTCGTTCTCGGCGCTGACCAGCGCGGGCGCGGCCCGTGCCGGACAAGCGCCTCGTACCGAACGCGACTTGTCGGCCGGCTGGATTTCAATAGTGACGCTGGTGCTGGTGGCGGTGTTGGTGGTGACCTTCCAGGTGTTCCTGTCGGGCGCGCCCGTGTCGGCCGCCGCCGTCTGGAAGCTGGTGGCGTACGCGGTGCTGTTCGCCTTTGTGTTCGGGTTTCTGGTGGCGGCCGCTTGCGGCTACATGGCGGGTTTGGTCGGTTCGTCGACCAGCCCGATTTCCGGCGTGGGCATCGTGGCCATCGTGTTGGTGTCGTTGTTGATGCTGACGTTGGGCGGCGAGCTGCTACAGGCGCAAAACGGCGTGCAGATGGCGATTGCGTTGTCCATTTTCAGTACGTCGGCGGTGGTGGCCGTGGCTTCCATTTCCAATGACAACCTGCAAGATCTGAAGACCGGCTGGCTGGTTGGCGCCACGCCATGGCGCCAACAGGTAGCCTTGCTGATTGGCTGCGTGGTGGGCGCGGCGGTGATTTCACCCGTGCTGGAACTGCTTTACAACGCCTATGGTTTTGCCGATGCGATGCCACGCGCGGGCATGGACCCGGCGCAAGCCTTGTCCGCGCCGCAGGCCACGCTGATGCTGGCGATTACACGCGGCATCTTCACGCACCAACTGAACTGGACGATGATCCTGATCGGCATGGCGGTGGGCGTGGCGCTGATCGTGGTGGACGAAATCCTGAAGCGCACCTGCCGCGTGGCGCGCATTCCGGTGTTGGCCGTGGGCATCGGGATCTATCTGCCGCCCACGGTGGCCGCGCCAATCGTGGCCGGCGCGGTGCTGGCGTGGTTGCTGGAACGCGCGCTGCGTCGTCGCGCCGCCGCGGCGGGCAAGCCTTACGAGCAATTCGCCGACGCCGCGAACCGGCGTGGCGTGCTGATTGCGTCGGGCTTGATCGTGGGCGAAAGCCTGGTGGGGGTGTTGATGGCCGGCATCATTGGCGCGGCGGGTACGGATGCGCCGCTGGCCATCGCGGGCGAGGGCTTCGCGGTGACGGCGTCGTACCTGGGCTTGGCCGTGTTTGTATGGGTGGCGGTGCTGTTCTGGCGGCGCGTGATGCGGCTGGCCTGAGCCGCGCCATGGGCATTGAGACAGGCGCGTCGTGACGCGCCCGCCGCTGCCCGCCATCAAATCAATGTTCCTCGGCCTGCAAGGCCGCCGCGATGATGGCGCGGCGGTCGTGCGTCGCGCCGTTCAGGAACAGGTTCAGCAACACGGCCGACAGCGAGGCCAGCAAGATGCCCGATTCGATCAGGGTGTGCAGCGAATGCGGCATCCATTGTTTGAAGTTGGGCGCGATCAGCGGCACCATCCCGATGCCGATCGACACGGCCACGATCATGGAGTTGTGGCGGTTGCCCTTGAAGTCCACGCCAGACAGAATGCGGATGCCGGTCGCCGTCACCATGCCGAACATGACGATGCCCGCGCCGCCGAGCACCACGGTGGGCAACGATTCCACCAGCGCGGCCATTTTGGGCAGCAAGCCCAGCACCAGCAGGATGATGCCCCCCGCGACGCACACGAAGCGGCTCTTCACGCCGGTTACCGCAACCAAGCCCACGTTCTGCGAAAAGCTGGTGTACGGAAACGTGTTGAAGATGCCGCCGATCAAGGTGCCCAGCCCGTCCGTGCGCAGGCCGCGCGCCATGTTCTGCTGACTGATTTCGCGTTCGGTCATTTCCCCCAGCGCCAGGAACATGCCCGCCGATTCGATCATCACGACGACCATGATCAACGCCATGCTCAGGATCAGCATGGGGTCGAAACGGGGCATGCCGAAATGGAAGGGCAGCACGATGTCGAACCAATCCGCCTGGCCGATTTTTTCGAACGTCATGATGCCGGTGGCCGATGCCACGATGGCGCCGATGACGATGCCCAGCAGCACCGAAATGTTGGCGATGAAGCCCTTGGTGAATTTCACGATCAGCAGGATCGACGCCAGCACCAGCACGGCAATGCCAAAGCCGGTCAGGTCGGCATAACGCGGGTTCGGCATCGAGGGCATGATGGCGAAGCCTTGCGGCACGGGCGGGATGGCGCTGCCCGGTGAGGTGACGTCGGCCAGCCATTTGGCATAGATGGGATCGACGATGACGGGGGCGGTGGGGCCGGATGGGTTGCCGAACACCCAGTTGATGCCGACGCGCATCAACGTAATGCCGATGACCGTGATGATGGTGCCCGTGACCACGGGCGGGAAGAACCGCAGCATGCGGCTGATGACCGGGGCGATCAAAATCGAAATGATGCCGGCCCCGATGATGGTGCCGAACAGTAGCTGCGCGCCGCCCGGACCCGGGTTGGCGTTGGCCATCGCGACCATCGGCGCCACGGCCGCGAACGTGACACCCATCATGACGGGCAGCTTGATGCCGAACCACTGCGTGGCGCCCAGGGTCTGGATCAGCGTGACCAGCCCGCAACAGAACAGGTCCGCCGAGATCAGCATGGCGACTTCGTCTGGCGTCAGGTTCAAGGCGCGGCCGACGATCAAGGGCACGGCCACCGCGCCGGCATACATCACCAACACATGTTGCAGGCCCAACGCCGCGAGTTTGCCGGTAGGCAGGCGTTGGTCGACGGGATGGAGGTCTTGAGACGCGCCGGACGGCGCGGGCGATGCAGCCTGCATGGGAGTGTCTCCTGGCGGAGTGGGATGTCGGTCGGAAAATCCTGAAAAGCGTTCTTGTGTACGAGGAATGTATACAGGTATGCGCGGTCCCCGAAATGGAGGAAAACCCGCATCATATAAACATGTTTAGTTACGTTATGTAGGAATTGTCGCAGCTGGGCCGCGCGATGGGACAGGAGCCCGGCGGCCCCCGCCACGATCCGGCGCGATCAGGCCGGTGCCAGCAGGTCGGCCAACGTGCGCGCAATCACCTTGGTGGCGCGGCGCAGGTCTTCCAACACGACGCGTTCGTCGTTGCGTTTGGCATGGGATTCCAGCACGGTGCGCGGCCCGGCGCCGTAGATGACTCCGGGAATGCCGGCTTCGCCGTACAGGCGCACGTCGGTGTACAGCGGCGTTCCCATGGCCGGGATCGGTTCGCCGAACAGCACTTCACCGTGTTTCTGGATGGCGTCGACCAGCGGCTGGTTGCCCGGCAGCGGACGCATCGAATTGGCCAGCAGCAGGCGCTTGATGTCGATGGTGATGCCGGGGGTGGCGGCAGCGGCTTCCTGGATGATCCGGCGGATGTCTGCTTCCACTTCAACGGCGTTTTCTTCGGGAATCATGCGGCGGTCCAGCTTGAAGCTGACCTTGCCGGGCACCACGTTGGTGTTGGTGCCGCCTTCAATGCGTCCGACATTCAGGTACGGGTGGCTGATGCCGGGCACCTCAGACGTGATGTTCTGGTACAGCGTGTTCTGCGCATACAGCGCGTTCAGGATCTTGACCGCGCCTTGCAGCGCGTCCACGCCCGTGGACGGAATGGCGGCGTGCGCCATTTTGCCGTGTACCGTCACTTCCATTTGCAGGCAGCCGTTGTGCGCGGTGACGACCTCGTAGCTGAAGCCCGCGGCAATCATCAGGTCGGGCTTGGTCAGGCCTTGCGACAGCAGCCAGCCGGGGCCCAGCAAGCCGCCGAATTCTTCGTCATAGGTGAAATGCAGTTCGACCGCGCCGTGGCTGGGCTTGGCCACCGCTTCCAGGGCGCGCACCGCGTAAGTGAAGCTGGCGAAGTCGCTTTTGCTGACTGCGGCGGCGCGCCCGTACAGGCTGCCGTTTTCGATTTCGGCACCGTAAGGGTCGTGTTGCCAGCCGTCGCCCGGGGGCACGACGTCGCCGTGCGCGTTCAGCGCGATGCGCCGGCCAGCGCCGTATTCGCGCCGCACGATCAGGTTGGTGATGGATTGCATGCCGTAGTCCTGCACCGCTTGCGCGGGCACGGGGTGCGCTTCGGCCTCAAGGCCCATTTCCTTGAGCAGTTCGGCGGTGCGCACGGCGTGCGGCGCGTTATTGCCGGGCGGCGTGTCGGTGGGCACGCGCACCAGCGATTGCAGGAAGCTCACCTGCTCGTCGAAGTGGGCGTCGATCCAGGCGTCTAGTCGGGCGTAATCGGTCATGGCGTTAGCGTTTGATGTCATTGGCAAGGTCGTCCAGCAGGTGCTGCATGGCATGCGCGGCCAGCTGGATGTCGTCGCGGGTGGTGGATTCGCGGGGGTTGTGGCTGATGCCGTGGTTCTGGCCGCGCACGAACAGCATGGCTTGCGGCATGACTTCGTGCAGCTTCATGGCGTCGTGCCCGGCACCGCTGGGCATGCGGTGCAGCGGCACGCCCAGCGCGTCGACGGCGTGTTCCCAACGCTGTTGCCAGGCAGGGTCGCTGGGCGCGGCGGCGGCGCGCATGGTTTCTTCAAGCGCATAGCGCAGGCCCCGGCGCGTGCAGATGGCATCAAGTTCGGCCAGCACGTCATTGACCAGCGCGTCGCGTTGCGCATCGCTGGGCGCGCGCAGGTCCAGGCTGAAGCGGCATTCGCCCGGCACGACGTTGATGGATCCGCTGGGCACTTCCAGCATGCCGATGGTGCCTACCGAATCGCCATCGCGCGCGGCGCGTTGTTCGACATACAAGGCCAGTTCGGCGGTGGCGGTGGCGGCATCGCGGCGGCGGTTCATCGGCGTGGTTCCGGCATGGCAGGCCATGCCAAAGATCTGCGCCTGATAACGCACGCTGCCGTTGATCGATGTGACGATGCCCAGCGGCAGTCCCATTTCATACAGCACCGGGCCTTGCTCGATATGGACTTCGACAAACCCAAGATAGCGCGCCGGGTCGCGGCGCAGCTTCGGAATGTCGTCAATGCACAGGCCGGCATGCAGCATGGCGTCGCGCATGGTGACGCCTTGCGCGTCCTTCTGGTCCAGCCATTCTGGCTTGAAGTCGCCGATCAAGGCGCCGGAGCCCAGGAAGGTGGCGCGGTAGCGCTGGCCTTCTTCTTCGGCAAAGCCGATGACTTCCAGGTGGTAGGGCAGGCGGCGACCTTGTCGATGCAGTTCACGCACGCAGGCCATGGGCACGAAAATTCCCAGGCGGCCGTCGTATTTGCCGCCATTGCGCACGGTGTCGTAGTGGCTGCCCGTCATCAATGTGGGGGCGTCGGGCTGCAGGGCACGATAGCGGCCCACCACGTTGCCGACGGCGTCGATTTCAACTTCGTCAAAGCCGCAATCTCGCATCCAGTGCGAGATGCGCTGCGCGCAGGCGCGGTGCGCTTCGGTCAGGTACGTGACGGTCAGCTGGCCTTTTTCGGCGTAACCGGGATCGCTGTGGATACTGAGCCGTTCCTGCCAGTCCCAGATGTCGTTGCCCAAGGTCAGGTCGCGTCCGAACTTGTCGGTCAGGCGAATTTCGACGATGCGATGGATATTGCGCAGCGCTTCTCGGATTTCAACGTCGGGCGGGTTATCCCGCCGGCGCGCAAATTCGTCGATGATCTGCTGGCGCGACAGGCCCGTGCCGCGCGCGCCGCGCACGGCCAGAATGAACGGAAAACCGAAGCGCGCGCTGTAGTCGTTGTTCAGCTGTTGCAGCCGCGCCAGTTCGTCGGGCGAGCAATGCGTAAGCCCCGCCTGATCCTGTTCCTGGGTGGATTCGGCGGTCAGGCTGTTTTGCTGCATGGCGCGCCCCGCCAGTTCCGGGTGCGCGCGGATCAGCGCCAGTTGTGCGTCGATATCGGCTTGATCCAGCACGTGGCGCAACTGGTCCTGCAAATGCGCCAGCGACCGAAAAGGCCGGGCGGCGAGCGCCTGGCGGGCAATCCACGGCGAAAGTTCGTACAGGCCGTCCAGCATGGCGAGCGCCGCGTCGGGCGTGGCGGCATTGAGTTGTTCCAGCGTGTGGGGCATGGTGGGTGCGCTCAACGGTTGGGAAGATAGGGGTGGGTGGCCTTCCAGTGCCGGGCGATGTCCAGGCGGCGGCATACCCAGACGCGGTCGTGGCGGGCAATGTGGTCCAGAAAGCGCTGTAGCGCCGTGATGCGCCCCGGGCGGCCCAGCAGCCGGCAATGCATGCCGATACTGAGCATCTTGGGCGCTTCGTCGCCTTCGGCGTAAAGCACGTCGAAGCTGTCCTTCAGGTACTGAAAGAAGGGGTCGGCGTGCGAATAGCCTTGCGGCAGCGCGAAGCGCATGTCGTTGCAGTCCAGCGTATAGGGCACGATCAGTTGCGGGACGACGGCGCCGTCGCTCTTTTTCACCTGCATCCAGAAGGGCAGGTCGTCGCCGTAGTAATCGCTGTCGTATTCGAAGCCGCCGTAGTCAGCCACCAGTCGGCGCGTGCGCGGGCTGTCGCGCCCGGTGTACCAGCCCAGCGGGCGGCTGCCTGTCAGCTGGGTGATGGCTTCCATGCCCAGGCGCATATGTTCGCGTTCGGTGGCTTCGTCCACGTTCTGGTAATGCACCCAGCGCCAGCCATGGCAGGCAATTTCGTGGCCCAGTTCCGTGAACGCCGCCGTCAGTTCGGGGTGGCGCTGTAGCGCCATGCCCACACCGAACACGGTCAAGGGCAACTGCCGCTTTTCAAATTCGCGCAGGATGCGCCAGACGCCGGTGCGCGACCCGTATTCGTAGATGCCTTCCATGCTGAGATGGCGGTCGGGGTAGCTGGCCGGGTTGAACATTTCCGACAGGAATTGTTCAGAACCCGCATCGCCATGCAGCACGCTGTTTTCGCCGCCTTCTTCGTAGTTCAAAACGAATTGCACGGCAATGCGAGCCCGGTCGGGCCATTGCGCGTGCGGCGGATTGCGGCCGTAGCCGATCAGGTCGCGGGGGTAGGGAAGCGTGGAGTCGTAGGTGTTCATGAATAGAGCGGGCATGGAGCCTGGGGGGCGCGCGCAGCGGTAAGGAAAGAATTCAGGGGGCCAAGCGCGGATGAACGGACGGTTTCATGATGGGCTAAACAATAGCTGGAAAGCAATTAGCTGTATACAATTTATGTACATCATTAAGGATAACCATGAGACCGCCCCGCAGCCTTCGGGGCACACAGGAGACAACATGGGACTGACCACGCACGTACTCGACACCATGCACGGTTGCCCGGCCCAGGGCATGTCCGTTGCGCTATACGCCACACGCGGCGAATCCGCCACCTTGATCCAGGAATTCACGCTGAACCAGGACGGCCGCAGCGCCAAGCCCTTGTTTGCCGAGGCGGACTTGAAAGTGGGTACCTACAGACTGGTGTTCGACGTTGCCGCCTACTTCCGGGCGCGCGGCGTTGCCTTGCCCGAGCCCAACTTCTTGAATCGGGTCAGCCTTGACTTCGGGGTGGCGCATGCGGATCAGCACTATCACGTGCCGCTGTTGGTCAGCCCCTGGAGCTATTCCACGTATCGGGGCTCGTAAGCGGCAAGGCCCCTAACATCAGGGTATTCCTGATGCCACAGCGGTTGCGCGCGCATAGCATTGTGAACAAAACCTGCATACAATTTCGTCCATCCTGATCGCAGCGGTGCGGGGCACTTTAGCCTTGTGCGCGATCTATCTTCTGCTTACAGCGCCCGCGGTGGTAGGCAGTGCGGCGGAGCCTATCAAGGCCCGCCCACTGCGGGGGCGTGGATGGAAAGTTACTACCTGGATTGGGTCAACCTGTTGCTGCGTTGGGCCCACATCATTACCGGCATCGCATGGATCGGCACGTCGTTCTATTTCGTGATGCTGGACAACAGCCTTGAAAAACCGCAAGACGCCGAATCGCTCGCCAAGGGCGTGGGCGGCGAGCAATGGGCCGTGCACGGCGGCGGTTTCTACAACATGCAGAAGTACGCGGTGCAGCCCAAAAAGCTGCCCGAACATCTGCATTGGTCGTTCTGGGAAAGCTACAGCACCTGGCTGACCGGCTTTGCGCTGTTCACCATGTCGTACCTGTGGAACGCCAGCACCTACCTGATCGACCGGTCAAAAATGGACTGGCAGCCCGGCACCGCCGTGGCCGTCGCGCTGGCCTTCTTTGTGGTGTTCTGGATGGTCTACGACGGCATCTGCCGCCTGTTCGGGCGCGGCAAGCACGGCGACACGATCGTGGGGGTGCTGGTGGCGGTGTTCATCGCCCTGGCGTCCTGGCTGGCCTGCCACTGGTTCGCGGGCCGCGCGGCGTTCTTGCTGGTGGGCGCGATGATGGCCACCACCATGAGCGGCAACGTGTTCTTCTGGATCATCCCCGGCCAGCGCAAGAACGTGGCGGCGATGCGGGCGGGCAAGCCCGTCGACCCCGTCCATGGTCAGCGCGGCAAACAGCGCAGCGTGCACAACACCTACTTCACGCTGCCGGTGGTGTTCACCATGATGAGCAACCACTACAGCTTTACCTATACCCATCAGTACAACTGGATCGTTCTGCTGCTGATCATGCTGGGCGGCGCGGCGATCCGGCAGTTCTTCGTGGTGCGCCATCGCTTCAAGCTGGGCAACGCGCGCAACCCGCTGCCGTATGTGCTGCTGGGCGTGGCGGTGCTGGGCTTGACCATCGTGTGGATGCGGCCCGCGCCCGTGGCGGCGTCGGCGGCGGTGGCCGCGCCCGCCGAGGTGGCGTTTGCGGAAGTACGCCATGTATTCGACCAGCGGTGCCTGCTATGCCACGGCGCACAGGTGCAGATGAAGAACGTGCGCCTGGATTCCGTTGAGCAGATCGCGATTCACGCCCAGGCCGTGTACCAGCAAGTGGTGGTGTCGAAAATCATGCCGATGGCCAATTCCACCGGCATGACCGACGACGAACGCGCGTTGATTGGCGCGTGGTTTCAGGCCGGCGCAAAAACCCGGTAGCCGGAGCGGAGCCGGTCAGCGCAAGTCGCCGGCCGGCCAGCCCATGGCCCCGAAACCGGCGGGCGGGCCGTCGGCTTCAGCCGTTGCGGTACAGAAAGCTGTAGGCGTTGATCGCCGGCACCCCTCCCAGGTGCGCGTACAGAACCTTCGACCCAGCCGGAATCTCGCCTCGGCGAACCAGATCCATCATGCCCTGCATCGACTTCCCCTCGTACACGGGGTCGGTCATCATGCCCTCCAGCCGCGCGCAGGTGCGGATGGCGTCGTTGGTTTCGGCTGATGGCAAGCCATACGCGGGATAGGCGTAGCGCGTATCCAGCACCACATCGCTGTCGGCGATGCCTGCTTCTAGCCCGACCATATCCGCCGTGCGGCGCGCGATGCGCAGGATCTGCGCGCGGGTTTGTTCCGGTGTGGCCGATGCGTCGATGCCGATG
Organism: Achromobacter sp. RT286_PF; assembly: GCF_059760425.1. NCBI lineage: Bacteria > Pseudomonadati > Pseudomonadota > Betaproteobacteria > Burkholderiales > Alcaligenaceae > Achromobacter > Achromobacter sp. RT286_PF. Next base: position 36,814 of record NZ_JCBAMR010000038.1, read on the forward strand.
ACGCGGTTGGCCCGGCCGTCCGCCGCAAAGCCCACCACCATGCCGGCCTGCGTGCTGCCGGTGACGGCGCAGACCACGATGTAGTCAAACTTGAAACCCAGGTTGGCTTCCTGGCGCCGCACCTCTTCGGCAAAGCCCACATAGCCCAGCCCGCCCAGTTCGTGGTCGGACGCGCCGGCCGGAATGGCGTAGGGCTTGCCGCCCCGTTTGCGCACGTCTTCCAGCGCCTCTTCCCAACTGCGCCGAAAGCCGATGTCAAAGCCCTGGTCCACCAGGCGCACGTCGGCGCCCATCAGGCGGCTCATCATGATGTTGCCGACGCGGTCGTAGACGGCGTCGGAATAGTCCACCCAGTTTTCCTGCACCAGCACGCAAGCCAGACCCAGCTTGGCGGCCACGGCGGCCACCATGCGGGTGTGGTTGGATTGAATGCCGCCGATGGTGACTAGCGTGTCGCAGCCTTGTTCCAGCGCTTGCGGAATCAGGTATTCCAGCTTGCGCAGCTTGTTGCCGCCGAACGCCAGGCCGCTGTTGCAGTCCTCGCGCTTGGCATAGATGTCGACCTTGCCGCCCAGATGCGCGGACAGGCGGTCCAGCTTTTCGATGGGGGTGTCGCCGAAGGTCAGGCGATGTCGGGGAAAGCGTTGCAGATTCATGCGAGCTCCTGTGATGGGATTCCGGCCGGCAAGTGAGGCTCGGGTGGAAAAATCATAGGAATCGCGGGCGGTAGCGGTCAATTGCGTATTTATGGATGAACGCGATATTAAAAATAGCAAAGAAAGATAATTTAGATTTAATATTTTCTGAAGAAAAAGAATGACGAGATAATATTTTTGGGGACGCATGCCATGAGCGCGCTTGCCGGATTGGACCGTATTGATCGCCACATCCTTCGTCTCTTGCAAGACGATGCACAGATCACCAATCTGGATTTGAGTGCGCGCGTGCACCTGAGCCCGGCCGCCTGCTTGCGCCGGGTGGAAAAGCTGAAGGCCGAAGGGATCATCAAAAAGACGGTGGCGCTACTGGAGCCGGCCGACGTCGACATGGCCACGCTGGTCATCGTGGGCGTGGTGCTGGACCGTTCCACGCCGGATTCCTTCACCGACTTCGAGGAAGCGGCGCGCGGCATCAGCGGCTGCCTGGAATGCCACCTGGTGGCGGGCGAATTCGACTACTTCCTGATGCTGCGCATACGCGACCTGGAGCGCTTCAACAAGCTGCATGCGGGCGAGATCATCAAGCTGCCCGGCGTACGCCAGATTCGCACCTTTTTTGTGTTGAAAGAGATCTTGTCGACGACTGTCTTGCCGGTGTGACGCGGCTAATGCACAACACTCACGCATCGAAGTGCTCACCAATGACGCACTGCGGCATTTTGGAATGGCGGAAATTGATGGCGCGTAGACGTCGCAATGTCAGGGGTTGGCCGGACATTCCACGGCCGCATGCAGGCATTCCGAATGGGCTTTTGCGCCACAAAAATGTCTCAAGACGCCCGTAAACTCAAAGGGTTATACTGCTCGGCATACGGCTTTCAAGGCTTGTACGCGCCTTCTGCCCCCTGCGATCCGCTAAACGGGAAGCCCGTGTCGCGGAAGGTTTTTCCTGCATCGTGTCGAGTGAAGCACTCGTAAAGGTGAAGCGATATGTCTTCGGAAATAGAATCTCTATCCACGTCTTATCTCTTTGGCGGTAACGCGCCATATGTTGAGGAGCTTTACGAAGCCTACCTCGACAATCCCGGTTCGGTTCCTGATAACTGGCGCGAATATTTCGACCAGTTGCAGCACGCTCCCGCAACCGACGGCCAGGAATCCACTCGCGACCAGGCCCACGCTCCCATCGTCGAATCGTTCGCCCAGCGCGCCAAGGCCAATGCCTTCGTGCAACGCTCCGCCGAACCCGACCTGAGCGTCGCCAGCAAGCAGGTGTCGGTGCAATCGCTGATTGCCGCCTACCGCTCGCTGGGTTCGCGTTGGGCCGATCTGGACCCCCTCAAGCGCCAGGAACGTCCGCAGATCCCGGAACTCGATCCCGCCTTCTACGGCCTGACCGAATCCGACCTGGACCAGACCTACTCGGCCACCAACACCTACTTCACGACCGCCAGCACCATGACGCTGCGCGACATCCTGAAGGCGCTGCGCGACACGTATTGCCGCAGCATCGGTGCTGAATTCACGCACATCTCCGATCCCGCCGCCAAGCGCTGGATCCAGGAACGCCTGGAAACCACGCTGGGTGCGCCTGCCTACTCGGTCGAAGAAAAGCGCCACATCCTGCAGCAGCTGACCGAGTCCGAAGGGCTTGAGCGCTTCCTGCACACCAAGTACGTCGGCCAGAAGCGCTTCTCGCTGGAAGGCGGCGAAAGCTTCATCGCCTCGATGGACGAAGTGGTGAACCACGCCGGCGAAAACGGCGTCCAGGAAATCGTGGTCGGCATGGCCCACCGCGGCCGCCTGAACCTGCTCGTGAACATCATGGGCAAGATGCCCGGCGACCTGTTCGCCGAGTTCGAAGGCAAGCACGCCGAAGGCCTGACCGACGGCGACGTGAAGTACCACAACGGTTTCTCGTCCGACCTGTCCACCCGTGGCGGTCCGGTCCACCTGTCGTTGGCCTTCAACCCGTCTCACCTTGAAATCGTGAACCCCGTCGTTGAAGGCAGCGCACGCGCTCGCCAGGAACGCCGCGGTGACACCGAAGGCAAGACCGTTCTGCCGGTGCTGGTGCACGGCGACGCGGCTTTTGCCGGCCAAGGCGTGGTCATGGAAACGCTGAACCTGGCCCAGACGCGCGGCTACGGTACGGGCGGCACGCTGCACATCGTCATCAACAACCAGATCGGTTTCACCACGTCCGACCCGCGTGACTCGCGTTCGACGCTGTATTGCACCGACGTGGTCAAGATGATCGAAGCCCCGGTGTTCCACGTCAACGGCGACGACCCCGAAGCCGTGGTGTTCGTCACCAAGCTGGCCCTGGACTACCGCCTGCAATTCCGTCATGACATCGTTGTGGACATCGTTTGCTTCCGCAAACTGGGTCACAACGAACAAGACACCCCGTCGCTGACGCAGCCGCTGATGTACAAGCGCATCGGCCATCACCCCGGCACGCGCAAGCTGTACGCCGACAAGCTGACCACGCAAGGCGTGCTGGCCGAAGGCGAAGCCGATCAACTGGTCAAGGACTACCGTCAGCTGATGGAAGACGGCCAGCGCACGATTGAACCCGTGCTGACCGACTACAAGAGCAAGTACGCCATCGACTGGTCCCCGTTCCTGGGCGCCAAGTGGACGGACCAGGCCGACACGGCCGTGCCGCTGGCTGAACTCAAGCGCATCGGCGAACGCATCACGACGGTTCCGGAAGGCTTCACGGTGCACCCGCTGGTTGCCAAGCTGCTGAACGACCGCCGCACGATGGCCAAGGGCGAAATGAACCTGGACTGGGGCATGGGCGAACACCTCGCCTTTGCAACCCTGGTTTCCTCGGGCTACGCCATCCGCATCACGGGCCAGGACTCGGGCCGTGGCACGTTCACGCACCGCCACGCCGTGTTGCACGACCAGAACCGCGAACGCTGGAACGACGGCACCTACATTCCGCTGCAGAATGTCTCGGAAGGCCAGGCTCCGTTCACCGTCATCGACTCCGTGCTGTCCGAAGAGGCGGTGCTGGGCTTCGAATACGGTTACTCCAGCGCTGAACCGAACACGCTGACCATCTGGGAAGGCCAGTTTGGCGACTTCGTCAACGGCGCCCAGGTCGTGATCGACCAGTTCATCAGCTCCGGCGAAGCCAAGTGGGGCCGCCAGTCGGGCCTGACCCTGATGCTGCCGCACGGCTACGAAGGCCAAGGCCCCGAGCACTCGTCGGGCCGCATCGAGCGCTTCCTGCAGCTGTGCGCCGACAACAACATGCAAGTGGTCCAGCCGACCTCTGCCTCGCAGATCTTCCACGTTCTGCGTCGCCAGATGATCCGCCCGTTCCGCAAGCCGCTGGTGCTGTTCACGCCGAAGTCGCTGCTGCGTAACAAGGACGCGGGTTCGCCCCTGACCGATCTGGCAGGCGGCAGCTTCCAGCCGGTGATCGGCGAAGTCGACGACACCATCGACGCCAGCAAGGTCAAGCGCGTTCTGGCTTGCTCGGGCAAGGTGTACTACGACCTGGTCAACGCCCGCCGCGAGCGTGGCGCCGACAACGTCGCCATCGTCCGCGTCGAGCAGCTGTACCCGTTTGCGCACAAGTCGTTCGAAACGGAACTGCGCAAGTACCCGAAGGCCACCGAAGTGATCTGGGTTCAGGACGAACCGCAGAACCAAGGCGCCTGGTTCTACGTTCAGCATCACGTGTACGAGAACATGGTGGAAGGCCAGAAGCTGGGCTACGCCGGCCGCGCCGCGTCGGCATCGCCGGCCGTGGGCTACCTGGCCAAGCACCAGGAGCAGCAGAAGGCCCTGATCGAGACTGCTTTCGCGCCCAAGTTCAAGGTCATGTTGACGAAGTAACCCTGACTTGATGCACGCGCTGCGCGCGGCAAGCGTTTTGGAACCTGCTTTCGAACCTTGCCGCGCCGCGTGACCAGAACACACACTTTACGGAACAAACAAAATGGCTATTACCGACGTCGTCGTCCCCCAACTTTCCGAATCCGTCTCCGAAGCGACCCTGCTGACCTGGAAGAAGCAGCCGGGCGCTGCCGTTGAAGCGGACGAAATCCTGATCGAAGTCGAAACCGACAAGGTCGTGCTGGAAGTGCCGGCTCCCGCCTCGGGCGTGCTGGCTGAAATCGTCAAGGGCGATGGCAGCACCGTGACCTCGGGCGAAGTGCTGGCCCGCATCGACACCGCCGCCAAGGCCGCCGCCGCCGCGACCGCCCCGGCCGAAGCCCCCAAGGCCGCTGAACAAGCCGCTGCCGCCCCGGCACCCGCCGCCGCGCCCGCTTCGTCGGCTGCCGCCGGCGTGGCATCGCCCGCCGCCGCCAAGATCCTGGCCGAGAAGGGCGTTGACGCCGCTTCCGTGTCGGGCACCGGCCGCGACGGCCGCGTGACCAAGGGCGACGCCCTGGCCGCCGGCGCTCCTGCCGCCAAGGCCGCTCCGGCCAAGGCGCCGGCTGCTCCCGCCCCGACCACGCTGTCGCTGGACGGCCGTCCGGAACAGCGCGTGCCGATGAGCCGCCTGCGCGCCCGCATCGCCGAGCGCCTGCTGCAATCGCAGCAAGAAAACGCAATCCTGACCACGTTCAACGAAGTGAACATGCAAGCGGTCATCGATCTGCGCAGCAAGTACAAGGACAAGTTCGAAAAGGAACACGGCATCAAGCTGGGCTTCATGTCGTTCTTCGTCAAGGCCGCCGTGGCTGCCCTGAAGAAGTACCCGCTGATCAACGCCTCGATCGACGGCAAGGACATCATCTATCACGGCTACTTCGACATCGGTATCGCTGTCGGCAGCCCGCGTGGCCTGGTGGTGCCGATCCTGCGCAACGCCGACCAGCTGTCCATCGCTGAAATCGAAAAGACCATCGCCGACTTTGGCCGCCGCGCCGCTGACGGCAAGCTGGGCATTGAAGAAATGACCGGCGGTACGTTCTCGATCTCCAACGGTGGCGTGTTCGGTTCGATGCTGTCGACCCCGATCATCAACCCGCCGCAATCGGCCATCCTGGGCGTGCACGCCACCAAGGATCGCGCTGTTGTCGAAAACGGCCAGATCGTCATCCGCCCGATGAATTACCTGGCGCTGTCCTATGACCACCGCATCATCGACGGCCGCGAAGCCGTGCTGGGCCTGGTCGCCATGAAGGACGCCCTGGAAGATCCGCAGCGTCTGTTGCTGGACCTGTAATCTCGACGCCCCGCGTGGCGCCGCTCCGGGCCTTCCGGATCGCGGCGCCCCGGCCGGCCTGGCGCCGGCCTCCGGCTCACCAGCGTCGGGCGGGGCGTGTTCCACCCCACACTCATCCGCGAGAACACTATGTCCAAACAATTTGACGTCGTCGTGATCGGCGCAGGCCCTGGCGGCTACATCGCCGCTATTCGCGCAGCCCAACTGGGCATGTCGGTCGCTTGCATCGACGCCTGGCAAAACGGCCAAGGCGGCCCGGCTCCCGGCGGCACCTGCACCAACGTTGGCTGCATCCCGTCCAAGGCGCTGCTGCAATCGTCCGAGCACTTTGAACAGGCCAACCACCACTTCGCCGAACACGGCATCGAAGTCAAGGGCGTCAGCCTGAAGCTCGATACGCTGATCGGCCGCAAGAACACGGTGGTCAAGCAGAACAACGACGGCATCCTGTACCTGTTCAAGAAGAACAAGGTCACCTTCTTCCACGGCAAGGGCGCGTTCAGCGGCCAAGTGGAAGGCGGCTGGGCCATCAAGGTCACCGGCACCGCCGAAGAAGACCTGGTGGCCAAGCACGTGGTGGTGGCGACCGGTTCGTCGGCTCGCGAACTGCCCGGCCTGCCGTTCGACGAAAAGGTTGTGCTGTCCAACGACGGCGCGCTGAACATCGGCGGCGTCCCCAAGACGCTGGGCGTGATCGGCGCCGGTGTGATCGGCCTGGAAATGGGCAGCGTGTGGCGCCGCCTGGGTTCCGACGTCACCATCCTGGAAGCGATGCCGGAATTCCTGGCCGCCGCTGACAGCCAGGTGGCCAAGGAAGCGCTGAAGGCGTTCACCAAGCAAGGCCTGAACATCCAGATGGGTGTGAAGATCGGCGAGATCAAGGCCACCGCCAAGTCGGTGACCGTGCCTTACGTCGACGCCAAGGGCGCCGAGCAAAAGCTGGTGGTCGACAAGCTGATCGTCTCGATCGGCCGCGTGCCTTACACCGGCGGCCTGAACGCCGACGCCGTGGGCTTGAAGCTGGACGAACGCGGCTTCGTGGCCGTGGACGGCGACTGCAAGACCAACCTGCAAAACGTCTGGGCAGTGGGTGACGTCGTGCGTGGCCCGATGCTGGCGCACAAGGCCGAAGAAGAAGGCGTGGCGGTTGCCGAGCGCATCGCCGGCCAGCATGGCCACGTCAACTTCGACACCGTGCCGTGGGTGATCTACACGTCGCCGGAAATTGCCTGGGTCGGCAAGACCGAACAGCAGCTCAAGGCCGAAGGCCGCGAGTACAAGGCCGGCAGCTTCCCGTTCCTGGCCAACGGCCGCGCCCGCGCGCTGGGCGACACCACCGGTTTTGCCAAGGTGATCGCCGATGCCAAGACCGACGAAGTCCTGGGCGTGCACATCGTGGGCCCGATGGCCTCGGAACTGATCTCGGAAGCCGTGACCATCATGGAATTCCGTGGCGCCGCCGAAGACATCGCCCGCATCTGCCACGCGCACCCGACCTTGTCGGAAGCCGTGAAGGAAGCCGCTCTGGCCGTGGACAAGCGCGCGCTGAATTTCTAAGCGTCCTTGACCTGAGCTAGACAGGGGGCGGGTTCAAGGACCCGCCCTTTTTTCATTTTGGTTGCTTGAGCTGAACCCCATGAACGTCCTCGAATACTACGAACACGCCCTGGCCGAACGTGGCTACAAGCCCGATGCCGCGCAAAAGCTGGCCATCGACCGCTTGCAGCGCTATTACGACGAGTGGGTCAAGTTCAAGTCGATGCGCTCGAATGCCCTGAAAAAGCTGTTGAACCGGCCCGACGTGCCGCGTGGCGTGTATCTGTGGGGTGGGGTGGGGCGCGGCAAGAGCTTCCTGATGGACGCCTTCTACGCGACCGTGCCCGTGGTGCGCAAGACGCGCCTGCACTTTCACGAGTTCATGCGCGGCGTGCATCGCGAGCTGGAAGAAGTAAAGGGCATGCAAGACCCGCTGGACGAAGTGGCCAAGCGCGTCGCCAAGCGTTACCGGCTGATCTGCTTTGACGAGTTCCACGTGTCGGACGTGGCCGACGCGATGATCCTGCATCGGCTGCTGCTCAAGCTGTTTGAATACGGCACGTCGTTCATCATGACGTCCAACTACGAACCGTCCACCTTGTACACGGACGGCCTGCACCGCGACCGCGTGCTGCCCGCCATTGCGCTGATCCAGTCGCGCATGGACGTGATGAACGTGGACGCTGGCGTGGACTACCGCCGCCGCTCGCTGGAGCAGGTGCAGTGTTATCACACGCCGCTGGACGAACACGCGCAGGCTGCGCTGAAGAAGGCGTTCGACAGCCTTGCCGATACGCCGCCGCAGGAACCCTTGCTGCACATCGAGCACCGCGAGATCCGCGCCGTGGCGCTGGCCGGTTCGGTGGTGTGGTTTGATTTCGCCACGCTTTGCGGCGGCCCGCGTTCGCAGAACGACTACCTGGAATTGGCCAACCGCTTCCACGCCGTGATCCTGTCGGGCGTGCCCAGGATGGGCCCGCGCCAGGCATCCGAGGCGCGCCGCTTCACCTGGTTGATCGACGTGTTCTACGACCACCGCGTCAAGCTCATCATGTCGGCTGAGTGCGAGCCCGAAGAGATCTACACGGAAGGGGCGCTGGCCAACGAATTCCATCGCACCGTCTCGCGCATTCTTGAAATGCAATCGCGCGAATATCTGGAATCCGAGCGCCGCCTGACGGCGACGTTGTAGTAATGCCGCAAGCGGCCCGTCTGGGGCGAGCCGCTTGTACATAGCATTGGTAATGCAAGTCATTATCACTTAAGATTTTGACACTTCAGGTTCCGCACCGCGGTCTCAATTGTGTCTTCCTCTTTGTTTTCCCCACCGGCTACGTGCGCGGACGCCGCGATCGCGCCTGTTGACGGGCTGTATCGCGAGCACCGGCCATGGCTGTTTGGATGGTTGCGCCGCAAGCTGGGCTGCGAGCATCGCGCCGAAGATCTGGCGCAGGACGTTTTTGTCCGGGTGATTCAGGGCCGCAAGGCGGTGCGCGCGACCGATGCACGCGCCTTGCTGACCACGATCGCGAAGGGGCTGGTTGTGGACCATCAGCGCCATGCCGCGCTGGAATACGCTTATCTGAACTACCTGGCCACGCTTGAGCAGGCTTACGCCCCGTCGCCCGAGACACAGGCCGAACAACTGCAAGCCCTGGTGCGTCTGGACCGCCTGCTTGACGGCTTGCCGCCCAAGGCGCGTTCCGCATTTCTGATGTCGCAGCTGGATGGGCTGACCTATCCCGACATCGCGCAGCGTCTGGGCGTATCGCTCAGTTCCGTTCAGCAGTACATGGTGCGGGCGATGGCCGCCTGCTATGCCGCATTCTATGAATAGCGCCGCACGAGGCGCCCCGCCGGATGCCGTGGTGCGCCAGGCCATTGCCTGGTGGACCCGCTTGCAAAGTGGCGTGGCGAATGCCCGGGACCACGAGTCCTGCCGCGCGTGGCTGGATGCGGATGCCGCCCATCGACAAGCCTGGGATCGCCTGGAGGCCATCGGCCGCGATACGCGCCGCGTGCCGGCGGCGTTGGCCCATGCCGCGTTGAGCTCCCCAAGCTCCCGGGGCCGCCGCAATGCATTGCGCGGCTTGCTGAGCCTGACGGGCGTGGCCGCCATCGGATGGGCAGGCTATCGGCACACGCCCTGGCAACGCCTGGCGGCTGACCTTAGCACCCGCGTGGGCGAACGCCGTACTGTGGCGCTGGCCGACGGCCTGACCATCACGCTGAACAGCGATAGCGCCGTACGCCTGCATCTGTCGGGGGCCGCGCGCGGCATCGACCTGCTGCGCGGCGAGATGTTGGTGAATACGCAACCGCGCGCGGGCGTGGATGCGCTGCGCGTGATCGCGGGCCATGGCGAACTGCGTGCCGAGCGCGCGCGGTTCGATCTGCATCGCACCGACGCAGGCTTGCGGCTGGGCGTGTACGAAGGCAGCGTGGGACTGCTGCGCCAGGGCGCCTGGACGCACGCCGACGCCGGCGAGCGGCTGGCCTACACCGACCCCGACGCCGGTGCCGACGAGCTGGTGCGCAGCGCCGTTGACCCCGATCGGTTGGCCTGGGTGGACGGCATGGTGGTGGCCAAGGAGTGGCGGCTGGACGCGTTTGCGCGCTATCTGGCGCGCCAGCGCGTGGGCGTGATCCGCGTGGACCCCGCCGTGGCCGCCCTGACGCTGTCGGGCGTGTTCCCGCTAGACGATGCGGAACGGGCGTTGAAGGCGCTTGAGCCCGCGCTGCCCATCAGGGTCACGCGGCACACGCAGTATTGGTTGCAGGTCGATCCTCGGCAAATCTGAGCGTTACAACTTTTTCGCCGGATGTCTTGCAGGTTTTTGCTTCCCGTACGGAAAGGCAGGGATAGATCACCGTACAGGGAGAGTTTCGTGTCTGCTTCATCTCAATCGCGCCTGCGCGCCACACTGACGGCCGGCCGCAAGGCCGTGCTGACCGCCACTTGCGCGGGCGCGCTTGCCGCCGGCATGCCCGCTGCGTGGGCACAGTCCGCGCCCGCCGCCGCCAACGCGCAGCGCAGCTACCAGATTCCCGCCGGTGCGCTGGCCGATGTGCTGACGCAATTCGCCCGCACGGCTGGCGTGGTGCTGTCATTCGATCCGGCTTTGGTGCGCGGCCAGCGATCCGGCGGTTTGAATGGTGGCTATTCCGTGGGCGCCGGCTTTGCGCGCATCTTGGCGGGCAGCGGCCTGCAGGCGCGTGCGCAATCCGGCAATACCTGGACGCTGGTGCCCGCGCCTGCCTCGCCGTCAGGTGACGCGCATGTGCTGGCGCCGGTGACGGTGTCCGGCATGGCGGAAAGCGCGCTGGCGCCCACGGTGGGCTATGTGGCCAGCGCCAGCGTCAGCGCGACCAAGACCGACACACCGCTGATTGAAACGCCGCAATCGGTGTCGGTCATCACGCGCGAACAGATCACGGAGCAGGGCGCGCAGACGCTCAACCAGGTGCTGCGATACACCGCCGGCGTGGCGACCGAATCGCGCGGCGCCACTGCCACGCGGCTGGACCAGTTCAATGTGCGGGGCTTTTCCGCATCGTCTTATCTGGACGGCTTGCGCGTATTTGGTGGCCGCGATGCGCTGCCGCAAGTCGATGCCTATCGCCTCGAACGGGTGGACGTGCTGAAGGGCCCGGCGTCGGTCATGTACGGCCAGGGAGGCCCGGGCGGCGTGGTGAACCAGGTCAGCAAGCGACCGCTGGAAGAGACGCTGCGCGAAGTGGAGGTGCAGGTCGGCAACTACGACTATGGCCGCGCCAACTTCGACTTTGGCGGGCCGGTCGATGGAGACGGCAAGTTCTTGTATCGCCTGGTCGGCGCCGGCTATATGTCGGACGGCCAGGTGAAGGACACCAAAGAGCGCCGCTATTTTGTGTCGCCGGCCTTCACGTGGAAGCCCAGTGGCGATACCTCGCTGACCGTGCTGACCAATTTCCAGCGCGATCCGGACATGGGTTCGTACGGCAGCGTGTCGTCCATGCGTACGCTGTTGTCGGCACCGGACGGCATCCGCCTGCCGGCGGATTACTACGATGGCGACGCCAATTTCGAAAAGAGCGACCGCAAGAGCTATTCATTGGGCTACGTGCTGGACCACCGGTTCAACGACACGTTCAAAGCCACGCAAAGCCTGCGCTGGACCCGTTCCGAAGCCAAGTACCGCAGCGTCTACGGCGCCATGACGAACAACTACGGCTATACGGACCGCACCTATCTGTACCAGCAGCGCGCGGCGATCGCCACGGACGTGGACGTGGGCGCACTGACCATCGACAACAATGTGCAGGCCCGCTTCAACACCGGCAGCTTTGGTCACACCGCGTTGCTGGGCTTTGACTACCAGCACGTGAAGACAGACACGTTGTCGGGATCGGGCAGCGCGCCGCCGCTGTACGTGTTGAACCCGGATAACCGACAGCACATCGCCACTCCGGCATTTTCGTCGGATGCCACGTCCAGGCAGTACCAGGCCGGCTTGTACTTCCAGGACCAGATCAAGATCGACCGCCTGTCGGTGTTGCTGGGCGGGCGCTATGACTGGGCCCGCACCGTGGGCGAAACCACGGCAATTTCCAGCGGCCGCGTCACCCCGTCGTCGCTGACCGCCGAGAAGTTCACGGGCCGCGCGGGCGTCATCTACAACTTCGATAATGGCGTGGCGCCGTACTTCAGCTATTCGGAATCGTTCGAGCCGCAGTCGGGCACGGGTTGGCAAAACGTGCCGTTCAAGCCCATCGAGGGCAAGCAATACGAAGTCGGCATCAAGTACCAGCCGCCGGGCAGCGCAACGTTGCTGACCTTCGCCGCCTTCGATATCCGACGCGAGAACATGACGACAACCGATCCGGACCCCACCCACGTGTGCGGCACGGCCGGCGGGCGCTGCTCGATCCAGGCGGGCGAGCTGCGCACGCAGGGGATCGAGCTGGAAGCCAAGAGCGAGCCGCTGCGCGGCCTGACGCTGGTGGCGGCGTATTCGCTGATGGACAACGAATATTCCAAGGCCAATCCGAACCTGGCGGGCTTGAACCTCAAAGGTAAATCGCCGGCCGGCGTACCGTCGCAACAGGCGTCCGCATGGGCACGCTACCAGCTGCAAGGGGGGCCGCTGGCGGGCATGGGCGTGGGCGGCGGCGTCCGTTATATCGGCTCGTCGTTCGTTGACGAAGCCAATACCTACAAGGCGCCTTCCGTCACGCTGTTCGACTTGATGCTGGACTATGACCTGGGCCGCGTGTCGCCTTCGTTAAAGGGCATGCAAGTGGCGTTGAACGTGCAGAACCTGTTCGACAAGGAGTATGTCGCGTCGTGCCTGGGTGAGTCCTGGTGCTGGTACGGTTACCAGCGTTCGGTGAAGGCCAGCTTGCGTTATCGCTGGTAAACCGGGAGTACAAAGCGCGGCAGGTTGCGCCGCAGCGGGCGGACCATCGG
>NZ_JCBAMR010000039.1:0-48212 GCF_059760425.1 Achromobacter sp. RT286_PF
CATTCAGGCAAAATGGCGGCTGTTGCGCCTTGCGCGCTTTTACGCTTGCCCCCATCACGCACCCATGTCCGACGTCATTGCCCTGATTTTCGACTTCGACGACACGCTGGCCTCGGACAGCACGTCCGGTTTCCTGGAAAGCATCGGCGTGGACACGGCCTCGTTCTGGAAGGACGAGGTCGACCCCTTGCTGTCCAAGCAAGACTGGGACCCGGTGCCCGCCTATCTCTACAAGATGATCCAGCTGTCGCAGGCCGGCAAGCACGGCCTGATCACGCAGCAGCGCCTGAAAGAGTGGGGCGCCAGGCTGGATCTGCATGATGGCGTGCCCACCTTGTTTTCCAGACTGCGCGCGGCGGTGCGCGCCGAGCAGCCGCAGGTCCAGCTGGAGTTCTACCTGATCTCAAGCGGCATCGGCGACGTGGTCCGCTCGACGCCCATCGCGCACGAGTTCACCGAAATCTGGGCTTCCGAATTCGTCTACGGCGACGATGGCGGCATCACTTTCCCGCGCCGCATCGTCAGCTTCACCGACAAGACGCGTTATCTGTTCCACATTCAGAAAGGCATCATCGGCCGCGACTTTCGCAACAAGCCCTTCGAGGTCAACCGCAAGGTGCCCGAAGACCGGCTGCGCGTGCCGTTCGACCAGATGGTGTTCGTGGGCGATGGCTACACCGACATCCCTTGCTTTTCGCTGATCCGCCGCGCGGGCGGCTTCGCCTTTGGCGTCTGGGACCCCAAGCACCGCGACAAACGCAGCCGCGCCTGGGGCTTTATCGAAGAAGGCCGCGTGTCCAACCTGAACCAGGCCCGCTACGACGAAGAAGCCGAGCTGTATCAATGGCTTGAAGAAGCCGTGACCAGCCTGGCCGGCCGCATCGCCCTGAAGTCACGGGTGTACCGTGGTTGAGGCCGGCCCGCTGGCGGCAGTGCCCGCCTGGACGGCCGAAGACGCGCGTTACATCGAACTGGCGCTGCAAGAAGCCCAGGCCGCTTATGACATCGGCGAAGTACCCGTGGGCGCGCTGGTGGTTTCCGCGCAAGGCGAGATCCTGGGGCGCGGCTATAACCGCACCATCATTGACCACGACCCCACCGCGCACGCCGAAATCGTGGCGCTGCGTAACGCGGCGCGGCGCTTGGAAAATTACCGTTTGCCCGGCATCACCGTCTACGTCACGCTGGAACCGTGCGTCATGTGCATCGGCGCCATGCTGCACGCGCGACTGGCCCGCGTCGTCTTCGGCGCCTACGACCCCAAGACCGGCGCCTGCGGCAGCGTGCTGGACGTGGGCTCCGTGCCGAAACTCAACCATCACACTTCAGTCACCGGCGGCGTGCTGGCGGAACCTTGCGGCGATTTGCTGCGCCGGTTCTTCCGTGAACGCCGCGCCAAGGAATCCATCGCATGAGCACCCGCAAACCCGCCAAATCCGCCTCCAAAAAGGCGGCTACCTCGGCGGCCGCCGCCCACGATCATGACCATGGGCTCGCCTGCGGCGAGGACTGCGGTCACGATCACAGCCACGATCATGCCGACGGGCAAGTCATGCCGGACGCCCGCGGCATCTACCTGATCTCGCCGTCCTCCGCCGTGCGCGACCCCGCCACGGTTGAATTGGCGCGTGAACGCTTGCAGCAGCAAGGCTTCAGGACGGCGGTGGACCGCAGCGCCTACGCCGTGCACCAGCGTTTCGCGGGCACCGACGCGCAGCGCGCCGCCAGCCTGGTGCGCGCCACCAAGCAAAAGCTGCCCATCGTCATGGTCACGCGCGGCGGCTACGGCATGGGCCGCCTGCTGGACCAGATCGACTGGACGGCCATGGCCGACAGCGGCAAGCGCTTTGTCGGGATGAGCGACTTCACGGCTTTCAACTTGGCGCTGCTGGCCAAGACGGGCGCCGTCAGCTACAGCGGCGCCACCGCCGTGGCGGACTTTGGCGGCAAAAAGGTCGACGACCTGACCGAAGCCCTGTTCGGCGAAGTCATGCGAGGCGAGCTTGAAATCCTTAGCTTCGAAACCCAGGACGCCGACCCGGTGGACGCCCGCGGCATCCTGTGGGGCGGCAACCTGGCCATGGTGGCGTCCTTGGTCGGCACCCCGTATTTCCCGAAGGTGCGCGGCGGCATCCTGTTTCTGGAAGACGTGGCCGAACACCCGTATCGCGTTGAACGCATGCTGATCCAGCTGGCGCAGGCCGGTGTGCTGGCCAAGCAAAAGGCCATCGTGCTGGGCCGTTTCACCGACTACAAGCTGGCCCCGCACGACAAGGGTTACGACCTGCACGAAGTGGTGGCGTGGCTGCGCAAGACGGTCAAGGTGCCGGTGATTACGGGCCTGCCGTACGGCCATGTGGCCACCAAGGCCACGCTGCCCATCGGCCAGAAGGTCGGCATCGCCACCGAGAAGGGCCTGGCCCATCTGGTGCTGGACGAACACCACCACTGATCCGGGCAGGCGAGCGCCCGTTTGCTACACTATCGGGTTTCCTCGCATGCGTCTTCGGACGCCTACAGACTCAAAATACCGTGATATCCACAGCCAATCTCACCATCCAGTTCGGTCCCAAGCCCCTTTTCGAGAACGTCAGCGTCAAGTTCGGGGAAGGCAACCGGTACGGGCTGATCGGGGCCAATGGGTCCGGTAAGTCGACGTTCATGAAGATCATCGGCGGCGACCTCGAAGCGTCCGGTGGCAACGTGTCGCTGGAGCCGGGCGTGCGCCTGGGCAAGCTGCGCCAGGACCAGTTCGCGTTCGAAGACCTGCGCGTGCTGGACGTCGTCATGATGGGCCACACCGAAATGTGGGCCGCCATGTCCGAGCGCGACGCTATCTACGCGAACCCGGAAGCCACCGAAGACGACTACATGCGCGCGGCCGACCTGGAAGCCAAGTTCGCCGAGTACGACGGCTACACCGCCGAAGCGCGCGCCGGTGAACTGCTGCTGGGCCTGGAAATCGCCGTGGACCAGCACAATCTGCCCATGCGCGAAGTGGCCCCGGGCTGGAAGCTGCGCGTGCTGCTGGCGCAGGCGCTGTTCTCGAACCCCGACGTCCTGCTGCTGGACGAGCCCACCAACAACCTGGATATCAACACCATCCGCTGGTTGGAAAACGTGCTCAACAGCTACCAGAGCACGATGATCATCATCAGCCACGACCGCCACTTCCTGAACCAGGTGTGCACGCACATGGCCGACGTGGACTATGGCGAAATCCGCATCTACGCGGGCAACTACGACGATTACATGCTGGCTTCGACGCAGGCCCGCGAGCGCCTGGTGTCCAACAACGCCAAGGCCAAGGAACGCGTTGCCGAATTGCAAGACTTCGTTCGCCGCTTTGCCGCCAACAAGTCCAAGTCGCGCCAGGCCACCTCGCGCTTGAAGCAGATCGACCGCATCAAGGCGGACCAGGTCGTGGTCAAGCCGTCGTCGCGCCAGAACCCGTACATTCGCTTTGAACAGAACAAGGTCATGCACCGCCTGGCGGTCACGGTCGAAAACCTGACCAAGGCCTACGACGCGCCGGTCATCACCAAGTTCTCGGCAATGGTGGACGCGGGCGAAAAAATCGCCATCATCGGCGCCAACGGCGTGGGCAAGACCACCTTGCTGCGCTTGCTGGCCACGGAACTGCAACCGGATTCGGGCTCGGTGAAATGGTCCGATAACGCCGACCTGGGCTACATGGCGCAGGACGTTTCCGACCAATTCCTGCAAACCGACATCAACTTGCTGGACTGGATGGGCGACCATCGCCAGCCGGGCGACGACGACCAGTCGATCCGTTCGGTGCTGGGCCGCCTGCTGTTCTCGGCGGACGACCTGCCCAAGGCGCCCAAGGTGCTGTCCGGCGGCGAAAAGAACCGCATGACCTTCGGCCGCCTGATGCTGGGCCGGCACAACGTCATGCTGCTGGACGAGCCCACCAACCACCTGGACATGGAATCGATCGAATCGCTTCAGTTCGCGTTGGAAAAGTACGAGGGCACGCTGGTGTTCGTGTCGCATGACCGCGAATTCGTGTCCGGCCTGGCTACCCGCGTGATCGAAATCCTGCCCTCGGGCGAGATCATCGATTACCGCGGCGGCTACGAAGACTATCTGGAATCGCGCGGCATCGAAGCCTGAGCCTGCTGGGAGGTATGTCGGCCTGACGTTGGCCGACGTGTCGGCCACCCATCCCGTCCATCACGGCGCGCCTCTCGGGGCGCGCCGCGTTGTTTTCAGCCGTGCCGCTGTTCAGCAAGCTGCAATATTGATTGCGCTATCATCGGGTTTACCCTGAGCCGCTCGGCCAGGCATTTTTTTTCCCAGACCAATGTCCCCCACACCGCACAGCACGCCGGACGGCGCGCCGATCAGCACGTACGCGCTGACGTTTCGCATCGTCGCTATCGCCTTCTTTACCTTCATCTGCTACCTGGCCATCGGCTTGCCGCTGGCGGTGTTGCCCGGTTATGTGCACGACAAACTGGGCTATGGCACGGTGCTGGCCGGGCTGGCGATCAGCGTGCAGTACGTGGCCACCTTGCTCAGCCGCTCGCACGCCGGGCGCATGGCGGACACGGTGGGCCCAAAGCAAACCGTCGTGATCGGCATGATTGCCTGCGCGGCAAGCGGCGTTTTCCTGCTGCTGGCCTATGCCTTCGAACGCAGCGCGTGGTTGAGCATGACGGCAATCATCGTCAGCCGGCTGGCGTTGGGGTTCGGGGAAAGCTGGGTGGGCACGGGGTCGGCCACGTGGGCCATCGCGCGGGTCGGGCCGCTGCACACGGCGCGCGTCATCTCGTGGAACGGCATCTGCACGTATGGCGGCTTGGCGCTGGGCGCACCGCTGGGCGTGACGCTTGAGCGGGAATGGAGCATGGGCGCGCTGGGCGGGGCGGTGTTGCTGCTGGGTCTGGGGGGCTTGGGGCTGGCCGTCAGCCGCGCGGCGGTGTCTATCGTCGGCGGCCACCGGATGGCCTTCAAGAGCGTGGTGCTGCGAGTCTTCCCGCACGGCATGGCGCTGGGGCTGGGGTCGGTCGGTTTCGGCACCCTGGCTGCCTTCGTGGCGCTTTACTACACCAGCATGTCCTGGGAAGGCGCGGCCCACGCGCTCAGCGCCTTCGGGTGCGCGTTCATCGGGGTGCGGCTGCTGTTTGCCGGCACCATTACGCGCTATGGCGGTTTTCGTGTGGCGCAGGTTTCCTTCCTGGTGGAAGCGGCGGGCCTGCTGTTGCTGTGGCTCGCGCCCAATCCCACCGCCGCGCTGCTGGGCGCCGCGTTGACGGGATGCGGGTTCGCGTTGATTTTCCCTGCCATCGGCGTCGAGGCCGTGGCGCGCGTGCCGGCGGGCAGCCGAGGCGCGGCGCTGGGCGCCTATTCGGCATTTCTGGACCTGGCGCTGGGCGTCACCGGCCCCATCGCCGGCTATATCTCCAGCGGCTATGGCTACCCGCCCATCTTCCTGTCCGCCGCCCTGGCGGTGGTGATCGGGTTTGTGATTGCGTACGGGCTGCAACGCCACGCCAGCCGGCAAGCCGTCGCCCAGACCGCAACCCGCTAGACCTTCCGGTCTTTATTCATATAACGGGAAGCTTTAAAGACATTCAATATTGATCGTTTGAATTCATATAACGAATTGTTAGATTTAGGCCTCGTCTTCACGCGCGCCCACGATTCGTTCCATGAACCTGACCTTCGATCACGTCCACAAGCACTTCGGCGACCTGCCCGTGGTGGACGACTTCACCAGCGACATCAAGCCCGGTGAACTCGTCGCCCTGGTCGGCCCCTCCGGCTGCGGCAAGTCCACGCTGCTGCACCTGGCGGCGGGCCTGGAACAGCCCACGCAGGGTCGCGTCCTGGCCGACGGCGAGCCCGTGTCCGGCCCGCACCCCAGCCGCACGCTGGTATTTCAGGAACACGCGCTGTACCCGTGGCTGACGCTGGAAGACAACGTGGCGTTGGCGCTGGAATTTCAAAACATCCCCAAGAAGCGCGCCCGCGAAGGCGCTCGCCAATGGCTGGCGCGCGTCAGCCTTGCCGGCTTCGAACACTACTATCCGCATCAGGTGTCCGGCGGCATGCGGCAACGCGCTGCACTGGCGCGCGCCTTCATCGCCCAGCCCCAGACCATGCTGATGGACGAGCCGTTCGGCGCGCTTGACGCGCTGACCCGCCTTAGCCTGCAAGACGTGCTGCGCCAGCTGATCGCTCAGGAAAAGCCTACCGTCCTGCTGGTTACGCACGATGTCGACGAAGCGTTGTTCCTGGCCGACCGCATCGTGGTCTTCAGCCCGCGTCCGGCGCGTGTGTTGCGCGAATTCAACCTGGCGCATCGTGCCAAGACGCACGACCTGTCTGACCTGGCCGCTGAAAAGCGCGAGATCCTGCGCCTGCTTGGCATCGCCGTGGACGGCTCGCAAGCCCATGCCGACATGGCGCTGGCTGCCTGACCCATCCTGGCCTGACGCCATCCTGGCCTGACCCCATCCTTATCCGTCGCGGCGTTCTCGCGCCGCCACCTTTGAATTCCCTGGAGCTTTACCCATGAAATTGAAGCAATGGCTGTCCCTGCCGCTAGCGGCCGCGCTGCTGGTCGCAGCCCCCGCCATGGCCGCCGAGAAATTCCGCGTGGGCTATCTGCGCGTCATGGACGATGCGCAAGCCATCGTCGCGCAAGAGGGCGGTTTTTATAAGAACGCGGGGCTGGATTCCGAGCTGATCGAATTCAAGTCCGGCACCGATCTGATCAAGGCCATCGTCGGCGGTCAGCTGGATATCGGCGTCCTGGGCTTCACCAACGCTGTCGCGTGGGCCTCCAAGGGCGCCGACCTGAAAGTGGTGGGCGGCGCGCAGCAGGGCTATCACTCGCTGATCGTGCGCGACGATTCCGGCATCAAGGACATCGCCGGCCTGAAGGGCAAGACGCTGGCCTCGCAAGCCGAAGGCAGCACGGCCGACGTGGTGCTGAAGGGCGTGGTGCTCAAGCAGGGCAACCTTAGCGCTGACGACGTCAACATCATGGGCGTCAGCCCGGCTGTTGCCGTGCAGTCGCTGGTGGGCAAACGCGTGGACGCGGCCTTCCTGTTCGAGCCCTATGACCGCATCGCGCAACTGGTGGCGCCGGTCAAGCAGATCTACGAAGTGGGCCAGGCCTGGCCGTTCCCGTGCATGGTAGTGATCACCTCCGGCGAGACGCTGGCCAAGCGCAAGGACGATGTCTGGAAGGCGTTGGACGCGCAGAACCAGGCCATTACGCTGCTGCAAAAAGAGCCGGCACAGGCGTCCAAGCTGATCGCGTCGTACTTCATTGCCGAGCCTACGCTCAAGACGCTGTCGCGGGGCGAGCTGCCGCGCGAAACGGTGATCGCCGAGGCCATCAGCACCCAGGTCTTCACGCCCAAGCTCACGCAGAAGGACACGGCGCGCATGCAGGAAATCGCCGATATCCTGCAAGCGCAGGGGTCGCTGAAAACGCGTGACGGCAAGCCGTACGACGTGTCCAGCATTGTTGATCTGTCCTGGCAAGAGGCGCGCAAACTTTGAGCTCGTCTACTCGAGTGACCGGCGCCCGCAAGCATCTTGCGGGCGTTTTGGGCGTCCTGTTCATTCTGTTGTTGTGGCAGCTGGCGGCGTTCGCCTTGCCTGATTTCCTGATGCCGGGCGTGCCGGCCGTGGTCCAGCGCCTGTTCGAGGACCTGGGCAAGCAGTCGTTCCATCAGAGCCTGATGGGCACGCTGGGCCGGCTGGGCGCGGGCTACGGACTGGCGCTGGTGGCAGGAATCGGTTTCGGCCTGGTGGCCGCCGTGCTGTTCTTCTTTCGCGAAGTGCTGCGCAGCGCCATCGTCATCCTGCAATCGATTCCTTCTATCGCCTGGGTGCCGCTGTTCCTGATCGTGATGGGCTTTGGCAACACGCCCATCATCGTTGTGGTCGCGCTGTCGGCGTTTTTCCCCGCCGCGCTCAGTGTCATGAACGCCACCGAATCCGTGCAGCGTGTGCACGTGTCGGCCGCGCGCGTGATGGGCGCGACGCGGTGGGGCCTGGTCAAGCGGGTGTACCTGCCCGCCGTCATGCCCGAACTGATCACCGGCGCGCAGCTGGCCTTCGGCAACGCCTGGCGCGCGCTGATCTCGGCTGAAATGCTGATCGGTTTCGGCAAGGGCCTGGGACGTTCGCTGGCGTATTCGGGCGAAATCGCCGACATGACGGGCGTGATGACGAACATCCTGGTCATTGCCGTCCTGGCCGCGCTGATCGACCAGTTTGTGCTTGAAAACCTGAAGCACCGTCTGCTTCGGTATCAGTACGTTTGACCCTGAGTATTGGCTGAGTATTGGCTGAGTATTGGCGCCTGAATTCAAGGTTGCCGACCGGCCAGCATGGCAGTCCAAACCCAAGTCCAAACCCAAGTCCAAAGCCGAAGTCCCAGCCTTAGTTCAAGTTCCAGCCCATGTTCCAGCCCACGCGACTCTTGCGCCGCCTTGCCCTGACCACAGCATGCATGCTGCTGGTCGGCACAAGCGCGGCGCATGCCCAGCCGGCCCCCTTTACCGCAGCCCATGCGCGCGGGGAACTGGTGGTGGGCGTGCCGTATCTGGCGCCGCCGCCCGTGGCCGGCGCCAAGATCCGTACGCCCGACGGGCTGGACGCGAACATGGCCGAACGCCTGGGCGCCAGCCTGAAGCTGCCCGTCCGTTTGCAACAGGTGACGGCGGATGAGGCCGACGCGGCACTGGCGGCCGGGAAAGTGGACGTGGTGCTGGCCGATGATGCCGACGCCCAGCCCGCGCCGGCTACCGTCGCCGTGCAACCCACGGGCTACCGCGCGCGCCCCAAGGCGGTGATACGCAGCGACACCCGCCTGCGCAAGCCGGCCGACGCAAAGGGGCACACCGTCTGCATGGCCGAAGCGGACACCCACGCGCGATCCCTGGCGGCAAGCTGGGGCGCGGCGGTGCGCACGTACCGCGTGCCGTCCGACGCGCTGGTAGCGGTGCGCGAAGGCGCTTGCGATGTCGGCCTGGTGGATGACGCCGTCTGGGAACCGCTGGTGCGCTTTCCAGAGTGGAAGAAGTTCTCGTCAACGCTGGCCGCCGACGGCGAGACCCGTGAAAGGGTGTGGCTGCTGCCCGCCTCGGACACGGCCGGGCGGGCCTGGATGGCGAACGAAATGCGCGCCTGGAGCGAAGCTGGCGCCTGGAAGGCGATGACCGCGAAATGGGCGCGCGATGTGGCCTTCGACGTCTATCTGGACCAGGAAGTGCCCGACTGCCACGGCTAGCGGCGGGCCCTGGCCCAGCACTTACAATGCCGGGCATGACGCACACGTTGACCGCTTCCTGCTCGTATCAGGAAGACATCAAGAAAAGCCGCTTTGTCGCCTACGCCGCCCCGGTTGCCACCGTGGACGAGGCGATGCGCTTCTTTGCCGAACACAGTGATCCCGAGGCCACCCACAATTGCTGGGCCTATCGCATTGGGCAGGAATATCGGTTCAACGACGATGGCGAGCCCGGCGGCACGGCCGGCCGCCCCATCCTGCAAGCCATTGAAGGGCAGGACATGGACCGCGTGGCGGTGCTGGTGGTGCGCTGGTATGGCGGCATCAAGCTGGGCGCGGGCGGGCTGGTGCGGGCCTATGGCGGTTGCGCCTCCAATTGCCTGCGCCTGGGGCAGCGTACCGAAATCGTGGACCTGGCCACGGTGACATGCACCTGCGGTTTCGCGGAATTGGCGTTGTTGAAGTCGCGCCTGGCGCAAGCCGGGGCGCTGGTGCAACAGGAAGACTTCAACCAGGACGGCGTGTCGCTGTGCTTCGTCGTGCCGCGCAGCACGCTGGGTGACCTGGAAGTCACTGTCGCCAACATCACGCGCGGACGCTCGGCGTGGGAGCTCGTGTCCTGAGCCGCCGAATAGACCGCGCACCACAATGGAAAGGGGCCCGCTGTGGGGCCCCTTTGTCATTTACGCGTTCTGGCTGTCTTGCGCCGCGGCGATTTCCTGGTGGACCTTTTCCATGTCCACCTCCTTGATCTTGCCCAGCAGCTCGTTGAGCTGCCCGCCCGACAAGGCGCCGGGTTGCGAGAACAGCAGGACTTTCTCACGGAAGACCATCAGCGTGGGAATCGAGCGGATTCCCAGGGCGCCAGCCAGTTCCTGCTCGACGTCGGTGTTCACCTTGGCGAACGTGACATCGGTGTGCTCGGTCGCGGCCTGCTCAAAAACAGGAGCAAAGCCACGGCACGGGCCGCACCACGGAGCCCAGAAGTCGACGATCAGGGTACCGTCCGGCGTGATGGCGTCCTGGAAGCTTTCTTTGGTGAGTTCAACAATACTCATTTTGGATCCTTGCCGCGGAGCGCGGCGCAAAAAGTCGGTGTCGAGATCCGGGGTGTGCCCGCCCCGGCCTGATTCGGCGACGCTTTATGTGCTACGCGCTCTGGCGTAATAGTAGAGCCGGCGATGGCAGCGTCGCAATGGTTGGCGCTGTGGAGAGCGCAGTCAGCGGTGCTTAGACCGCGGTTTTTGTAGAGACGCCGGCATCGTTCTTCAACGACGCGACGATCTCGAAAGAGCGCAGGCGATCCGCGATATCGAAGAAGTCGGACACGATCATGACTTCGTCGGCCTCGGTTTCGGCCACCAGGGCCTCCAGCCGCCGCTTGACGGTGTCCGGCCCGCCCACGATGGAAGCGCCCAATCTTTGATTGACCGCCTCACGCTCCCATTCGTTCCACAAACCATCCATGTTGTCGACCGGCGGCTGCAATTGCAGGCGGTGGCCGCGTACCAAAGACAGGAATTTAAGCTGCTGCGTGGTCGCCTGGCGCCGGGCGGCTTCATCGGTTTCAGCCGCCACGACCGGCACGCCGATCATCGCGTAAGGACGCGACAGCGTGGCCGACGGCTTGAACAGGTGCCGGTACAGGCGCATGGCCGCCATGCCTTCGGGCGAGAAATGCCCCGCAAACGAAAACGGCAGGCCCAGCTCGGCAGCCAGGCGGGCACTGAAATCGCTGGAACCCAGCAGCCAGATCGGAATGTCCAGCCCTTCGCCGGGAATGGCGCGCACGGGCTGCCCAGGGCGGGAAGCCGCCAGGAAGCCGCGCAATTCTTCCACCAGCGCCGGAAATTCCAGGCCGCTGCGGGGGCCACGGCGCAGCGCGTGCTGCGTGGCGCCATCGCTACCGGGCGCGCGGCCCAGGCCCAGGTCAATGCGGCCGGGGTAAAGCGTTTCAAGGGTGCCGAACTGCTCGGCAATGATCAACGGCGCGTGGTTGGGCAACATGATGCCGCCGGAGCCAACGCGCAGCGTGCTCGTGTGTCCGGCCACATGGCCGATCAGCACGGCCGTCGCGCTGGAAGCGATGCCGTTGATGTTGTGGTGCTCGGCCAGCCAGAAGCGGTTGTATCCCAGCTTCTCAACGTGCTGGGCCACCGCCACGGTGTTGCGAAACGCGTCCGCGGCATCGCGGCCCTGAACTATCGGGGCCAAATCCAGGACCGAAAACGGGATGCGGGCAAGGGCGCTCATGCGGACGTCTCCTGGTTCAAGGCAACGGCACGACAGGACGGCAACACGGGGACAAAGCGGGTAGGGCGCAAGGTGAACTCCATACGAGATACATGGGGAGTGTATCGACGAATTCAACCGAAGCAGGCAGCAACCTTGCGGCCGGGCGGGTTGTATTGGCGGGCGCTATGCCCGCCATTGCACCACGCTATTCCGGAAAGAACGCGTACCGGATCACGAACAGCACGGCCACCAGCCACGTGGCCGGGTGCACGTCGCGGACCTTGCCCGTGGCGGTTTTGAGGACCACATAGCTGATGAAGCCGAAGGCGATGCCGTTGGCGATCGAGTACGTGAACGGCATGACCAGTGCGGTCAGCGCGGCCGGGGTGGCTTCGGTGACTTCGTTCCAGTCGATATCGATCAGTTCGCGCATCATCAGGCCGGCCACGTAGAGCAGGGCGGGCGCGGTGGCGTAGGCGGGGACGGCGCCGGCCAGCGGCGAGATGAACAGGGCGGCCAGGAACAGCAGCGCCACGACCAGTGCGGTCATGCCGGTACGGCCGCCGGCCTGCACGCCCGATGCGCTTTCCACGAAAGCCGTGGTGCTGCTGGTGCCCAGGGCCGAGCCGGCGACGATGGCGGTGCTGTCCGCGAACAGAGCGCGGCCCAGGCGGTTGGGCCGGCCTTCGGGGACCAGGCCGGCGCGCTTGGCCACGCCCACCAGCGTGCCGGTGGCGTCGAACACTTCAACCAGCACGAACACCAGGATCACGTGCACGAAACCGCTGTGCAGCGCGCCCATGACGTCCAGTTTCAGGAAGGTGGGTGCCAGGCTGGGCGGGGCCGAAAAGATGCCTTTGAATTCGTTGTAGCCCAGCGCCATCGACAGCACGGTGACTACGATGATGCCGATCAGGATGGCGCCGCGCACGCGCAACGCATCCAGCGACGCAATGATGAAAAAGCCCAGGATGGCGAACAGCGGGCCGTGGGTGGTCAAGTTACCCAGGGAAACCTTGGTGGCCGGGTGGGCAACCACGATGCCGGCGCTGGACAGCGCGATAATTGCCAAAAACAGCCCGATGCCCGCCGCAATCGCGCTGCGCAGGGAATGCGGAATGCCTTTGACCAGCCAGACGCGGATGCCCGATATCGTCAGGATCAAGAAGATCACGCCCGAAATGAACACGGCGCCCAGCGCTTGTTCCCAGGTGTAGCCCATGGTCTTGACGACGGTGAACGCGAAGAAGGCGTTCAGGCCCATGCCGGGCGCCATGCCGATTGGCCAGTTGGCGATCAATGCCATCACCAGCGAACCCAGCGCGGCCGCCAGGCAGGTGGCCACGAAGACAGCATCGCGGTCCATGCCGGTGGACGACAGGATGTCCGGATTGACGAAGATGATGTAGGACATCGTCAGGAACGTCGTCAGACCGGCCACGATCTCGGTGCGCGCGTTCGTGCCGTGTTCACGCAGCTTGAATAACTTCTCCAGCATTCCAGTCCCCAGTGTGTTTGCAGGCTTGTCGGTTGTTGTAGGCGGCGCCCCACAGGTGCCGCACCATTTCAAAACTCGCGTATTTTCGCATCAGTTGTAAACTCTGCCGCCATGATTATCCTCGGCTTTGAAAGCTCCTGCGACGAAACCGGTGTCGCAGCCGTCTGTACGGAACGCGGTCTGCTGGCGCACGCGCTGCATACCCAGATCGCCATGCACCAGGAATACGGTGGCGTGGTGCCCGAACTTGCCTCGCGCGACCATATCCGGCGCGTGGTTCCCTTGACTCGTCAGGTGCTGCAAGACGCGGGCCTGCAAATGTCGGATATCGGTGCGGTGGCCTATACGGCCGGGCCGGGCTTGGCCGGCGCCTTGCTGGTAGGCGCCAGCGTGGCGCAGTCCTTCGCGTGGTCACGGCATTTGCCGGCCATCGGCATCCATCACCTGGAAGGCCACCTGCTGTCGCCCATGTTGGCCGATCCGCGCCCCGACTTTCCTTTTGTGGCGTTGCTGGTGTCCGGCGGCCATACGCAGCTGATGCGGGTGGACGGTGTGGGACGCTACGAACTGCTGGGCGAAACGCTGGACGACGCCGCGGGCGAAGCCTTCGACAAATCGGCCAAGCTGATGGGCCTGGGCTATCCCGGCGGCCCGGCGCTGGCAAAGCTGGCGGGGCAGGGCGATGCCAGCCGTTTCGACCTGCCGCGCCCCATGTTGCACAGCGGTGACCTGGACTTCAGTTTCAGCGGCTTGAAAACCGCCGTGCTGACCCGCGTGAAGGCGGCGGAAAAGGCGGGCGGGCTGGACGAGCAGACGCGGGCCGACCTGGCGGCGGCTACCCAAGGCGCGATCGTGGACGTATTGGCCGCCAAGGCAATCAAGGCGTTGAAGCAGACGGGATTGCGCCGTCTGGTGGTGGCCGGCGGCGTGGGGGCCAACCAGTTGTTGCGGGCCAAATTGGCTGCGGCGCTCAAGCCCTTGCGGGCACAGGCGTATTTTCCGCCCTTGGAGCTGTGCACCGATAACGGCGCAATGATCGCCTTTGCGGCGGCTGAAAGGGTCAAGGCGGGGCTGGTGAAACTGGACGCCGATGCGCACAGCTTCACGGTCAAACCCCGCTGGGATCTTGCCGATATTGCCTGATCAACCGGGCTTTTTCTTGCCGCCGATCTTGCTTTCGGTGCCCTGGACCAGGCGCGTGATGTTGGCGCGGTGACGATAGAACAGAAGCACGCCGATCACCGCCAGCGCCACGCCCATGGCCGGCTGCGCATGCCAGGCCAGGCCCGACCCGAACACGTAGTAGACCGGCGCGAAGAATGCCGCCACCAGCGAAGCCAGCGACGAATACCGGAAGAACACGGCAACGATCAGCCAGGTGGCGGCGGTGGCCACCGCCAGCCAGGGCTGGATCGCGACCAGCACACCCAGCGCCGTTGCCACGCCCTTGCCGCCCTTGAAACCGAGAAAAACCGGGTACAGGTGGCCCACGAAAGCGGCCAGCGCCACCAGCGCCAGACCGGCCGGCGCGATGCCGGGGGCCAGTCTTTCGGCCAGCCAGATGGCGAACCAACCCTTGGCCGCGTCGCCCAGCAAGGTCAGCGCGGCGGCCGTCTTGTTGCCGGTACGCAGCACATTGGTCGCGCCCGGGTTCTTGGACCCGTAGCTGCGAGGGTCCTGCAGCCCCATCAGCTTGCTGACGACCACGGCGAACGGCACGGAGCCGATCAGGTAGGCCAGCAGGATGAGCGCGGCGGTGAACGCCAGGGAGGGTTCGGTAATCGCCATGGAAAGGGAGTCCGTTGTTGTCGCAATGGCGCGGATTCTACCGCGCCGCGCGCCACCCCTGGCTACGGGTTATCGAGCGTGGCGTCCAAGCCCCGTGGTTGCACGCAGTCATACAGGGCGGGACGGCGGACGGTACAATCCGACACGTCCTTCCGCGTTTTATTTTCTTTCGGATGCACAATGCGAATTCTGGTTTCGAACGATGATGGTTATTCGGCCCCTGGGCTCGAAGCGCTGGTAGCGGCGCTGCAAGGCCTGGGCGATCTCACCGTCGTTGCGCCCGAGACCAACCACAGCGGCGCTTCCAATTCCCTGACGTTAAACCGCCCCTTGTCCGTACGCACGGCCTCGAACGGCTTCATCGCCGTCAATGGCACGCCGTCCGATTGCGTGCACGTGGCGCTGACCGGCTTGATGGATACCCGGCCCGACTTGGTCGTGTCCGGCATCAATAACGGCGCCAACATGGGCGACGACACCCTGTATTCCGGCACGGTGGCCGCCGCCAGCGAAGGCTATCTGTTCGGCATTCCCGCCATTGCGTTTTCGTTGGCGGAAAAGGGCTGGGAACACATCGAGTCAGCCGCGCGCGCGGCCCGCCAGGTGGTGGAACGCCATCTGGCCCAACCGCTGGCCGCGCCCGTGCTGCTAAATGTGAATATCCCGAACCGCCGCTTTGAAGACCTGCACGGCTTCGCGGTTACGCGTTTGGGCAAGCGGCATCCCTCGCAGCCCGTCGTTCGCACCACCACGCCTTATGGCGACACGGTGTACTGGATCGGCCCGGTCGGCTTGGCGGCCGACGCCACGCCCGGCACCGATTTCCATGCGGTGGAGCAGGGCACGGTATCGGTCACGCCCTTGCGGCTGGACCTGACCCAGCACAGCCAGCTGGACGAAATCAGAACCTGGGCGGAGCCGTTATGCGCAAACGCGTAAGCCAACCCGATGTCTCGCAGGCCGTGCCCGGCCGGCCCAGCCCGGCCCGCTACGACTCGGGTCGCCTCAGCCCCGGCGTCACGGCCACCAACAGCAACACCCGTATTTCAGCCGCCACGCTGCCCCGCCAGACCCAGGCGCCGGCGCCAGCGGCGGGAAACAATCTTGGCTTGAATTCGGACCGACTGCGCCAGGCGATGGTGCAGCGCTTGCGGGGCCAGGGCATCACCGACGAGCGCGTCTTGAACGCCATGGCCGCCGTGCCGCGTCATCTGTTTGTCGACGAAGCACTGGCCAGCCGCGCATACGAAGACGCCGCGTTGCCCATCGGCCATTCACAAACCATCTCGCAACCGTGGGTGGTTGCGCGCATGATCGCGGCGGCTTGCGAAGACCGCGCGCCGACCCGCGTGTTGGAAGTGGGCGCGGGTTGCGGCTATCAAGCGGCAGTGCTCGCGCAGTTCGTGCGCGAGGTCCATTCCATTGAACGCATCCGTGGTCTTTACGAGCTTGCGCGCGAGCATTTACGCGCCTTGCGGCTGACGACGCGCATCCGCTTGATCTACGGCGACGGCACGCTGGGCCTGCCCGGCGTGGCGCCGTTCGATGCTATCGTTGTGGCTGCCGCTGGCCTGGCCATTCCGCAAGCGCTGCTTACGCAGCTGGCGCCGGGCGGACGCCTGATCGCCCCCGAAGGGGGCACGAACCAGCGCTTGGTGCTGATCGAACGCACCGGCGCGGCCAGCTGGAAACGCACTGAATTAGAGGCCGTGCGCTTTGTGCCGCTACGC
The DNA here is from genome assembly GCF_059760425.1 of Achromobacter sp. RT286_PF. Classification (NCBI taxonomy): domain Bacteria; kingdom Pseudomonadati; phylum Pseudomonadota; class Betaproteobacteria; order Burkholderiales; family Alcaligenaceae; genus Achromobacter; species Achromobacter sp. RT286_PF. The sequence continues at coordinate 16,532 of NZ_JCBAMR010000039.1, forward strand.
GCCGGAATACAATCTTGAGCAAACAGGAGAAACGTATGCTCAACGGGCAGTCGCAACTGACCGATATGACTATGGGCGCGTCCATGACGCGCCTGCGCCGCCCGCTCTTTATCGTGGGGGCACTCAGCCTGGCTATTTTGGCCGGCTGCGCATCAAAAGGAACTCGCGCTCCGGTGGTCGACATGACCGCTGGACAGCCAGCGTCAACGGCTCAGCCCGGTGGCAGCTATGTGGTCAAGCCGGGCGACACGCTTTACAAGATCGCCCGCGCCAACAACGTGGATATCGAAAGCGTCAAGCGCTGGAATAACCTCAGCGACCCCAACCAGATCTCGGTCGGCCAGGTGCTGAAGATGTCCGGCGGCTCCAGCACGGGCGCGCAGCCCGCACCGATCGCCAGCGTCAAGCCGCAACCGCGTCCGCTTGACCAGCCGGAAACCCCCGCTGCCACGACGACCACGCCGCCGCCCGATGCAACGCCCGCGCCCGCGCCGGTCGACGTCAAGCCCGCCCCGCGCGCGGCGGACGCCAGCGTCATCAACTGGGCATGGCCGGCCAGCGGCGCCATCGTGCAGACCTTCAACGCCAGCAGCAAGGGCATCGACATTTCCGGCGCGCTGGGCGACCCGATCACCGCCGCGGCGGATGGCCTGGTCAAGTACAGCGGCAACGGCGTGCGCGGCTTGGGCAACCTGATCATCGTTGAACACCAGAACGGCTTCATTACCGCTTACGCCCACAACCGCGCGCTGCTCGTGAAGACGGGCCAGAACGTCAAGCGCGGCGCCAAGATCGCCGAACTTGGCCAAAGCGACACCACGTCGCCGCGCCTGCACTTTGAAATCCGTCGCCAAGGCACGCCGGTCGACCCGATGCAGTACCTGCCCACGCGATGACGCCCACCCTGGTATTCGACCTTGAAACCATCCCCGATGCCGATGGGCTGCGCAAGCTCAACGGCTGGGGCCAAGAGGTCTCGGACCTGGAAGTGGTGGAACGCGCGCTGGCCGCGCGGCGCGAAGCCGTCGGGCACGATTTCCTGCCGCTGCATCTGCACAAGGTTGCGGTGGTGGGCTGTGTGTTCCGCGACGACCAAGGCTTTCGCGTCAAGACGCTGGGCCAGGCGGACGACCCTGAAGCCGCCTTGCTGGCCGGTTTCTTCAAGACGATCGAACGCTATACGCCCAAGCTCATCAGCTGGAATGGCTCTGGTTTCGACCTGCCCGTGCTGCACTACCGCAGCCTGATCCTGGGCGTGCCCGCGCCCCGCTATTGGGACATGGGCGAAGAAGACCGCGATTTCAAGTTCAACAACTACATTGCCCGTTATCACACGCGGCATCTGGATTTGATGGACGTGCTGGCCAAATACAACGGCCGTGCCAACGCGCCGCTGGACGACCTGGCCAAGCTGTGCGGCTTTCCCGGCAAGCTGGGCATGGACGGCAGCAAGGTCTGGGAAGCATGGCACACCGGCCGCGCCGACGAGGTCCGCGCCTATTGCGAAACCGACGTCGTCAATACCTGGCTGGTGTACTGCCGCTTTCGCTTCCTGCGTGGCGAGCTGGACCGCACGGCGTATGACGCCGAGATCGCCCTGGTGCGCGATACGCTGTCCGCCAGCGACGCGCCGCACTGGAAGGAATACATGGCGGCGTGGGACGCTACCTGACGCCACCCGGCGCCGCCCCGAGGCGAGCTTCGGCGTGGTGGATCAGGATCAGAACGGGGCCTTCCAAGGCTCCGTTTTCACGTCTGGCACGCACGCAATCGACTGAAACATGGAACGCGACCGCGAAACCCGGTTGAAACCGGGCCGACAGCACAATGGCCTCGCTTTCTTCACTTTCAGGAGACACACATGTCCCGATTCGCTATTCGCTCCAATTTGGCCGCTCTTGCTTTTGTCGCCGCGACGGGCGGTTTGGTGGCTGGCTCCGCCATGGCTGCACCCCCGGCTCCGGCCGACGGTGGCCCGGCCGCCATGCATCACCAAGGCCCGCGTGGTGGCGAGTTTCACAAGGGCATGCGCGACGGATTGTTCATTCCGGGCCTGGGTCCGGTTTCCAAGGCGCAGGTCGACCAGCTGAAGTTGGATGACAAGCAACAAGCGCTGTTCAAGACCGCGCAGGACGGCCAGCGCAGCCTGCACGAGGCGATGCGCGCCGCCGGCGCCAAGCGCCACGATCTGCTGAAGTCTCAATTGGACAGCGGCAAGCTGGACCCGCGCGCGCTGGCGGCGCAGTCCGAGCAGTCGCACGACGCGTTCGGCCCGCAAGCCAAGCAGGTGCGTGACCAATGGCTGGCGGTGTGGGACAGCCTGAACGACACGCAGCGCGGCCAGGTGACTAAGATGGTCAAGGACCGCGAAGCCAAGATGCAGGAACGTCACGCCAAGATGGAAGGGCGCCACGGCAAGGGCAAGCCGGGTATGCCGCCGCCTCCTGCGGCCGGTGCGGATGCACCTCCGCCGCCCGCGCCCTCGGCTAACTAAGCCAGTCCCGTCCGCCGCCTTTGTGGGGTGGACGCGGGCAAGACCAACCCCGACACGCCACGCGGCGCGCCGGGGTTTTTTATTGGGCTTGGATTCGACTCTGCCAGGATTCAACCCTGCTGATTTCGGCTCTGCTTGATTCGACTCTGCTTGATTTCGACGCTGCTTGATTTCGACGCTGCTTGACTTCGACGCTACGTCCCGCGCCCCAACTTGATGCATGCGCGCCGTTGGCATGTCGGCGCTTGCCCGCTTGTAGTGCACGCAGCGCGCCATCTTGAACCATGACGGCCGGTGCAGGACGCCCCGGGCGGGCGCACCAGCCTGTCTATCAGCTTGCAGCCAGCGGTTTGTCACCCGAATGAAACCTGGCATGGACATTGCTTGAAGGGAATAGAGCCGGCACCTACCGCAGCAAAGCCGGCCAGACGGATGCGCCAACGGCCGTCCTCCTCCTCGTTAAATCCGATCAGGACTCCGCACCATGAAGAAGACGTTGCTAGCCTTGCCTTTTGCGCTTGCCGCTTGTTTCGCCTCGACGGCCCAGGCCGAACCCACCGATCTTGGAGGCGGTTTTTCTCTTAGCGGTAACGCCACCATCGCCAGCGACTATCGCTTCCGCGGCTATTCCCAGACCGACTTTCGGCCCGCCGTGCAAGTTGGCATCGACCTGACCCATAGTTCGGGCTTTTATCTGGGCAACTGGAACTCCAACGTCTCCGACTTCGTGTTTACCGACGGCAACCTGGAAATGGATTTCTACGGCGGCTGGAAGGGCGACGTGGGCGGCGGCTTCACGCTGGACGCCGGCGTGCTGCATTACTACTACCCCGGTTCCAGCTCGCCCAAGGGCGGTAACTACAACAACACCGACCTCTACCTGGGCGCGTCCTACGGCAACTACTCGCTGAAGTATTCCTACACGCCCAGCGACTTTTTCAGCACGCCCGACAGCAAGGGTACGTGGTACCTGGACGGCACCGCCACGTTCGACCTGGGCGATGGCTGGGGCCTGCTGGGACACCTGGGCTATCAAAAGCTGAAGAACCAAACAAACATGGACGGCGATTCCATCGGCCACTACGTGGACTACAAGCTGGGCGTCACCAAGGACATCAAGGGTTGGGTGCTGGGGCTGGCGGCCGTGGGCGCCACCAAGGACAACTGGCTGCCTACCAAGTACGGCCACCCGTCCGGCCGACTGGGTGCGGTGTTCTCGGTGGCACGTACGTTCTGAGCGGTAATCCGTGGCGGCGCTTTGATGGGCGCCGGCGTTTGGGGGGATTGATGGAGACTGCCTGATGGGGCAGTCCCCTTCAATTCCCCCTTTTTTTATCATTGGCCTGCGCGCTTTTGAGCGGTTGCAGCGGGGCTGTCAGGCGGGCCGGCACGCGCGCCCCAGGTCGGGGCAAAAATCGGGCGCGTTGCACACATCGCAATAATTGCCTCTAATGGGCGCGCACAAGATGCGGCGGGCACGTTCCGCGCATCAGCCCGGCCGCTATTGTTGGCGGCCGGCGATTCAAGGAGCTTTGAGCGCAGTGACTATCGATTTCGAAGAAGCAATCAAGCCTTTTTCCTGGATGGAATACGAAGGCAACTTCTCGGTAAGCCTGAATGTCGGGGAATACAAGGAAGAAGTTTTCCGCCGCAGACGGGTAGAGGGTTTCCTGGGGACGGGCTACGACTGGACCTCGCTGGCGGTCGTTTTTCTGACCGAGAAACAGCCGGACCTGGATGAGTCGATCGATTTCGATCCGGAAGCCGATACGTTCTGCGCTTATTCGTCCGATAGCGAAGCGCTTAAGGCCTTCGCCCTGGCGTTCAAGGCTGCGTGCGAAGACAAAAAGCTGATTCAAGATCTGTTTTCTCGCGCCGAGCTGGACTGATCCGCGCCCAGGATAAAAATATACTCACGGCGTCAGAACAATATCCTGGGCGTCTTGATGATCGAAACCCGTTTGTTGCGGCAATTTGTCGCCGTGGCGGAAACCCTGCACTTCAATCGCGCGGCGCAGCGCCTGCACATGGCGCAGCCGCCGCTCAGTCAGGCTATCCGCAGGTTGGAAGCGGAGATCGGCGCGGCGCTGTTTGTACGTACCAATCGCAGCGTGGCGCTGACCCCGGCCGGCGCGGCGTTCCTGCAATCGGCACGCAGCATTCTGGACGCGCTGGACGGCGGCGTCGCCCACACGCGGCGCGTCGCCCAAGGCATGGACGGCCACCTGACGCTGACGTTCATCAACATTGCGCCGTATCCCGCGTTATTGCGCGCGTTGCGGGACTTCCGTGGCGCGCATCCCGCCGTGGCCTTCACGCTGCAAGAGGCCACCACGCAAGAGCAGGTGCTGGCGCTTGAGGCCGGCCACGCCGATATCGGCTTTATGCGGCCGCCCGGTACCACGACGCCCAGCCTGCGATTTGAATCGCTGCTGCAAGAACCCATCCAAGTGGCCTTGCCCGCCGGGCATCCCCTGCAAGCGCGCGCGGTGGTCGAGCTGGCTGCATTGAAAGACGAGGACTTTGTGGCGTCGCCCCGACGGCTGGGCCAAGGATTTCACGATCAGTTGATCCAGCTTTGCCAGACGGCCGGCTTTGTTCCCCGGGTGGCGCAGGAAGCGCGCCAGTTGCAGACCGTGGCGGCGCTGGTCGCGGCGGGTTTCGGGGTGGCGTTGCTGCCCACATCGGTGGCTCAGGCGGGGCGCGCCGACGTGGTGTTCCGGCCACTGGCGACCGATGCGCCGGCTGCCTTGTTGGAGGTAGAACTGTTGATGGCGTGGAATCCCGCGCGGGATTCTCCGGTGCGGGATCGCCTGCTGGACGTTGTCCGCTCAGTGACGCAAGACGCGCAGCGCGAGTAAATCGGTAAGACGTACACAGTCTTATTCGTGCATGAATAAGATATTTTACGAATAGTGGGCGGCGCCCTAAGCTCGGCAACTGTCATTGTCGAGCCCGGAAGCCTCATGCCCATCGCCGTCTATCTCTTCTCTGGTTGCACCTTCGCTTTTGGCCTGTCGGAGTTTGTTGTCGCGGGCTTGGTGTCTGCGATGGCCGATAGCCTGCACGCCCGCATTGAAGCGGTGGGCACGGCGATCGCGGCCTACGCTTTTGGCGCTGCTATCGGCGCACCGCTCCTGACTGCGTGGGTGGCGCACTGGCGAGACCGCCGCATTTTGGCCTGCGCGATGGCGATATTGGCAGTGGGCAGCGGCTTGATGAGCGTGTCAGCGACGCTGCCCGTCTTGCTGGGCGTGCGTTTCGCCGTCGGCTTGGCGCATGGCGTCTTCATGGCCGTGGCGTCCGATGCGGCGACGCGGCTGGTGGAGCCGGCACGCGCGGGCCGCGCCGTCGCCGTCGTGTGGATCGGCCTGACCGTGGCGCTGGCGCTTGGCGTGCCGTTGGGCACGTTCCTGGGCAGCCTGTGGTCCTGGCGCCTGGTGTTCCTGGCGATTGGTGTGTTGGCCTTGGTTGGGCTGGGCGGGCTGCTGTGTTGCATGCCGGGTCGGTCGACTGCGCCGCAGCCGGATGCACAGTCGGGCTCACAGTCGGGCTCAAAGTCGGGCTCAAAGTCGGGCTCACAGCCGGGGCAATTGGCAGGCCAGGGGCCAAGCCGACGGGGCAGCGTCCCGCCGCGACCCCAAGCCGGCTCCGGCATGGCCGCAGGCTTGCGCGCCATTGCCCACCCGCGCATGTTGATGACGGCCGGCGTCGGTGCGCTGGTCAGCGTGGCGACGTTCTGCTTTTTCACCTACGTGTCGCCCTACCTGTTGCAGGTCACCGGGGCCGGCGTGCGGCAACTTAGCACGGCCATGCTGCTGTTCGGCCTGTTTTCCATCGGCGGCAATCTGCTGGGCGGGTATCTCGCGGACCGCATGGACCCCGACCGCGCCGCCATGCTGGCGTTGGCGGCCCTGGTGGCAACCATGCTGGCCCTGTTCCAGTTCCGCGCCTCGTCTTGGGCCGTGCTGGCGCTGGCGGGGGGGCTGGGCTTGGTGTTCTTTTGCATCGTGACCGTGCTGACGCTGCGACTGCTCAAACAGGCCCAGCATTACGTGCCGGCGTTCACGGCGGTGGCGGCGGGCTTGAACATCGCCTCTTTCAACCTGGGCACCGCTGTGGGCGGCGGGCTGGGCAGCCTGACCATCGCCTGGGCAGGACTGCCCGTGTTGCCGCTGGCGGGAGCCGCGGCAGCATTGGCCGCCATGACGGCGTTGTGGTGGCAATCGACTTGCGCCGACATCACGCGGACGGCTTGACGGCGCACCTTGGTGCACTGGGCCGTCCGCCCCGGCCTTCCGGCCCCGTCAAAGACCATTTCCGGGAATGGGCGCAGTCCTTCTACAATCATGGGTTGCGTGTAATTCTGGACTGCGTGAGATGTCAGACGTTTTGAGTATTGAGTCCCTGGATCTGGAAGCCAGGGGAATCGCCCGCCGCGACGGCAAAGTCGTGTTCGTGGAAGGCGCGCTGCCGGGTGAACGGGTCACCACCGTGACGCTGCGCCGCAAGCCATCCTACGAAATCGCCCGCGTGGACGAGGTCATGCGCCCGTCGTCGCAACGCGTCCAGCCGCGCTGCCCGCACTTCGGGGTCTGTGGCGGCTGCGCGATGCAGCATCTGGAACCCAGCACGCAAGTGGCCATCAAGCAACGGTCGCTGGAAGATACCTTCTGGCACGTCGGCAAGCTGCGCCCCGCGCTTATCCTGCCGCCGCTGCAAGGCCCCACCTGGGGCTATCGCTACCGTGCGCGCCTGTCGGTGCGCGTCGTGCCCAAGAAGGGCGGGGTGCTGGTGGGCTTTCACGAACGTAAAAGCAGCTATGTGGCCGACATGCGCGAATGCCATGTGCTGCCGCGCCACGTCAGCGACCTGCTGTTGCCGCTGCGCGAGATGATCGGCTCAATGTCGGCGCCTGACCGCATGCCGCAAATCGAGGTGTCGTTGGGTGAAGGCGTGACGGCGCTGGTGCTGCGCCATCTGCTGCCCCTGACCGACGGCGATATCGCCATCCTGCGCGCGTTTGCCGCCAAACACGACGTGCAGTGGTGGTTGCAGGCCAAGGGCCCGGAAACGGTGCACCCGCTAGAGCGCGAGCATGCCGACACGCTGTCGTACACCATGCCCGAATTCGGGCTGCGCATGCCGTATCGGCCCACCGATTTCACGCAGGTCAACCACGCCATCAATCGCGCGATGGTCTCGCGTGCGCTCAAGCTGCTGGACGTGCAGCCCACCGACCGCGTCGCCGACCTGTTCTGTGGCCTGGGCAATTTCACCTTGCCGCTGGCAACCCAGGGCCGCGAAGCCGTGGGCGTGGAAGGCAGCAAGGCGCTGACTGACCGCGCATTTGACGCGGCGGCGCGCCATGGCCTGGCCGAACGCACCAGCTTTGCCACCTTGAACCTGTTCGAGGTCGACGCCCACTGGCTGCGCAGCCTGGGCTATTTCGACCGCATGCTGATCGACCCGCCGCGCGAAGGCGCGCACGCGGTGTCGCAGGCGCTGGCGGAATTGTCCGTACAAGAGCGCCCGCGCCGCATCGTCTACGTGTCCTGTAACCCGGCCACGTTGGCGCGCGACGCGGCCATTCTGGTGCACGAAGGGGGCTATGAATTGAAGAGCGCCGGCGTCATCAACATGTTCCCGCACACGGGCCATGTGGAATCGATTGCGGTGTTCGAATCGTTGGACGCCGAGGGCGTGGCCGAAGTCAAGGAACGCGCACGCCAGCGCGCCATCCAGGCCGAAGCCGACGCCATCGCGGCAGAAGAGGCCAAGGCGCTTGCCGCCGCTGAAAAAGCGGCCGCCAAGCAAGCGGCAACCGATGCCTACCACGCGCGCGTTGCCGCCGAGGCTGCCGAAGCGGGCGTTGTCGGCCAAGCCTCCGAAGCCGACGTTGCGCAAGCCGACGCCGACACCGTCGCGGAACCCGTCGCGCCAGTAAAAGACTGATAGGCGCCAGTGCGGGCAGGGGCGGCGCTGCTAGTGCGAGCGCCCCAGCGTTTCCAGAATGGGGCAATCGGGCCGGTCGTCTCCGTGGCAGTTCTGCGCCAGATGCTTGAGCGTGGCGGCCATGTCGTGCAGGGCTTCGGCCTTGCGCTCAAGTTCCTGCACATGCTCCAGCGCAATGCGCTTGACGTCCGCGCTGGCGCGGCTGCGGTCCTTCCATAGCGCCAGCAACTCGTTCATTTGCTCAACAGAGAAGCCAAGGTCACGCGCGCGGCGCACAAAGCGCAGCGTGTGCAGGTCGTGGTCGCTGTAGACCCGGTAGCCGGAATCCGTGCGCACCGCCGGCCCGATCAACCCGATGCTTTCGTAGTACCGGATCATCTTGGCCGAGATGCCCGAGCTTTTTGCGGCTTCGCCGATATTCATGGTCAGGCTCCTGGTATCAAACGTGAGCGGTGCGCGGCCGGAACGCTTTCAAGCGCAACGCGTTGCCCAGCACGAAGACGCTGGACAGGGCCATGGCACCGGCGGCAAAGATGGGCGACAGCGACAGGCCGAAGGCGGGGTACAAGGCGCCGGCAGCCAGCGGAATCAGCGCGGCGTTGTACGCAAACGCCCAGAACAGGTTCTGCCGGATATTGGCCAGCGTGGCGCGGCTGAGCGCGATGGCGTTGGGCACGCCGTGCAGGTCGTCGGCCATCAACACGACCGAGGCCGCCTCGATGGCCACGTCCGTGCCCGTGCCGATGGCAATGCCGGTATCTGCGGCGGCAAGGGCCGGTGCGTCGTTGATGCCGTCGCCCACGAAGGCTACCTTGCGGCCGCCTTCGCGCAGCGTTTCAATGGCCTGCACCTTGCCGTCCGGCAGCACTTCGGCGCGCACCTCATCAATGCCCAGTTGACGCGCAACGGCGGCCGCGGTGTAGCGGTTGTCGCCGGTGATCATTGCGGTCTTCAAGCCCTGCGCATGCAGCGCGGCAATGGCTGACACGGCGGACGGCTTGATCGGGTCGGTCACGGCCATCATGGCTGCGGCCTTGCCGTCGACCGCCACGTAGATCGGGGTCTTGCCTTCGTTACCCCAATCGGCGGCCTGCGCGCCAAATACGCTGACATCCACGCCGCGTTCGGCCATCAGCCGCGCCGCGCCCGCCAAAATCTTGTGGCCCGCCACGGCAGCTTCCACGCCTGCTCCGGTAATGGCGGCAAAGCCATCGGCGGGCAGCAGCGCCATCTTGCGATCCTTGGCGGCCGCCACAATGGCCAGCGCGATGGGATGCTCGGAACGCGCCTGCACCGACGCCACCCATTGCAGGACGTCGTGTTCGGCGTATCCGGCGGCCGGCGTCAATTCGGTCATCGTCGGCTTGCCCAGCGTCAGCGTGCCGGTCTTGTCAAACGCCACCACGTTGACGTCGCGCAGGGTCTGCAAGGCGTCGCCCTGGCGGAACAGCACGCCCATGTCGGCCGCGCGCCCGGTGCCCACCATGATGGACGTGGGCGTGGCCAGCCCCATCGCGCAGGGGCAGGCGATGATCAGCACCGCCACCGCGTTGACCAGCGCGTGCGACAGCGCGGGCGTGGGGCCAAGGAAGAACCAGGTCAGGAAGGTGAGCAGGGCGGCCGCCATCACGGCCGGCACGAACCACGCGGTGACCTGGTCAACCAACGCCTGGATGGGCAGACGCGCGCCCTGGGCGGCTTCAACCATGCGGATGATGCGGGCCAGCATCGTGTCGGCGCCGGTATGCGTCACGCGCAGCGTGAAGCTGCCCGACGTGTTCAACGTGCCGCCGGTGGCTTGCATGCCTGGCTGCTTTTCGACCGGGACGGGCTCACCCGTCAGCATCGATTCATCCACATACGAATTGCCTTCGATGATGTCGCCGTCCAGCGGGATCTTTTCGCCGGGGCGCACAATGACGACGTCGCCCGTCTTGACCTTTTCGATCTCGACATCAAAGGCCTGCCCGTCACGCATGACCCGCGCCGTGCGCGGCTGCAAGCCGATCAAGCGCTTGATGGCCGCGCCGGTCTTGCCCTTGGCGCGCGCTTCCAGCATGCGGCCCAGCAGAATCAGCGTGACGATGACCGCCGCCGCTTCGAAATAGACGTTGCGTGCCGCCTCGGGCAGCCAGCCGGGCGCGAACGTTGCCACCACGGAATAGCCCCACGCGGCGCCGGCGCCCAACGCCACCAGCGAATTCATCTCGGGCGCCCGCCGCCACAGCGCCGTAAAGCCCTTGGTGAAGAAGTGACGGCCGGGCCAGACCAGCACGGCGGTCGTCAACGCAAACTGCAACAGCCAGCTATTTTGCTGGCCGATCGTGCCCAGCACCCAATGGTGCATGGCCGGAATCAGGTGCGATCCCATTTCCAGCAGGAAGACGGGCAACGTCAGCACCAGCGCCACGGTGAATGCCCGTTGCAGACGCTGGGCTTCGGCATCGCGCGCTTGCGATTGGCGTTCGGTATGGTCGTCCTGCGCGGCGATGGGCCGGGCTTCGTAGCCCATCTTCACAACGGCATCCACCAACGCCTGCGGCTGCGCGGCATTGGCATCAAACGACACCAGCGCGCGCTCGGTGGCCAGGTTGACCTGCGCCTGGGCCACGCCGGGCACCTGGGTCAGGGCCTTTTCCACGCGTTTGACGCACGACGCGCAGGTCATGCCTTCAATGGCAAGTTCCAACTGAGTGGAGGAGGGGCTGGCAACGCTCATGGCTGTTCTCTGATGGGAGGGGAGCTTGCAGTTTCATCCTTCCCATGGTGGGAAGGTCAAGGCGGATTTTACGCTTGACCTTGCCATGATGGGAATGTTTAAGCTGCGAAGCATGGCGTGCGAAATCTGTTGCGCGCCGCCCCTGACTTTACGGAGAACCACCATGAGCATCGAATTCCAAGTCCCGGATATGACCTGCGGCCACTGCGTCAAGACGATCACCGGCGCGGTGACGCAAGCGGCACCTGGGGCCACCGTTACCGTCGACCTGCCGACGCACCGCGTCACGGTGTCCGGCACGGACGAGGCCGACAAGGTAGAAGCCGCCATCCGCGACGCCGGCTACGAGCCTGCCCGGGTCTAAGCCACTGAGCCAACGAAGGGCGGTTATGATAGGAACCGCTTTTCAATTCTAAATTCTTGATTGCAGAAAACTATCGATCAATTAAGTTTATTAAATTTGATTAATTGATAGCCGGCATTTATCATTCTTTCCATGGTGGTTAAACAAACCCCGCTACCGCTACCCAAGGAGAGTTTTGAATGCTGCAAAACCGCGAAGGCCAACGTGTCCCGAACGTAACGTTCCCCGTCCGCGAGGACAACACGTGGAAGAAGGTCACGACCGACGATCTGTTCAAGAACAAGACGGTTGTCGTCTTCTCGCTTCCCGGCGCTTTCACGCCGACCTGCTCGTCCACCCACTTGCCGCGCTACAACGAACTGGCCCCCGCGTTCTTCAACGCCGGCGTCGACAGCATTGTGTGCGTGTCGGTCAACGACACCTTCGTGATGAACGAATGGGCCAAGGACCAGGAATCGGCCAACATCACCTTGCTGCCTGACGGCAACGGCGCTTTCACCGAAGGCATGGGCATGCTGGTCGACAAGAGCGACCTGGGCTTCGGCAAGCGCAGCTGGCGCTATTCGATGCTGGTCAAGGACGGCGTCGTGCAAAAGATGTTCATCGAACCGGAAAAGGAAGGCGACCCGTTTGAAGTGTCGGACGCCGACACCATGCTGGCGCACGTTGCACCGACTGCCAAGAAGCCTGACCAGGTGGTCGTGTTCTCCAAGCCGGGCTGCCCGTTCTGCGTGGAAGCCAAGGCACTGCTGGACGAAAAGGGCTACGCCCCGATCGAAATCCCGCTGGAAAACAAGGTGCGCGGTCGTGTGATCGGCGCCGTGTCGGGCAAGGGCACCGCGCCCCAGGTGTTCATCAACGGCACGCTGATCGGCGGCCTGGAAGACCTGAAGGCGCACTTCGCCTAAGGGCTTCGGGCAACCGCCCAAAGCAGCCGGGCAGGGGCAGCGCCCCGTGCCCGGCCGGTGAGGGCAGGCGGTAGCCGAAAGACCGCCTGGCCCGCACCGGCCCGAGCTTCCCTTTTTACGCACCCTTACTGCATTCCTTTTGCGACCCCGAAGCGGCGTCGCCGGACGGTGTTCGTCCCAAGGATGCGCAACAAGGCGGAACTCGCCTTTAGAAACCTTGCTACCCGCAACAGGGGAACCACAGTCATGAAAACTCTGCATACCGATATCGCCATCATTGGGGCCGGCACGGCTGGTCTGGCCGCTTATCGCGCCGCAAAGGCGGCGGGCAAGCGCGCCCTGCTTATCGAAGGCGGCCCCTACGGCACGACTTGCGCCCGCGTGGGCTGCATGCCTTCCAAGCTGTTGATCGCCGCCGCGGAAGCGGCGCACGACGCCGCGCACACCGACGCCTTTGGCGTGCACGTGGGCGGTGAAATCACGGTGGACGGCGCGGAAGTCATGGATCGCGTCAAACGCGAACGGGGCCGCTTCGTGGGCTTTGTGCTGGATGGCGTCGAGAACATTCCTGCTGAAGACAAGCTGCGTGGCTATGCCCGCTTTGTCTCGGATACCGTGCTGCGGATCGACGATCACACCGAGGTGCATGCATCCCGCGTGGTGATCGCCACGGGTTCGCGGCCGTCGGTTCCGCCGCCTTTCCGCGCGCTGGGCGACCGCCTGGTGGTGAACGACGACGTCTTTGCGTGGGACGACCTGCCGCGCCGCGTGGCGGTGTTTGGCCCCGGCGTGATCGGGCTGGAACTGGGCCAGGCGCTGGCGCGGCTGGGTGTCGATGTACGCGTGTTCGGTGTCAGCGGCAGCCTGGGTGGCATCAGCGATCCGCAGGTCCGCCAAAGCGCCCGCAAGATCTTCCAACGCGAGTTCTATCTGGACCCGGATGCCCGGGTGCTGGAGACCACGCGGGTGGGCGACGAAGTGGAAGTGCGCTACGTCACGCTGGATAACGCCGAACGCATCGAACGCTTTGACTACGCGCTTGTCGCTACCGGCCGCCGCGCCAACGTGGACGGTCTGGGCCTGGAGAACACGTCGCTGGAACTGAACGTGCACGGCGTGCCGGTGTTCAACCGCGAAACGATGCAGGCAGGTGATTCCGCCATCTTCATCGCGGGCGACGCCAACGCCGACGCGCCGTTGCTGCACGAAGCCGCGGACGAAGGCCGCATTGCCGGCGAAAACGCCGCGCGCTTCCCCGATCTGCAAAACGGGCTGCGCCGCGCGCCGCTGGCGGTGGTGTTCTCGGACCCGCAGATCGCGTTGGCGGGGCAGGGTTATGGCCGTCTTATCCCCGGCACGTTCGTGGTCGGCGAGGTGGACTTCAGCGACCAGGGCCGTTCGCGCGTCATGCTCAAGAACAGGGGCCTGCTGCACGTGTACGCCGACATCGCCACGGGCCGTTTCCTGGGCGCTGAAATGGTCGGCCCCAGCGCCGAGCACATTGGCCACCTGCTTGCCTGGGCGGTGCAGCAGGAATTGACGGTGGCGCGCATGCTGGAAATGCCGTTCTACCACCCCGTCATTGAAGAGGGCCTGCGCACTGCGCTGCGCGACGCGGCCGCCAAGCTGGCTGCCGCCCGTGAGTCCGTGTGCAGCGAAACGCAGGAACAAGAAACGGTTTGACTGTGCGAAGCAGGGGCGGCGGCCCCTGAATGAGAAAGGCCCGATCCATCAGGATCGGGCCTTTTTTTTCAGGTCGCCAAAGACCGGGTCGACGTAGCCGACTAGGTCTTGGTCGCCTTGGTCGACTTAGTCGTCCGATTGCTTCTTCGGCACCGGGAACGGGTTTTCGCGGTACTGCAAGGTGAAGCCCGCGCGTTCGTCCTGGCCCAGTTCGCGGGCAAGGTAGGGCATGGCTTGCTTCAGACCTTCGTGCAGCGTCCACGGCGGGTTGATCAGGAACATGCCGCTGCCATGCAGGCCATAGCCGTCGATGGTGGCCTTCTTGACCGTCAACGTGGCATGCAGCCAGCTCTTGACCTTCAGGTTTTCAAAGTGACGCGCCATTTCGCTGGCTTCGCGACGCTGCACCAGCGGGTACCAGACAGCGATGGTGCCGGTGGCGAAGCGCTTGATGCATTCCTTCACGGTGATCAGGGTGCGGCGATAGTCGTGCTTGTCTTCGTACGACGGGTCGATCAGCACCATGCCGCGCCGCGTGGGCGGGGGCAGCAAGGCCTTCACGCCTTCGAAGCCGTCATCGCCATAAATCGTGGTCTGGCGTTGCGCCGTGCGGCCCTGGTGTTCCAGGTTGACGACCAGCGTGTCGATTTCGGTCGGGTGCATTTCAAACAGGCGCAGGCGGTCGGACGGGCGCATCACATCCAGCGCCAGCCACGGCGAGCCGGGATAGCGCTTCAAGCGGCCATTGGTGTTGTAGTCGCGAATGCGGGCGACGTAGTCGGCCAGCAGCGGCGGCAGGTCCTTGGCTTCCCACAGGCGGCCAATGCCTTCCTCGAATTCCGAGGTCTTGTTTGCCCAGTCGCTTTCCAGGTTGTACAGGCCGGCGCCGGCGTGGGTGTCCACGACCCAGTAGGGCGCGTCTTTTTTGTTGAAGTAGTCCAGGGTGTGGACCAGGATGGCGTGCTTGAGCACGTCGGCGTGGTTGCCGGCGTGAAAGGCGTGGCGATAACTGAACACGGGGCGTTCTGCCTCAGTCGGCCGGCCGGATCGCGGCCAGCTCGTCGGTGAAAATGCCGTCGATGCCCCAGTCCAGCAGCAAGCGGGCGCGTTCGGGGTCATTGACGGTCCAGGCCGCGATTCGATAGCCGGCGGCGTGCACGGCGTCGATCAATTCGCGGGTTGCGTCTTTTTGGTTGATGTTCAGCGCAACGCACTTGTATTTGGCAAGGCGTTCGCGCCAGTCGGCGGGCACCTTTTCCACCAGCAGGGCGCGCGGCAGTTCGGGGGCGGCTTCCAGCGCCGCTTGCAAGGCTTCTTCGGCAAACGAAGACAGCAGCGGGGGCACGCTTGCGCCTTGCCACAGCTGCTTGCAGGCCCGTGCCACGGCGGCGCCTGTTTCGGCTTCGCGACCCGGGCAGGGTTTGATTTCAACGTTGCTGGCAATGCCGTTGGCCACGGTGTAGCGGGCCACGGCGGCGAAGGTGGGCAGGGGCTCGCCCGCGTAAGCGGCCGAGTGCCAGCTGCCGAAATCCAGTTGCGCCAGTTCGCTGTAGGTCTTGGCGGCGGCCGGGCCGGTGCCGTTCGAGGTGCGGTCGACGTCGTCGTCGTGCATCAGCACCAGCACGTTGTCGCGGCTCAGTTTGACGTCGTATTCGAACATCGTGAAACCGTGCTCGGCGCCCACGCGCATGGCGGCCAAGGTGTTCTCCGGCGCCAGACGACCGCCGCCGCGATGCGCGATGTAACGGGAATAGGGCCAGGAGGGTAGATTTGCGGTCATGTTGGTGATGCTTGGGGTTCTTGGGGACAGGGTTGCAAGGATACTCCTTCTTGGGGGGTGATTCGGCGCTGGGCCCCGCCGCTGGGCGCCAGCCAGGCGCTGCGGCGGGGCGGCCCCTTTTTACTTGGGCGCCACTTTGCCCTGGGACACATCCATGATCATCCGGCTGGCCAGGTACAGGCGCGGCACGATGCTGTTGATCTGAATGTATTCCGCGTCATTCGAGTGCGCACCGAAGCCGCTCAAGCCCATGCCTTCAACGACGGGGCCGCGCGCCTTCAACGCCGCGAACGCCGCGTCCGTGCCGCCGCCGCTGGCCCGGTCCACCACCTTCAAAGGCAGGTCCAGTTCCTGATAGACCTTGACGCCATGCTGAGCCAAAGCGCGCGATGCGTCGGTGGCTTCCAGCGGCGGGCGGCGTACTTCGAACTTCACGCTGACCTTCGATTCGGGCAGCAGTTTTTTCTGTACGCGTTCTTCCAGCGTTTTCGCCAGGGCGTCAAAGTCGGACACGCGCAAGGCGCGCGCATCGGCCTGCGCGGTGGCCTGGCCCGGGATCACATTGCGATTGGTGCCGGCCTGCGCCACCGTCCAATTCAGCTTCAAGCCTTCTTCGGGTTTGGACAGCTTGTCCAGTTGCAGCAGTTGGTGCGCCAGTTCATAGAGCGCGTTGACGCCGCCCTCGGGCCGCGCGCCCGCGTGCGAGGTCTTGCCTTGCACCGTCAGGTATGCCGCGCCGATACCACTGGTGGCCAGGGTCAGGCGGGGTTCGGTGCCCCCGCCTTCAAACGAAAACACTGCGTCCTGGTCGGCGCCCAGCCGCGTGATGGTGCTGCGCGCGCCCGGCGAGCTGATCTCTTCGTCGCCGTTGATCAGCACGGTCAGCGTGCCGAAATCTTTAAATCCCAGCTTTTGCAGCATCGTCAGCGTGTGGATGATCGTCGCCACGCCGTGCTTGTCGTCGGCAATGCCCAGCCCGTAGGCCTTGTCGCCGTCAACGCGGAACGGCTGGTCTTTCAGCATGCCGTTTCGGTAGACGGTGTCCATGTGGGCGATCAGCATGATCTTCTTGGTGCCGCTGCCCTTGAACTCGGCATGCACCATCGGGCCGACCTTTTCCGGCGTGTCGTCCAGGCGGAACACATCGGTGGCGGGAATGATCTCTACCGTGCCGCCCAGCGCCTTCAGGCGGTCGCGGATCAATTCGGCGATGCGTTCGACGCCTTCCACGTCCTTGCTGCCCGATTCAATGTTGACCAGGTCGCGCATGGTGTCCAGCATGGCTTGTTGCTGGGCTTTGGCAGCGTCGTGCACGGCGGCCACCGGCGCGGCCAGCGCCCCGTGCGCCCCGCCCAGGAAGGCGAGAGCCAGGCAGGCGGGCAGGACGTGCTGGCGGAAAGAGGTAAGCGGCATTGATGGAACCCTTTATAAAGTTGCACAGGAAAGGGCGTCGGCGAACGGCCGGCGTCGGGGCGCGTCACGGTGATCGGCCGGCCCCACGGGGCAAGATACGGGTGGCCACGGGGGGCGGAAACGGGAATTTCCCGGGTTGACGGTGCGGCGCTTCGGTGGGAAGCGGCCGGTCCACGCCCTGCCGGGATAAACCTGAAGAGAATCTAAAGGCCCGATGTAAGTGAGAAATGCTAAAATCCGCCCGCTGATCCGGTAATAACCGGTATGGGAATAGGGCGAATCAAGTTCGCCCTTTTTTTTGCGTTTTCTTTTGCGTTTTCGTGCGGCTTTGGGTGGACACCCCCGAAGCGCGGCAACAGGGATTCCATGTTCGAATTTATTCGCAGCCATCGGCGCTGGATGCAGCTCATCCTGCTGCTTCTGATTGTGCCGTCCTTCTTCCTGGTCGGAATTCAAGGCTATGACAGCTTCATGCGCAAAGAGCCGGAGCTTGCCACGGTCGCTGGCCAGCCGATTTCTCGCGCCGAGTTTGATCAGGCGCACCGCAACCAGCTTGAGCAGATGCGTCAGCGTCAGGGCGCCCGCTTTGACCCGGCCGTCTCCGACACGCCCGCTTTGCGCGAAGGCCTGCTGAACCAGCTGATCAATCAGCGTTTGCTGGCCAACGTTGCCGTGGACAACCGCTTTAACGTGTCGGACGAAACGCTGCGCAACACCATCGCCGCGATTCCCGAAGTCCAGGACAACGGCCGCTTCTCGCCCGAGCGTTATCGTCAGGTGCTGGCCGCGCAGGGCATGTCGCCGACCTCGTTCGAAGCCGGTCTGCGCCGCGATCTGGCCGTGGGCCGCGTGCTGGACCCGGTGGGCCAATCGGCCCGCGCTCCCGCCGAAGTGGTCGCCTCGTTGGAATCGGCGTTGACGCAACAGCGCACCGTGCAATTGCGCCGCTTCGCCGCCGAAGACTATCGCTCGCAAGTGACCGTGACGCCGGCCGATATCCAGGCCTGGTACGACGCCAACAAGCAGCAGCTGCAAATTCCGGAACAGGTCCAGGTGCAATATCTGGTGCTGGACGAAGCCGCCGCCACGCAGGGCATCCAGGTCAAGGACGAAGACCTGACGGCCTATTACGAGCAAAACAAGAACCGCTTCGGCCAGCCGGAACGCCGTCGCGCCAGCCACATCATGATCGAGCTGGCTCCTGGCGCCTCGGAAGATGCTCGCAAGGCTGCGCGCGCCAAGGCCGAAGATCTGGCCAAGCAAGCCGCCGCCGATCCGGCCAAGTTCGCCGAACTGGCCACCAAGAATTCGCAGGATGCGGGCTCTGCCGCCAAGGGCGGCGACCTGGGCTGGTTGGCGCCGGGCATGTTGTCCGGCCCGCTGGAAAAGGCCATTTTCAGCCAAACCAAGGACCAGGTGTCCGGCGTGGTTGAAAGCCCGGCCGGCCTGCACATCGTCAAGGTCACCGAGATCCAGCCCGCCGCCATCAAGCCGCTGGCCGAGGTCAAGGACCAGATCACCGGCGAAGTGCGCAAGCAACTGGCCGCCGTGCACTTTTCGGAAATGGCCAGCCAGCTGAACAAGCAGGTCTACGACCAGCGCGACAGCCTGCAACCGGCCGCCGACGCGGTGGGCCTGAAGCTGCGCACCGCCTCGGGCGTCACCCGCGAAGGCCTGCTGCCCGCCGACAAGGCCGGCCCCGGTTCCGCCGCGGACAGCCCGGATGCCGAGCTGCTGGACAACCCGCGCGTTCGCCAAGCGCTGTTCTCGGCCGAAGTGCTGCGTGAAAAGCAGAACTCGGGTGTGATCGAACTGTCGCCCGCCGTCATGATGGCGGTGCGCGTGGCCAACATCGAACCGGCCCACGTGCCTGTGTTGGACAAGGTCAGCGATTCCATCCGCGCCCGCCTGCTGCAAGAGCGTTCGGCCGAAGCCGCCAAGAAAGCCGGCGAAGCCGCGCTGGCGGCCGACAAGGCCAACCCGGCCGCCGCGCCGGAAGGCTTCTCGCCCGCCGTGACAATTTCGCGTCAGGACCCCAAGGACTTGCCGCAGCCGGTGGTGGATGCCGCGATGCGTCTGCCGTCCACGCCGCTGCCGGGTTACACCGGTGTGCAATCGGGCGCTGACTACACGGTGGTTCGCCTGGAAAAGGTTGAAGCCGGTTCGGTCGACGCTACCGCCAAGGACCGTCTGGCGCAGCAGTTGTCGGGCGGCCTGGGTCAGGCCGAAATCGAAGCGCTGCTCAAGATGCTGCGCGAACAGTACAAGGTGCAGGTGCTGCCCAGCGCCGCCGACGTCATTCGCGGCGATCAGCCGCAGGCGGCGGGCTGATCCGTCAGCACCCGGGGCCTTGTCGGTAAGGCCCCGGCCCTTAGGTTTTTAGTTCAAGAGTGGCTGTAACGTCGGCCACACGTTGTCCAGCAATTGGGCCTGGGCATCCTCGTTAGGGTGGATGCCGTCAGCCTGGAACATCGCCCGGTTTGTTGCCATTCCCTCCATCAGGAATGGCACCAGCCGGGCGTTTTCATTTTTGGCAACCGTGGAAAACAACTGCGCAAAGCGTTGCGAGTAGTCCCGGCCGTAGTTCGGCGGGATCTGCATGCCCACGATCACGACCTTGGCCTCGGCTTGCTTGGCAGCCTGCGCCATGGTGCGCAGGTTTTGTTCAGTCATCGTCAGCGACAAACCACGCAGCGCATCGTTCGACCCCAGTTCCAGCACCACGACGGCCGGCGCATGCTGGCGCAGCAGTGCCGGCAAGCGCGCCACGCCACCGCTGGTGGTGTCGCCGCTGATGCTGGCATTGACGACCTGGTACTTAGGGTATTGTTCGGAAACCCGCGCCGCCAGCAGCGGCACCCAGCCCGTGCCGCGCTTGATACCGTATTCGGCAGCCAGGCTGTCGCCCACCACCAGTACCGTGCGAGGCGCGGAACCCGGGGCCGACACGGCGGTCTGAGCGTGGGCGGGAAGCGCCATGACGGCGAGACTCAGGGCGGACGTAAGACGCAGAAGGGAAAATAGGCGCATGGATAGCAAGAATTCGATCGAGGTGAAAGGGCTGGGCAAGCGGGTCGCCGATGCCGGCGGGACGCTTTCTATCCTGGAAGGCATTGATTTTACGGTCCAGGCGGGCAGCGCCGTGGCGATCACCGGAAGTTCCGGCTCGGGCAAGTCTACGTTGCTGGGACTGTTGGCCGGGCTGGATGTTCCCAGCGTGGGCAGCGTCCATCTGGCCGGCCAGGACCTGTTCGCGCTAGACGAAGACGGCCGCGCGCGCTTGCGGGCGAACCATGTGGGCTTTGTCTTTCAGTCATTCCAGCTGTTGCCCAACCTGACGGCGCTGGAAAACGTGATGCTGCCGCTGGAGTTGGCCGGCCAACCCGCGCGCGAACCGGCCCAGGCCATGCTGGAACGCGTGGGCCTGGGTGCGCGCTTGCACCATTACCCGCGCACGCTGTCGGGCGGCGAGCAACAGCGCGTGTCGCTGGCGCGCGCCTTCGTGGTCGAGCCCGACCTGCTGTTTGCCGACGAGCCCACCGGCAGCCTGGACGCCGCCACGGGCGTCACCGTCATCGATTTGATGTTTGACCTGCACCGCGAACACGGCACCACGCTGGTGCTCGTCACGCACGACCCGCAATTGGCCGCGCGCTGCGCACGCCAGCTGGTGTTGGCGGCGGGCCGGATGGTGCAGGGCGACTGACGCGCCCCAGCGGTCCCGGTCACCGGCGACTTCACCTGTTTCACCGACCGGCTGCGCGCCCGGCTGGGGTTGGACGACGTGCGCGCGGGCAGCGCGGGGTAGGGCTGGATCGCGCGATCGCGGTGGGAGACGGCGCGAATGACCTGCCGATGATGCGCGCCGCCGGGCTGTCCGTCGGTTATCGGGCCAAGCCCGCCGTGCGCCAGGTCGTCAATGTGGCCATCGACGAGGGCGGATTGGACCGCTTATTAGAGATCCTGACGAAAAAGGCGAAGTAAGCGGCGTTTTTAGACTTAATCCAAATTGATACGAAAAAATCTTCAGAGTAGTCTGATTGACAACCGAGACATGGAATTGAAAACGGCGCATTGCGATACGCGCCGCGATGCCAAGGGGATACCAAGGTGATGTCTGGGGAGTGCCCTCTGGCGGGCAAACGCGCTTGCCAGACGTTGCCAACGCCCTGGAGCCGCCATGATGATTCGTTGTTCAGCGTTTGTTGTGTTTGTCGCCGCCATGCTTGCCCCCATGGCGGTCAGCGCCGCGGGGGGCATCATCCGGTTCTCCGGCATGATTGTCGAACCCACCCGTTGCCAGGCCAGCCCGTCGCGCGAGGTTGCGCGGACCACGCCGCGCATCATCTGTGCGCCTGCCGCCGGCCGCCCGGCCACCGCGACCGACAGCGTCGTCAAGGTCAGCACGAAGGCATTGCAGCCCTTGCCTGGCAGGGGCGGTGCGCGCGATGTGCCGCACCGGCTGGTCACGCTGGAGTATCTATGATGCGATGCGCGCGGCCGTTGCACGGCCGGCGCGCGCACTGAACGCCCCTGATCAGATCAGGCCGCGTATTTCCACGGCGGGGTCAACGTCGGCCTCGTAGTCCACGCCATCGATCTCAAAACCGAACAGGCGCAGGAATTCCTGCTTGTAGCCGGCAAAGTCGGTCAGCTGATAGATGTTGTCGCTGGTGACCTGGTGCCAAAGCGCCTGCACGGCTTCTTGAACCTTCGGATCAAGTTCCTTGTAGTCGGCGCGCAGGCGGCCCTGGGCGTCCAGGATCGGCGTGTCGCTGCACAGGCTGTCGCGGTACAGGCCATACACCTGTTCGATGCAGCCTTCGTGCGTGCCTTGCTCTTTCATGGTCTTGAACAACAGCGATAGGTACAGCGGCATCATCGGGATGGCAGAGCTGGCCTGCGTGACCACCGCTTTCAGCACCGACACCCGGGCGTCGCCGCCGCGCGCGGCCAGCTTGGCGCGGATATCCAGCACCTTGTCGTCCAGGTCTTTCTTGGCGGCGCCGATCGAGCCGTTCCAATAGATGTCGTGGGTGATCTTTTCGCCCAGGTAGGTGAACGCGGTGGTCGTGGCCCCTTCGGCCAGCACGCCCGCTTCAAGCAGTGCGTCGATCCACATCTGCCAGTCTTCACCGCCCATCACGGCCACGGTGGCGTCGATCTCGGCCTGCGTGGCCGGCTCCAGCACGGACTCCTTGACCACTTCGCGGTCGGTGTCCAGGCCGCGCAGGTTCACGGCGTGGCCGATGGGTTTGAGCGTGGAGTTGAACACCTGGCCCGTCTTGGGGTGGGTGCGGCGCGGGGCGGCCAGGCTGTAGATCACCTGGTCAACCTGGCCCATGCCTGCCTTGATGGCGGCAATGGTCTTTTGCTTGATCTCGTCCGAGAACGCGTCGCCATTGATGCTTTGCGCCGCCAGGCCGTGCGCCTGGGCCGCCTTGTGGAAAGCGGCGGTGTTGTACCAGCCCGGCGTGCCGGCCTTGGCGGCGTCTGCCGGGCGTTCGAAAAAAACGCCCAGCGTTTCCGCGCCACAGCCGAAGGCCGCGCTGATGCGCGCCGCCAGTCCATAGCCGGTGGACGCGCCCAGCACCAGCACGCGCTTGGGGCCCCCGGCGATGGGTCCTTGCGCCCGGACGTAGTCGATCTGCTTGTTGACGTTGGCCTCGCAGCCAACGGGGTGGGTGGTAACGCAGATAAAGCCGCGCACGCGGGGCTTGATGATCATGAAGACCTCGTTCGGGGAAATGCCGGATGCCGGGAAAGCCGATGCGCCAAAGCGCAAAAAGCGTCGAGCATTGTACGGGAGCGGCTTCGCGCGCGCTGGCGGGCGGGGCGGGTGGGCAGGAAAGGCCCGCGCTTAGCGGGCGCCCGCGCGGGCCGCCGCGGCGCTGATCGCCATGCCGCGCCGCCATTCGATCAGGCCGATGCCGATGCCGCTGGCGCAGATGATCGCGATACCCAACCACGTAAGCGGGTCGGGAAAGTGTCCCCAGACCAGCCAACCCACCGACGTGGCGCTGATGATTTGCAGGTAGATGAAGGGCGCAAGCGTGGATGCCGGGGCGCGGCGGTAGGCGGCAATCTGGAATAGATGTCCAACCCCGCCCGTCAGGCCGGTCGAGATCAGCAAGAACCAATCGAATGTGGATAGTGATTGCAGAACGGGCAGGGCAGCCGGCAACACGAAAGGCAGGGTCAGCGTGAGGCAGGCGGTGCCCACCGCGCCGCTCCAGATCAAGGACGTGAACGGGTCATCGCCCGCCACGCGCCGCGTGGCGATGAACTGCGCGGCAAAGCAGCACGCGGTCAGCAGGCCAAAAATGGTGCCGATGGGATGCAGCCCGCCGCCGGGGCGGATCACGATGATGACGCCGATAAACGCGATGCCCGCCGCCACGAAGCGCGACAGGCGGGCGGGCTCTTTCAGGATCCAGGGTGCCAGGGACAGCACCAGCAGGGGCGCCAGGAAGTTGATGGCCGTGGCCTCGGCCTGCGGAATGTAGCTGAGCGTCGTGAAGAACATCAGCGTGGCCAGGAACATGGAGCCGCCGCGTATCAGTTGTTCGCGCGGCTTGTTGCTGCGCAGCACACGCAGCCCGCGCGCCGGCAACACCAGCGCCAGCACCAGGATCAGGTGCACCACGTAGCGGAACCATGACAGCACCAGCAGCGGCACGCCCGCGTTCATGACCCACTTTCCGCTGGCGTCCAGACAGGACAGCGTCCACATCGATAGCACCAGCAGCAAGATCCCGACGAGCGGGCCGCGCGAGGCGGGCGCGGGGGCTTGCGGGCGACCTGGATCGGCCGGGGGCATGGACGGGCTCCTGATGGGGAAATGGGCGGCTGCCATGATACGCTCATCGCGCCGGGGGAACAGGCCAATGATCGAACTACGTAACGTCGAAACTTTTTTTTGGGTCGCCACGCTGGGCAGCTTTCGCGCCGCGTCCGACAAGCTCAACACCACGCAACCTGCCGTGTCGCAGCGCATCGCCTCGCTGGAAGCAGACCTGGGTGTGCGGCTGTTCGAGCGCGACGCGCGCGGCGTCAAGCTGACCGCCAAGGGCCACGAACTGCTGTCGCACGCCGAACGCATGCTGCAGGTGCGGCGAGATATGTTCGAGGCGGCGCGCGAGCAGAACGTCATGACCGGCACGGTGCGCATCGGCGTGGCGGAAACCATCGTGCAGACGTGGCTGCCCACGCTGATTGAACTGATCCATTCCACCTATCCCGCGCTGGTGCTCGAGATCGAGGTGGATACCACCCACGTGTTGCGCCCGCACCTGATGTCGCGCCAGATCGACCTGGCGTTCCTGATGGGGCCGGTGCTTGAGGCCCGTGTCGAAAACCTGCCGCTGTGCAGCTACCCGCTGGCCTGGGTGGCCAGCCCCACGCTGGACCTCGGCCCCGAGCCGCTGACGCTGGAACGCATCGGCAAGCTGCCCATCATCACGTATCCATCCAACAGCTCGCCGTACCGCGTCGTGCGCGACATGCTGACGCGCGCGGGCGTGGTCTCGCCGCGTATGTATGGCAGCGCGTCCATGTCCATGGTGGTCCGAATGACGCAGGACGGCATCGGCACCAGCGTGATCGCGCCGGTGTTCCTGGGCAAGGAACTGGCGCGGGGCGAACTGCGCATCCTGCGTGTGCAGGCCGACCCTTTGCCTGAACTGAGCTTTACCGCAACCTGGGTGCAAGGGCCGGATAGCCACGCGGTCAGGGTGATTGCACAGATGGCGCAAAAGGTCGCGGCGCAGGCCGGAGACGGCATTCCCGCCTAGGTGTTTTCCCCCAGAGCGGGCGCGGAGCCATCCCGCGTTCCGGGCAGTCGGACACCCATCCTTGCCTGCCCAACCGCCTGAAAAGCCGCGCCAGCCCGTCGTTTGCGTAAACGGCCCGACAACGATCCGGCGAGACCCAAGAAATATTTATACCCCCACATCGCAACATACGATTGGACGCTTGCCGCCCCGGACGATGCAATGGCGAAACAGCAAAAATGCAACGCCTGGATACACAGTGCGGGGGAAAAGCATGAACCATCTTTCGAGCCTATTCCGGACCTTGGCGCCCAGCCCTCGGCCGCGCCTCGCACGCGATCTTCGCGCCTGATTACCTGAACCAAACCGCGCGCGACACGGGTAACGGGATCCCGCGCGCGACAGACCATCCCGCCAGCCAGGAGTTTTGTCCATGAAGAAGTCTCTTGTTTTTGCAGCCGTCGCCGCCAGCATGCTTGCCGGCGCCGTCCACGCACAGGACCTGCCCAAAACCCAGTTGAAGGTCGTGGGAGGCCTGTCCAACCTGACCGCCTATAACGACTACGAAAAGCCGTTCTGGACGAAGACCATTCCCGAACTGTCCAAGGGCCAGGTCACGGCGGAAATCAAGGGCTTCAACGAAATGGGCCTGAAGGGCCCCGAGTTGCTGCGCCTGATGTCGCAAGGCGTGATTGAATTCGGCACCGCCACGCTGTCGTACTTCGCCAGCGACAACCCCATCAACGAAGCCATCGACCTGGCCGGCCTGGCGCCCGACGTCAAGACCGCGCGCGCCGTGACTGACGCGTTCGAGCCCGTCTACGCCAAGCTCTACGGCGAAGGCAACAACGTCAAGCTGCTGGGCATCTCGACCTATCCCGCCCAGGTGCTGTTCTGCAACGCGGACATCAAGGGCCTGGCCGACATCAAGGGCAAGAAGGTTCGCACCAGCAGCCGCACCACGGCCGAATTCGTTGAAGCGCTGGGCGGTTCCAGCGTGACGATGGCCTTCGGTGAAGTGGTGCCGGCGCTGCAAAACAAGGTGGTCGATTGCGCCATCACCGGTTCGTTGTCGGGCTACTCGGCCAAGTGGTACGAAGTGTCCACCCACCTGGTTGCGCTGCCGATCAACTGGAACCAGCAGATCCACGCCGTCAACCAAAAGGCCTGGGACAAGCTGGACCCCGCCGTGCGCACGTTCCTGCAAGCCAATGTGAAGACGCTGGTGGACAACATCTGGGAAGCCGCTGCCCGCCAGACGCAGGAAGGCTATGACTGCAACACCGGCGCCGCCGCTTGCCCGTTCCCGGTCAAGGGCAAGATGGTTCTGGTGCAACCGTCGGATGCCGACCGCGCGCTGCTCAAGAAGGTTGCGCAAGAAGCCGTGTTGCCCAAGTGGGCCGCCCGTTGCTCGGCACAGTGCGTGAAGGACTTCAACGCCACTATCGGCAAGACGCTGGGCCTGACCGCCAGCAAGTAAGCGCTGGACAGCGCCGCCGCATCGCGCGGCGGCGCGCTTTTCCGCAAGTCATACCGGGCGCTTGCCCGCAGAGGTTCTATCCATGACCCAAACCGAACACTTCCGCCTGCTGGGCGGCCTGTTGCGGCGCGCCGAGAGTTTTTCGCGCGTGGCCGTATGGGCCGGCGGCGCGTTGACGGTGGCCAGCGTGCTGCTGATCTCGTTCGACGTGCTGGCCCGCAAATTCCTGGGTTTCACCACCGGTGGCGCCGACGAGTTGTCCAGCTACGCGTTTGCCATCAGCACGTCCTGGGCGCTGGCGTTCGCCACGTTGCAACGCGCCAACGTGCGTGTCGACGTGCTTTATCAATACCTGCCGGTGCGCCTGTCGGCCGTGCTCGACTGGATTTCCATGGTGTCGCTGGCCGTCTTCATGGTGTTCCTGACGTACTACGCCTACGACGTGGTGCAGACCTCATGGGCCCAGAAGTCCGCCGCCAACACCCCGCTGGCCACGCCGCTGTGGGTGCCCCAAGGTTTGTGGCTGTTGGGCCTGGCCTGGATGTGCATCACGGTGGCCTTGATGCTGGCGCGCGCCTCCGCCGCGCTGGTCACGGGCGACATCGAACTGGTCAAGCAGATCTGCGGCGTGCGTTCCGCGCAAGAAGAAGCTGAAGAAGAAGCCGCTGCCGGCGAGCGCATGGTCAAGGGAGACGCAGCATGATTTCCACCGCATTGACGTTGTTGCTGGTGCTGATCGGGCTGTCCATTCCCGTGGGCGCGGCGCTTGGCGTGTTGGGTCTGATCCTGGACCCGCTCTTTTCGATGTTGCCGCTGACGCGCGCCATCGGTGAAATTTCCTGGAGCTCGAACAACGAGTTCCTGCTGGTGGCGATTCCGCTGTTCATCATGCTGGGCGAGGTGCTGCTGCGCGCGGGCTTTGCCGAACGCATGTACAGCGCGATGAGCCTGTGGCTGTCGTGGTTGCCGGGCGGCTTGATGCACGCCAACATCGGCGCGTCCACCTTGTTCTCGGCAACCTCGGGTTCCAGCGTGGCAACCGCCGCCACCGTCGGCACCGTGGCCATTCCGCAGATCCGCAAGTATGGCTACAACGAGCCGCTGTTCCTGGGCAGCCTGGCCGCGGGCGGTACGTTGGGCATCCTGATTCCGCCGTCCATCAACCTGGTCATCTATGGCGTGCTGACGAATTCGTCCGTGCCCAAGCTGTACCTGGCCGGCATCATCCCCGGCTTCGCGATGGCCGCGTTGTTCATGCTGACGGTGGTCGTGGCTTGCGTGGCCAAGCCGTCCTGGGGCGGCAAGAAGATCCATGCAACCTGGGGCCAGCGTCTTGCCAGCCTGGTGCACCTGGCGCCGCCCATGGGCATCTTCTTCCTGGTGGTCGGTTCCATCTACGCGGGCCTTGCCACGCCGACGGAAGCCGCCGCGCTGGGCGTGCTGGGCGCCTTCATCCTGGCCGCCTGGTTCCGCCGGCTGTCCTGGAAGATGCTGCGCGAAGTGATGGAAGGCACGATGCGGTCCACGGCGATGATCATGCTGATCGTCATCGCGGCCAGCTTTCTGAACTTCATCATGTCGGCCACGGGCCTGACGGATGCGCTGACCAAGTCGATCACCGGCCTGGGCTTGTCGCCGGGGTGGATGCTGCTGATCGTGGTGATCTTCTACCTGGTGCTGGGCTGCTTCATGGAAACGCTGTCCATGATGATCACGACGATTCCCATCGTGGCGCCCATCATGATCGCGCTGGGCTACGACCCGATCTGGCTGGGCATCGTCATCATCATCCTGGTTGAAGCCGCGTTGATCACGCCGCCGGTGGGCCTGAACCTGTTCGTGGTGCAAAGCCTGCGCAAGAACGGCTCGATGAGCGCCGTCATCATCGGCAGCCTGCCGTTCGTGGCCGCCATGTTCGTGATGCTGGGGTTGCTGGCGTTCTGGCCCGACATCGCGCTGTGGTTGCCGCGCGCGTTCGGTTGATGGATTGATCAATTGATTGATTGATTGATTGATCGATTGATTGATCGACTGAAAAGACTTTTTGTTTGAACCGGGTGCGGCCCACCGCGGCCGCACCGTTTCCCACCCGTTATTTCCGCAGGACTGATATGAAAGCCGTATTCAAGATCGACGACGCCAATCCCCGCCAGGTGGAAGTGGACTTCAACACCCTGATCGTGGCCGGCTGGGCCGGACGCGACATGGCCGCCATCGAGCACCACATCGAAGAGCTCGCCGCCATCGGCGTGCCGCGCCCGACCAGCGTGCCGCTGTACTACCGCATTGCCGACAACCAGCTGACCCAGGCCACGCAAGTGCAGGCCGTGGGCGAGGATTCGTCGGGCGAAGTCGAAACGTTCGTGTTCGCCGTGGACGGCGAGATGTACGTCAGCATCGCGTCGGACCATACCGACCGCAAGCTGGAAACCGTCAGCGTCGCCATGTCCAAGCAGGTCTGCGTGAAGCCGGTGGCAAGCGAAGCCTGGCGCCTGGCCGACGTGGCCGACTACTGGGACGAATTGGTCATCCGCTCGTACATCGTCGAAAACGGTGAAAAGGTGCTGTACCAGGAAGGCCCGCTGTCCACGCTGCGCACCCCGCAGGACCTGATTGCCGGCTACACCGGCGGCGCTGCCGTGCTGCCGCAAGGCGCGGGCATGACCTGCGGCACCGTGGGCGCCATCGGCGGCATCCGCGCCGCGGCCGACTTCACCATGGAATTGTTCGATCCGCGCCGCCAACGCACGATCAGCCATCGCTATCATGTCGAATCGCTGCCCGTGGTGGCCTGATTCCGTTTCTGCATGGCATTGAACGCCGGGCGCGCCTATCCAGGTTGCGCCTGTCGGCACTTTTACGCCGCTAGGCGGCACGAGGACAATGATGGTTTCGACCTTGAATGATCTGACCTTGGCCCTGAACGAGGGCCGTACCAGCTCGGTCGCGCTGACCGAACTGGCGCTGGCGCGCGCGCAGGATGCGGCGGGCGAGGGCGCCCGTGTTTTCACCAAGCTGTATGCCGAGTCGGCATTGGCGCAGGCGCGCGCCTCTGACACCCTGCGGGCGGCGGGCATCGTTCGTTCGGCGGTGGAAGGGCTGCCGATCAGCATCAAGGACCTGTTCGACATCGAAGGCGAAACCACCATGGCCGGCTCGGTCGCGCGCGAAGGCGAGCCGGCGGCTGACGCCAACGCCGACGTCGTGCAGCGCCTGATCGCGGCCGGCGCCGTCATCATCGGCCGCACCAACATGACCGAATTCGCGTATTCGGGCCTGGGCATCAACCCGCACTACGGCACGCCGCTGAACCCGTACGACCGCGCCACCGGCCGCATTCCGGGCGGCTCGTCCTCGGGCGCGGCGGTGTCCGTGGCCGACGGCATGGCCGTGGCCGGCATTGGTTCCGACACCGGCGGCTCGGTGCGCATTCCGGCCGCGCTGTGCGGCCTGACGGGCTTCAAGCCCAGCGCCTGGCGCGTGTCGATGCAGGGCGTGCTGCCCTTGTCGGCCAACCTGGATTCCATCGGCCCCATCGCCGCCAGCGTGCGTTGCTGCGCCGAGCTGGACGCCATTCTGTCAGGCGACGGCGGCCCCGTGCCCGAGGCCATGGCGCTGCGCGGCCTGCGCCTGGCCGTGCCCACCACGCTGGCGCTGGACGCCATGGACAAGCACGTGGCGGACAGTTTCGCCGCGGCCGTGGCCCGGCTGAAGGAAGCCGGCGCGCTGGTCGACGAAATCGCCATTCCCGAGTTCGCCGAAGTTGGCGGCATCAACAGCAAGGGCGGCTTCACGGCGGCCGAAGCCTGGGCCTGGCACCGCGACCTGATCGCGCGCGCCGGCAAGCGCTACGACCCGCGCGTGGTCTCGCGCATCATGCGTGGCCAGGACATGAGCGCCGCGGATTACATCGATTTGCTGGATGCGCGCGAAGCGTGGGTGGCGGCGGTGGATCACCGCATTGCCGGCTACGACGCGCTCATCATGCCGACCACGCCTATCGTGGCGCCGGCGGTGGCCGACCTGGTCGCTTCCGACGAAGCCTATTACGCGGCCAATGGCCTGATTCTGCGCAACCCCACGCTGATCAACTTCCTGGATGGCTGCGCGCTGTCGCTGCCTTGCCATGGGCCGGATACGGCCCCCGTGGGCTTGATGATCGCCGGCAGCAACGGTGCCGACCGCCGCATCCTGGCCGTCGGCCTGGCCATCGAGGCGCTGCTTGCCGGGCACTGATCGCCCGGTGCTTCACAACTGCATCAAGAGGATTTTTCATGTCGCCCGTCGACGTCGTACGCAATAGTGTCCAACTGGCCCGCCAGGCGCGTCTGGACGCGCGCAGCGGGCGCCTGACCGGCCCCACGGCCAATCTGGCGCCGGGCCACGTCCAGGCCAACCTGGCCATCCTGCCGCGCGCGCTGGCAGCGGACTTCCTGCATTTCTGCCAACGCAACCCCAAGCCTTGCCCGTTGCTGGCCATGTCCGAACCCGGTAACCCGGCGCTGCCGGAACTGGGTGCAGACATCGATATCCGCACCGACATCCCGCGCTACCGCGTCTGGAAGAACGGCGAGCTGGTGGCCGAACCCACCGACGTGCGCGATATCTGGCGTGACGATCTGGTGTCGTTCCTGATTGGATGCTCGTTTTCGTTCGAAGAGGCCATGCTGGATAACGGCTTGCCGGTGCGTCATATCGAGCAAGGCTGCAACGTGCCGATGTACCGCACCAACATCCCGACGCATCCGGCTGGCGCCTTCAGCGGGCCTCTGGTGGTGTCCATGCGCCCCTTGAAGGCGGCGGATGCCATCCGCGCCATTCAGGTCACGTCGCGCTTTCCGTCGGTGCACGGCGCACCCGTGCATATTGGCGACCCGGCGCTGATCGGCATTGCCGACATCAACCAGCCCGACTACGGCGACGCGGTCGAAATCCGGCCGGGCGAAATGCCCGTGTTCTGGGCCTGCGGCGTCACGCCGCAATCGGTGGTGTCGTCGGTGCGTCCGGAGTTCTGCATCACGCACGCGCCGGGGCACATGCTGGTGACCGATCTGGTCAACAGCCGGATGGCGATGCTGTAAACAAAAACCCCATCGCAGCCTGTGTGCTGCGA
>NZ_JCBAMR010000040.1:0-45056 GCF_059760425.1 Achromobacter sp. RT286_PF
GCGACGGTTCGACCACGGCGCGGTAACGCGTGCGCCGAAAGCCGGTGTCGCCTTGCTCGAAGGCGGTGACGATGCCGTGCACGTGGCGCACGGGCACATCGCCCCGCCATAGCGTGAACAACGCTGTCTGATCCAGCAGCGCGCCAAAGTCGATGGCGGGGTCGAAGCTGGATAGTTCAAGGTCCAACCGATAGGTCTCGGACAGCGCCTCGTCCAGCGTGAATTCAATAACGTCGAACGCCACGCCACGGGCGGCGGGCACGAAGGTAAAACGCAGGTCGGATGAGTGGGCCATGGGGATCCTGGAATATGTCCCCACAGCTATGCAACATCCATGCCAACTTTCACGGCGTCCGGTTAAACCCAATGCTTTCAGCGACTTAGGATTTCGGGCGCAGTGCAAACGGCGAAGAAATGGACCTGCTTATCGCCAAACGCGCCGAAAGCCGTGAAAACACAGGTTTTCCTCGCTAAAACCGGCTTGTTCTGCAATAAATCAGGCCAGATCTGGCTCGAAGTTTTGCAAGTGCCTGATTCCTAAGGAGGTTCACTGGGCCAGAATTGGCCCGATCGGGTCAATTCTGGCCCGCGCGACGGTGGGCGGTCTTAGTCCGGCATGTCCTTTTACGCCGCTCTTTTACGCCGCTCTTTTACGCCGCTCTTTGACGCCGCCCTTTTACGCTGCCCTTTTACGCCGCCCTTTTACGCTGCCCTTTTACGCCGCCCTTGCCTCCCGGCTGGCCATGCGGGTTTCGCATGGCCTCGATCGAAACCGGCATGTCCGCCGCGCCGCTTTCGTCCCTACCATAGGCCTGCTATCCGACGCCAGCAGCTTGGCGCCATATGAACAGCAACCACGAAATGACAGGGGCAACGATGAATCAAACCGTCCACGCGACGCTGCCGGCAGGCACGCTGACCGGTGTGCAGGAACGCGGCGGCGTGTGC
This sequence comes from Achromobacter sp. RT286_PF, assembly GCF_059760425.1. NCBI lineage: Bacteria > Pseudomonadati > Pseudomonadota > Betaproteobacteria > Burkholderiales > Alcaligenaceae > Achromobacter > Achromobacter sp. RT286_PF. The sequence continues at coordinate 949 of NZ_JCBAMR010000040.1, forward strand.
CGCTTCAGCGCCATTCCCTATGCGCGGCCGCCGGTGGGCAAGCTGCGTTTTGCGCCCCCTGAAGCCGCGACCTGGCAAGGGGATCTGGATGCCACGCAGCCCGGCCCCGTGGCGCCGCAACTGCCGTCGCGCCTGCGCGATGCCATGGGTGACTTCAACGCGCCGCAATCCGAAGACTGTCTGCATCTGACGGTATGGACGCCGGCCGCGGATAGCGCGCGTCGGCCGGTCGTGGTGTGGCTGCATGGCGGCGCCTGGCAAAGCGGCGGCGGCGCGCTGGACTGGTATGACGGGTCCGCCCTGGCCGCGCGTGGCGAGGTGGTGGTGGTGGCCGTCAACTACCGGCTGGCCGCGCTGGGCTGGCTGTACGTGCCGGGTCAGACCGCGAACGTGGGGCTGTTGGACCAAGAGGCCGCCATCGATTGGGTGTTTGACAACATCACGGGACTGGGCGGCGACCCCGAACGCGTCACGGTGATGGGACAGTCGGCCGGCGCGTCGTCGATCTGCGCAATGCTGGCGCGCAAGCCGCGCTTCTCGCGCGCTATCTTGCAAAGCGCCGCGCTGGGCCGGGGGTTTCGGTCGGCGGCACAGGCGCAGGCGTTGGGCCAGGCCTTTCTAGAGGCGGCCGGCGTCACGTCGCTGGACGCGGCGCGCGCGCTTCCCGTTTCCGCTTTGCTGGCCGCGCAGCAATCGCCTGCGGTCGCGGAAGTGCTGCGGGCCGAAGGAAGCAGCCGCAGCCAGTTCTGCCCGGTGTTGGACGGGCACGTGCTGCCCGAGGACATCGCGCCCGTGCTACAGCGGGCCGCGTCCCGCGCCGACGTGCTGGTGGCGTACACGCGCAATGAAATGGCGGCCTTTCCCGGGTACGTGGCGAATGCAACAAGGGCCGAAGCGCAGGCGACGACGGATAACCACGCCCGCGCCCACGTCGACTCCAGCCACGTCGGCAATGTCAGCCCCGGCCACGTCGACCCCAGCCACGTCGGCAACGTCAGCCCCGGCAACGTCGACCCCAACCACGTCGGCAACGTCAGCCCCGGCAACGTCGACCCCAACCACGTAGGCAACGTCAGCCCCGGCAACGTCGACCCCAACCACGTAGGCAACGTCAGCCCCGGCAACGTCGACCCCAACCACGTAGGCAACGTCAGCCCCGGCCACGTCGACCCCAGCCAGATCGACCACGTCAAGCCGGGCCACGTTGACCAGGTCGGCCCCGCCCTTGACGACCCCATCGGTGATCAAGTGTTCGGCGCACCGTCACGCGCGTGGGCGCGGGCGGCGGTCACGCAGGGCCGTCAAGCCTGGCTGGCGCGCTTCGACGTTGCTCCGACCACGCGCTTCAAGGCGTGCCACTGCATTGAACTGCCCTTCGTGTTCGACACGGTATCCGCGTTCGGCGACGCGCCGATGCTGGCCGGATTGGACGCGGCCCACGCGCAGCGCCTGACCGCGCAGACGCAGCAGACATGGATCGCGTTCATACGCGGCGACGCACCCGATTGGCCGATGGCGCCGCACCTGCACGTCTTTGCCTGAAGGCTGATGTCGGGCGCCGGATGCCACACGCCGGATGCCACATGCCAGACGCCACATGCCTGACCTTTGACGCCGAACATTCTGTACACACCTACAACACAAGGGGAATGCCATGATTAAGAACATTGCGCCGATGCGCACGTTGGCACTGATGCTAATGCTCGCGATGCTGACGCCGCTGGCCGCGCAGGCCGCCTATCCCGACAAGCCGGTCAAGATCATCGTGTCCAATCCGCCCGGCGGCCCGGTGGACGTGATGCTGCGCGTGCTGGCCAGCAAGCTGGGCGCGGCGTGGAACCAGCCCGTCGTCGTCGAGAACCGCCCTGGCGCGTCCGGCATCATCAGCACCGGCGCGCTGGTGAAGTCCGCGCCCGACGGCTATACGCTGGGCATGGTGGTGGCCTCGTCCGTGACCATCGTGCCCTTCGCTGTCGACAGCCTGCCCTTTGATACGCAAAAAGACTTGCAGCCGATTTCGCTGGTGGCGCGCACGCCATTCATCTTTATCGTGCCCAAGGACAGCCCGCTTAAGACCTGGGACGACTTCGTGCGCGAAAGCAAGACGCGCAGCCTGAGCGTGGGCTCGTTTTCCATCGGCACCGCGTTTCATCTGGTCTGGGAACAAACCGCGCGGCGCGCCGGCATCCGCGCGTTGTACGTGCCGTCGTCCTCGTCGGGTAAAACGCAGAACGATCTGATAGGCGGTCAATTGGACGTGGGCCTGGACGCGCCATCAAGTTCCAAGGGCTTGATCGATAGCGGCCGTTTGCGCGCGTTGGCAATCACCAGTCCGGAACGCTTTGGGGGCCTGCCCGACACGCCCACGTTGAAGGAGTCCGGCTTGAAGGATTACGCCCCGCAACCCTGGATCGGCTTGATGGCCCCCGCCGGCGTGCCGCAAGACCGCGTGGCGCTGATTCAGAAATCGGTGGCGGACATTCTGAAAGAACCGGCGATGCGCGCGCAGATGGAAACGTTGGGCATGATTCCAATCGGCAGCACGCCGGAAGAACTGGCGGCCACGATCAAGGCGGACCGAGCCGACATGGAGCCGCTGATCAAGGAGCTGGGCATCAAGCTGCAATAGAAAATGCGGCGGTCGAAAATTTGGATCGTCCAACCTTTCACTGCGGGAAATTCCACCTTTCGGAATCAAAACGGTCGGAATTTAAGCATCCGTAACAAACACGCCGGCCGTGTGGCGCTTGGGTAAGATCCTTGTCCAATAACAGGTTAACAACCACGAGGAGAACACCCATGCAGTCTCGCAACATGCGATTCCGGTTGGCGCCGCTGGCCCTGGCCGCCCATCTGCTGATGAGCGGCCCGGCAGCCGCGCAAAGCGCCCCCGGCACGCAAGGCCCGCTGGCCCCCGCCCCCAACGCCGCGCTGTCCGAACAGATCGACACCCGCGCCCGCGCCATCGAAGACAAGCTCATCGCGTGGCGCCGCGACATTCATCAGCACCCCGAACTCGGCAACCAGGAAACGCGCACGTCCAAGCTGGTGGCGGACCACCTGCGCGCGCTGGGCATGGATGTGAAGACCGGCGTGGCGGGCACGGGCGTGGTCGCCGTGCTCAAGGGGGGCAAGCCCGGCCCCGTGGTGGCGTTGCGCGCCGACATGGACGCGTTGCCCGTCAAGGAACAAGTCGACGTGCCCTTTGCGTCGAAAGCCAAGGGCACGTACCTGGGCAAGGAAGTGGACGTGATGCACGCCTGCGGGCACGACACCCACACGGCCATCCTGATGGCCACGGCCGAAGTGCTGGCCGGCATGAAAGACCAGCTGCCCGGCAGCGTGAAATTCATCTTCCAGCCCGCCGAGGAAAGCCCTGCCGACTTCGAACCGGACGGCAAGAAGATCTGGGGCGCCAAGATGATGGTGCAGGAAGGCGTGCTGGACAATCCCAAGGTGGACGCCATCTTCGGCCTGCACGTGTCCAGCGCATATCCGGCCGGCTGGTTGTCGTGGCGCAGCGGCCCGGCCATGGCCGCCGCCGACCAGTTCTGGATCGACGTCACCGGCAAGCAGACGCATGGCGCGCGCCCGTGGTCGGGCATCGACCCTATCGTCGTCAGCTCGCAGATCATTCTGGGTTTGCAGACCATTCCCAGCCGCCAGATCAACAGCATGCTGGAGCCGGCCGTCATCACGGTGGGCGCCATCCATGGCGGCAATCGCATGAACATCGTGCCGGACAGCGTGGCCATGACGGGCACCATCCGCACCTACGACGAGGGCATGAAGAAGGACATCCACCAACGCATCGCGCGTACCGCCGACATGATTGCGCAAAGCGCGGGCGCCAAGGCCGATGTGCGCGTGGTGGAACTCTACAACGCTACCGTCAACAACCCGGCGTTGACCGAGAAGATGGGCCCGACCTTGCGGCGCGTGGCAGGCGAAGGCAACTATGGCTTGCAGCCCAAGTCCACCGCGTCCGAGGACTTTTCGTTCTATCAAGAGAAGGTGCCGGGCATGTTCTTCTACCTGGGTGTCACGCCCAAGGGCACCGACGTGGACAAGGCCGCGCCCAACCATTCGCCGCGCTTTTACGTGGATGAATCCGGCCTGATCAACGGGGTGCGCGCGTTGTCGAACCTGACGGTGGATTACATGGCGCGCGCGCAACAACAATCCGGCAGCTGAGCCGGTAGCCTGCGGTCGCTACGCATTGACGCCCGCCCGGGCGCTGGATAAAGTGGCTGGCAACCTTGCGCCATCGGCATCGATGGCGTTCTTTTTTCTTGGCCCGGCTTGCGGTGCGCCGCAGCCCTACCTTCCGGATTCACCATGAACAGCTACCGCGTCGGCATCGCCGGCTTCGGCGCCATCGGCCAGGCCGTGGCGCAATCCCTGGATGCCGGGCTGCCCGGCCTGACCCTGTCCGCCGTCGCGGTGCGCGACCCCAAGGCCGCGCCCGACTTCGCCTGGACCCAGGCGGCCCCCAGGTTCACCACGCTGGACGCCCTGCACGAGCATTGCGACGTGGTCATTGAATGTGCGCCCGCCGCCGTGTTTCGCAGCATTGCCGAACCCGTGCTGCGTGCCGGCAAGAAGCTGGTGGTGCTCAGTTCCGGCGCGCTGCTGGCCAACGAAGACCTGATCGACGTGGCGCGCCAGCATCACGGGCAGATCCTGGTGCCGTCCGGCGCCATCCTGGGGCTGGACGCCATTACGGCAGCCGCCGAAGGCGTCATCCATTCCGTCACGATGATCACCCGCAAGCCGCCGCGCGGCCTGCTGGGCGCGCCTTACCTTACCGACAACAACATCAGCCTGGACGACGTCACCGAACCGCGCTTGATCTTCCGCGGCTCGCCGCGCGATGCCGCCACGGGCTTTCCGGCCAACCTGAATGTGGCGGTCAGCGTGTCGCTGGCGGGCATCGGGCCGGATCGCACCACGCTGGAAATCTGGGCCGACCCGTCGCTGGAACGCAACGTGCACCGCGTGGAAGTCGTGTCCGACTCGGCAAATTTTTCGATGGAAATCCAGAACATCCCTTCCGCCAATCCCAAGACCGGCCGCATCACCGCGCAAAGCGTCGTCGCCGCGTTGCGCAAGCTGACGGGGCCTTTGCGCGTGGGCACGTAAGCGTCACGCCGCCTCGCGCAGCGGCGCGCCCTGCGGCGGGCCATACGGGTCCATCGGCCCGATCGGTCCCATCGTCCAGCCGCCCGCGCCGTCCAGTTGCAGCCGGTGCGTGTGGAACGGGTCCAGCGTGCTGCGATGGCCCACGCTGACCAGCATGCAATCGGGCAAGGCGCTGCGCAGCAGGCTGTATAGCGAATGTTCCAGGCCTTCGTCGGTAGCCGATGTGGCTTCGTCCAGGAACACGATGGCCGGTCGATTGAACAGCACGCGGGCAAAGGCCACGCGCTGCTGCTCGCCAATCGACAAGATGCGTGACCAATCCGCAACCTCGTCCAGCCGTTGGCTCAAGTGGCCCAGGTTGACCTGATGCAGCGCCTGGGCCAGGCGCGCATCGTCTTGCGGCTGCGCGTGTCCGGGATACGCCACGGCACTGCGCAGATCGCCCAGCGGCAGATACGGCCGCTGCGACAGGAACAACGCCGACGCGCCTTCCGGCCGCCGCACCTGGCCCTGTGCATACGGCCACAAGCCCGCCAGCGCGCGCAGCAATGTCGTCTTGCCGCTGCCCGACGGCCCCTTGATCAGCAAGGTCTGGCCCGGCCGCAGGCGCAAGGTCAGCTCACGCAGCAAGGTGCTGCCGTCCGGCCGCCTGACCGTGACGCCATCAATGTCCAGGCCGTTGGGCAAGGGTTCGGTATGCACCGTCGGCAGCGCCCGCGCCGCTTCGTTGGCATCCAGGAAGCCGTTCAGCCGGTCCAGCGTGGCGCGGTACTGCGCAAAGGTGTCGTACGACGTGCGAAAGAACGACAGCGCGTCCTGCACCTGCCCAAAGGCCTGTGACGTTTGAATCACATCACCCAGCTTGATGGCGCCGCTGAAGAAACGTGGCGCCTGCAAGATAAACGGAAACACCACGGCCACCTGGCTGACCGACAAGTTGAACCCGTCGAACTTCAAGCCTCGGTACACGCGTGCCCACAGGTTGACGATGTAGGCGGAAAACCGCTGCAACAGGTTCCTGCTTTCTACGGCTTCGCCTTGATAGAACGCGACGTTCTCGGCGTTTTCGCGCAGCCGCACCAACGCATAGCGGAAATTGGCCGTCAATCGTTCAGACAGAAAATTCAGGCGGATCAGCGGGCGGCCGATCTTGAAGGCAAACCAGGTCGCGACGATTACGTACAAGAACACGACAAAGACCATCGCGCGCGGAATCTCCACGCCCGCCACCGTCAGCGGCCCGGACAGGCCCCACAAAATTCCCGTGAACGCCACCAGCGACACCATCGCGCTTAACGCGCCGATGGCCAGCGTGCGCGAGCCCGTCACGAACATGGCGATGTCTTGCTCGATGCGCTGGTCGGGGTTGTCGACCGGCTCTTCAACAAAGTGGCCTCGGTAGTACGCGCCCGCGCCCAGCCAGTCGCGCGTCAGCCGGTCGTTCAGCCAGACGCGCCAATGAATGTCGAAGGCCTGGCCGGCGTAGCTGTCCGCCAGCGAGCGCACCACGTGCACACAAGCCAATACCGAAAAGATGCCCAGGAAGCGCCAGAACGCGCTTTGGTCCAGCGCTTGCAGCGCGCTGTAGAAGCCGTTGTACCAAAACGAAAACAGCACCGTCATGCGCACGGCAGCCATCGCCAGCAGCAACAACAACGCCAGCATCAGCAGCGGCCGCCAACTGCGTCGAGGGGTCAGGTACGGCCATGCCAGGCGCCAAAACTTGCGCCCCCAATCCGTTGTGCGCGCCAACACGACGGACACGGCCACCAACACGACGGCCGTGATGCCAAACGCTTGCGCCAGCCAAATGGCGCTTTCCATCAACTGCTGCTGCCAGTTCAAATTCATTGGCGCACCCCATTCGAAACCGTTTGTGGTTAGACGGGGCGCGTGCGGCGGGTTCCGCGAAAACCGCCGCTTTAAGCGTCGCTTAAGCGTTCTGGCCAGGCAATTGAAGGCGGGTTGAAAGATTGGCGCAAATCAGCCTCTGCCCAGGTCCAGATTGGCGAAGACGTCGGCCAGCGTGGGCACGGATCGGGCGGGCCAGATGGCGCTCAGGTCGAAGCTGGGCAGCGCCTGTCCGTCGCGCACTTCGCAAAAGCGGACGCCGCCAAAGTTCATGGTGCGAATCCAGCTGGGCAAGAGTGCCACCCCGCACCCGCCCGCCACGCACGACAACACGGTCAGCGTGCGGTTGGCCTCTTGCGCGACCTGCACCGCATGCCCGCCCTTGCGCATCGCGTCCATGATGCCGGCATAGAACGCCGGCAATTGCGCTTGCGGATACATCACCAGACCGGCTTGTGCAATTTGCGCCATCGTCACTGTGCCATCGTCCGCCACGTCGAACTCGTCTGGCACCGCCGCCACCAGCCGGTCGCGCAACAGCTGGCGTTCACGCATGCGCCCGCCCACTGCGACCGGCGTATGCATCAGGCCGATATCGATTTCGCCGGTTTGTAGCGCATCGGCCTGTTCGGCGTTGCTCATCTCGCGCAGGATCACCCGCACGCCGGGCGCCTGCCGACGCATTTCGCGCAGCGCGCGCGGCAGGGTGTCGAATAGCGCGGAGGACACCAGCCCCACCGTCAACTGCCCCGCGCTGCCGCGCCCGATCTCGCGCGCGCGATGCGCCGCTGCGTCGATGCGGGCCACGCTGATACGCACGTCCTCCAGGATGGCCAGCGCGGCGGGCGTGGGCGCGGCGCCCTGTCGCGAGCGGTCGAAAAGGCGCACGCCCAGGTCTTTTTCCATGCGGCCAAGCGCCTGGCTCAGCGCCGGCTGCGCGATGCCCAGCCATTCCGATGCGCGGCTGACGCTGCCATGGTCCACCACCGCCAGAAAATAGCGCAGGTGTCGGGTTTCCATATTGATCCGATATATAAAAAGCGGTTTTAGCCAATAGAAAACTATACCCGCGCTGCCTAGAATCCGCCTCATAGAACAGCGCGCGGCCACGCCGGCGCACAAAACAGGAGACCGCGTTGCCCCCGTCCCCCCTCGGCGTTGCCGTCGATACCCATGCCCATGTTTTCCGGCAAGGGCTGGCGCTGGCGGACGCCCGGCGCCACACGCCCGATTACGACGCCACGCTGGAGCAATACCTGGCGCTGCTGGATGCCCATGGATTGCGCCACGGCGTACTGGTGCAGCCCAGCTTCCTGGGCACCGACAACAGCCACCTGGTGCACGCATTGCGCGCGGCCCCGCAGCGCCTGCGTGGTGTCGCCGTCGTGTCACCCGAGGTCACCGACGCGCAGTTGCAGGCACTGGCCGACGCCGGTGTCGTGGGGATGCGGCTGAACCTCATCGGCCTGCCCTCGCCCGACCTGCAAGCCGCCGACTGGCAGGCTTTGCTGGTCCGGGTCAACGCGCTGGCCTGGCATGTTGAAGTGCACATGCAAGCCGGCAGGCTGCGCGAGGTGTTGCCCGCGCTGCTGGGCGCGGGTTGCCGCGTGGTTGTCGATCACTTCGGTCGGCCTGACCCGGCGCTGGGCGTGTCGGACCCGGGCTTTGCCTACCTGCTGCAACAGGCCGAAAGCGGGCAGGTATGGGTGAAGCTGTCGGCGCCGTACCGGAATTGGCGGGTGGCGGATAGCACTGACCGCAGCGATGCCACCGCGCCCACCGCCCCTACCTTTCGCCCCGGCATCCCCGATTACGGCGTTGCCGGCCGTCAGGCTGCCCAGCTTTTGCTGCGCGCCTATACGGCCAAGCGTCTGATGTGGGGTAGCGACTGGCCACACACCGAACACCGCCACCTGGCGTCCTACCCGGCTGCGACGCAGTGGCTGGACGGGTGGATCGACGATCCCGCGCAGCGACGCATCGTGCTGGCGGACACGCCGATGCAGCTATTCAAAATCCAAGGCCAGAGCCAAGGCCAGACCCAAGGCCAGACCCAAAACCAAAACCAGGTCCAACTCCCAGGAGACAAATCATGACCCCCTTCATCAAACGTCTGGCGCGTAGCAGCGCCATGCTGGCCGCCGCCGGCCTGCTGGCGGGTGCAACCGCCACCGCGTCGGCCGCCTACCCCGAGCGCGCCGTCACGCTGGTGGTGACCTACCCGCCCGGCGGCACGGTGGACGTGGTGGCGCGGCTGATCGGCCCCAAGCTGGCCGCCGAACTTGGCCAACCCGTGGTCATCGAAAACCGTGGTGGCGCGGGCGGCATGATCGGCGGCGCGGTCGTCGCCAAGGCGCAGCCCGACGGCTACACGCTGATGCTGGACGCGTCCAACCACGCGCAGAATCCCGCGCTGCATTCCAAGATGCAGTTCGATACGCTGACCGCTTTTGCGCCCGTGTCGCTGCTGCTGCGCGTGCCCAACGTGCTGGTCGTCACGCCGTCGTACGAAGTGAAGTCCGTGGCCGACCTGATCAGGCTGGGCCAGCCCGGACAGAAAGAGCAGGTGTACTTTGCATCGGCCGGCCCGGGGTCGGCCCAGCACTTGGCCGGCGAACTGTTCAATCTGCTGGCCAAGACGCATTTGCAGCACGTGGCCTACAAGGGCGGCGGCCCGGCCATGATTGACGTGATGTCGGGCCAGGTGCCCGTGATGTTCGCCAGCATGGGCTCGGCCTGGCAGCACGTGAAAAACGGCAAGCTGCGCGCGGTGGCGGTCGGCGGGCTGGAGCGGTCCAAGACGGCACCCGACTTGCCCACCATCGCGGAATCCGGCGTGCCGGGCTACGAGACGTATGAATGGAACGCGGTGTTCGCCCCCGCCGGCACGCCGCCGGCCATCGTCGACAAGGTGTCGCAAGCGTTGGCCAAGGTGCTGCGCGACCCGGCGATTGCCGAGCAGCTTGCCGGCATTGGCGCGGAGCCCATTGGTTCGACGCCGGCCGAACTGGACACGTTCCGCCGCGCCGAAATCGCCAAGTGGCAGCGCGTGGTCAGCGAAGCAAATCTGAAGCTGGATTGATGGCGGGGCGGGCCATCTGGCCCGCCGCATCGCCGCATCGCTACATGGCTGCTCGCTACATTGCTGCATCGCTACATCGATACATCGCTACATCGCTGCACCGCTGCATTGCCACACCGCCACACGGCTGCACCGTTTCACCGCTACACCGCCACGCAGCAACACAGCAACGCACCCCAGCCCCCCAGCGCCCCATCTCCCAAGGGGCGCTTTTTTTTGCGCCGGCGTCCCGGCGCTATGATTGCGGCTTGGCTAGAACCCACGCAAAGAGCAGCAACATGGACAAGATTCGACTCGACAAATGGCTATGGGCCGCGCGCTTTTACAAGACGCGCAGCCTGGCCGTGCAAGAGATCGGCAAGGGTCGCGTCTTCGTGAACGACCAGGCCGCCAAACCGTCGCGCGAGGTCGCGCCCGGCGATCGCATCACGATCCGCAAGGAAGATCCGGCGCTACAGGTAAAGGTGGTTGCGGTCAGCGGGGTGCGCGGCCCCGCGCCCGTGGCGCGCCTGCTGTATGAGGAAACGCCGGACAGCATCGCCGCCCGCGAACGCGCGGCGGAAATGCGGCGGCTGGCACCCGAGCCCGCGCTGGGTATCGAAACCGGTCGGCCCACCAAGCGTGACCGCCGCCTGATCGACCTGATGCGGGGCAAGTGATGAAGCGCGCAACCACCGGCGGGCTGGTCTATTCCACCGAAAGCGGTCGCATGTGCCCGCAGTGCCGCCAGCCGCTGGCGCAATGCCAATGCCAGGCGGCAGCGCGCGGCGCACCGGCGGGCGACGGCGTTGCCCGCGTATCACGCGAGACCAAGGGCCGGGGCGGCAAAAGCGTGACCGTGGTGCGGGGCCTGGCCCTGGACCCGATGGCGCTTGCCGTGCTGGGCAAGCAATTGCGCACGGCCTGCGGGTCGGGCGGCACGGTCAAGGACGGGGTGATCGAAGTGCAGGGCGACCACTGCGCACGCATCATCGAAGTGCTGACTACCAGCGGCCATCGCGCCAAGCGCGCCGGCGGCTGAATCAATGAGACAACCATGAACGATCTGGCAGTAAGCGGCGTGACCAGCTGGCACGCCCATGTGTACTTCGACGCGGCCAGCCGCGATGCCGCGTTTGCGTTGCGAGAGCGCGTGGTGGCGCAATTCGACCGCAAGATGGAAATGGGGCGCTTCCATGAGCGCCCCGTCGGCCCGCATCCACAATGGAGCTATCAGATTGCCTTCGGCCCCGAGCAGTTGGCCGAGATCGCCACGTGGCTGACGTTGAACCACGGCGCGCTGGACGTTTTCATGCATCCGAACACAGGCGATTCGCTGCGCGACCACCGTGATTGCGCGGTGTGGATCGGCCATAGCCACACGTTGAACCTGGCCGCGCTGGGCGGCTGAACGCTTACAGCGCGCGGCCCACGATCAAGGGGTCCAGCGCCAGGCCGGGTTCGGCGCTTTTGCCTTCGTACGGCAGGCGGCTCAGCACGTAGCGCATGGCGTTCAGCCGCGCGCGCTTCTTGCAGTCCGACTTGACCACGATCCACGGCGCGTCCGCGGTATCGGTATGCGCGAACATTGCCTCTTTGGCGCGCGTGTAGTCGTCCCATTTGTCCAGCGACGCCAGATCCACGGGGCTTAATTTCCATTGCTTCAGCGGGTGCACCTTGCGTTGCAGGAAACGGCGGCGTTGCTCTTCCTGGCTGACCGAGAACCAGAATTTCACCAAGTGAATGCCGCTGGACACCAGGTGGCGTTCGAAGTCAGGCACCTGACGCAGGAAATCCAGGTATTCCTGCTGCGTGCAAAAGCCCATCACGCGCTCGACGCCCGCGCGGTTGTACCAGGACCGATCGAACATCACGATCTCGCCGGCGGTGGGCAGATGCTGCACGTAGCGCTGGAAATACCATTGGCCTTTTTCCGTGTCGGACGGTTTTTCCAGGGCCACCACGCGCGCGCCGCGCGGGTTCAAGTGTTCCATCATGCGTTTGATGGTGCCGCCCTTGCCCGCTGCATCGCGCCCTTCAAACAGAATCACCACGCGCTGGCCCGTGGCTTTGACCCAGGCTTGAAGCTTCAGCAGTTCGACCTGCAACTGGTATTTCTGCTTTTCATAATTGCGGCGCAGCATGCGGTTGCGATACGGATAGATGCCGTCGCGCCAGTCCGTCGCCAGCTCTTCGTCGGGGTTGCGGCGCACGGCCGGACCGTGCGCGTTTGCCTCCAGCAAGGCGCGATGCACGGCGCGTGCATCGTCGGGCGACAGCTCTTCAATGACGGACCGCAGCGCCTCGTGCGCTTGCGCTTGGGGCACCACGTTGTAGCGCCGCGCGATGTCAGCCAACACCGACACCGCTTCCTGGCGCGCGGCGTCTTCACGCGCCACGACTTTCTTGCGCGCCAGCAGGGTTTGCTCGGAGGGCTGCTTGGTGGCGGGGCCGGAGGTCGTCTTGGGGGTCGCCTTGGAAGTCGCCTGTGAAGCCGCCTGTGAAGTCGCTTTGGAAGTCGCTTTGGAAGTCGCCATGGAAGTCGCCTGGGAAGTCCCTTTAGAAGCCCTCTTCATCGCCGGGCCTGCCGCCGCCTTGGCGGTTCCGGCACTTCGCTGGGCGGCGGGCGACGGGGTGCCGCGCTTGCGCGGTGTCGCGGCAACGTCTTGCTTAGGGGCTGCTTGCGGTGTCTTGTCTGTCATCGATCCTGTCCTTGCTGCGCTGGTCGTCTGCCCCACGCCGGTCGCCCCGTCACGGGGCGCCCATTCGGGCAAGGCGCCACCCTACCCGCTTGTAGACGGCATGGAATTGACGAGAATCAAACGTTGTAACATTTATTACATGGCCGCGCCCCGCTACACTCTCGCAAATCCCGCCGCCCACACGGCCCGCTCGCCTTTCTCCGATTCCCGTTCCGTATCCCATCCCGATTCCCATGTGGTCAAGCATCAAGCGCTTTCTGTCCGGCCCGCCCCCCGTGGAAGACCCGTTCCGGCAGTCGGTCAGCTTTGACGACACCGGCTTCACCCGGCACTGCGAACTGGCGCGCGCAATCGGCCTGCAAGAGCACTGGGCCTGGGCTGACGTTCACGAATTCGGCTTTTCTTTTCGCCCGGCGATATACCCCGACCCCTGGTCCGGCGACTACATGGAAAGCCTTTGGTATCTATGGGTACGCTGCGACGACGGCGACATGATGCGGGTGTTCCTGGACGAGCGCCTGCTTGACGCCAAGCACTTGCCGCCCGCCCTGCTCCGCAACCTGCCGGGGCTGGACATGGGCGTGCTGCATGAGGGGCTGGCTACCGCCGCGCGCGGCGACCGCTACTTTGAAGGCGAAGGCGAATGGGCGGCGTGGCGGCGCAATGCCGCCGCGTCATAGCGCCCGGCGGGCGGCTTCGGCACGGTACTTGCGGTAGCTGCGGTACTCCGTTACGACTGCCGGCGCGCGTTGACGCGTGCCGGCCCGCTCACTACATTCATGCCCTATGACCCCAATCTTGGTGCGCCATGACTCCGCAGGAAGACACCCTTACGCTTTCCAGGCGCTTGCGCGTGCGTCGTGACGGCCGGCGCTTACTGGCGGGGGCCGCGCTGATTCTGCTGGCGCTGGGCTTGGCCGTGGGCTGGAACCGGATGGGCGAGCGCGCGGAGGAAAAAGTCGCCACCGCTGAAATCCGCAAGGTGGCCGACACCCTGAACCAGATGGTGACGGGCGGCGACGGCGTGCCGGACAACCTGCCGTCCATCGACCCCACTCCCAAGGCGAAAGGCTTTTACGGGGAATTGGAACGCGCGATCAAGACGGTGGCCGGCGAACGCGTTGCGCAGCACAAGGCCTATCTGAATGAACTGAAAGACATCGGCATGCCCCGGCTGCTGGACGCGCATCGGCTGGCGCTGGACACCGGGCTGGTGGAAAGCCGCATGATTCTTGAGCTTGCCGAGCGGCTGGTGCCGAAGTACCGCGATCAGAGCATGCAGGTGCTGAAAGACATGCCTGAACTGATCCGGTCCCTGGCCATCCGCGAACCCGAAAAGCAGAAAATGATGGCGACGCTGACGTCTACGCTGGCGCGGCGCAGCGACAGCCTGGGCAAGGTCTGGTTGTTAGAAACGCGCATCCTGCAAGAGTTTGGGCAGATGATCACGCTGCTGGACGACAACCGTCAGTATTGGTACGCGGATCACGACGAACTGATGTTCGAACGCGACGATGATCTGAAACGCTTTTACGCGCACATGGCGGCCATCAACTCCATGGCGACCGAACAGGAAAAGCTGGGCAAGCAGCAGCTGGCTAATTTGTTCTCGGCGCTACCGTAGCGTTGCCGTTGATTTCCCGTGGTGTTGTGCCTCGGTGTTGCCGTGGTGTTGCCGTGGTGTTGCTGCGGTGTTGCCGTAGCGCTGCCCGGCGCCGCCGCCCCGCAGCCGCCCTTCAGTGGCGGGAACGTGGGCGCGGGCGCTCGTTGTTGAAAGCGCTGGGGTCCGCCGGAAAATCAGGCCCATGAAACATCGAAGCGGCGTCCAGCGCGGCGCTAAGCAGCGCCTGGAACCAGCCGCGATGGCCGGGCCGGCGTGGCGACGCGTTGCCGCCTTCCCGGCGCGCGTCGGTCTGGACAGTGCGGGTGGTCATGATTGAATCGCCTTCGCGGTCTTGCGCGGATACGTCCGTGCAAAGCAAAGCACGCGCGGACAGGACAGACGATTCTAGGCAGCCGACCGCCGCCCGCAAACGACGACTTGGTTGAATCCTTATTACAAGCTTGGGGCGATATTGGCCGCGCGCGTCAGAACGGCTTGACCAGCACCAATGTCACGATGACGCCGCAGGCAATGACGGTGAACGGCGCGTAGAAGTCCACCATCGGCGGGCGTTTCAGCGTGCCGTTGGCCATGCGACGCAGCGACGCGCTTTGGATGCCAAGCAGCGCCGACAGCGTCAAGGCAAACCCCGCCTTGACCCAGATCCAGTTCATGGCGAACCAGCCGAACGTCATCGCCAGATGCAGGCCGATCAGCCAGGACACGACCATCGCGGGCGTCGTCACCCACAAGGTCCAACGACGCAGCGCGCCAAGCATCTTGCGTTCCTTGGGCGCTTCATCGCCCTCTTGCGGCGCCGACGACAGCAGGAACAGCGAGACAAACAGCGAGCCCCCAAGCCAGGCCACCACGGCGGCCACGTGGGCCATTTTCAGCAGTTGATAAGTCATGGCGGGCATTATCGCCGGATGCGGCGGCGGGTAGTAGTCGGCTGCGGCGACCGGTCGGTCGCGCGGGATGACATGCCGGATGACATGCCGGATGACGTGCCGGATGACGTGCCGGATGACTGGCCGGATGACTGGCCGGATGACATGCCGGCGAGCAGCCCGGATGACGTGCCGGAGGACAGGCCAGATGACATGTCGGATGGCACGCCGGATGACATGCCGCAGGGCAGGCCAGATGACATGCCCGAGGGCACGACCGAGTGCACGCCGGGTCCGGCGTGCGCGGCAGGGGTCAGTTGCCGGTGGCGGACGCGGATGCTGCGGGGCTGGCAGTGGCGCCGCTGACGGTAGATGAGACGCCCGCCGTGGTACCGGTGATCGCAGCCGTGGCCGGCCCCCCGGCGCCGGTCGCAGCGCCGGTCGCAGCGCCGGTCGTAGCAGCGGACGGGCTGACCGCCGACGGAGTCGAAATCGACGCGCCCGGCCCCGGCAACGCCGGAGACGTGGCGGGCGTGGCGGGCGGGGTGCCGGTTTGGGTATTGCCCGGCGTCGATGACGGCGCGGCGTGCGGCGCGTCCGCGGCGGGCTTTTGCGTGGTCGTGTCAGTGGCCTTGTCGGTGGCCTTGTCACCGGCCTTATCACTGCCCTTGTCGCTGCCGGCGCCTGGCCCCGACGGCCCGTTCGCCGCAGCGGGATTCAGAGTGTCGGCGGGCGCGTCCGGGGACACGACGGGATCGGCGGGCGGTGCCGGCGGCTTGGCTTGGGACGCGCGGGCGCGCGGGCTTGGCGGTACGTGCGGGGCGGCGGCGGCTTCCGCGTCGGGCAGGAAGCGCTGCAACAGCTGGAAAAAGCCTTCGTAGAATTTCGGACGCGACACCGTCTGGCTAGCCGTTTTGACCAGCGAGTCGTCGCTGGAGCCGAACGGCATCGACACCTGGCCCAGCACGCTGACGCCCACGCTGGCCGAGCTGGAAGTGCGCTTGATCGAATAGCGGTCTTGCACCGCGTTGGCAAACACCGTGGCGCGCTGGTTGGCGCTGCCGTCCGAGGCGCAGTCGATATTGAAATTGATCTGCGTGTGCAGCCCGTCTTCGCCCTGGAAGTTCTTGTGCCCGGACACGCGGGCCGCGTCGAAGCGGTCGATGTTGTAGCCCTGGCTCAGCAAGGCGCGGCGGCCCGCATCGCAAGCGGTGGTGCTGGCCGTGGGGAAGGTGCGCGAGAACACGTCGTTCTGTGCGAAGTCTTCCCGTTCGTAGGCCGGCTTGGGTGAACTGCATCCCGCAAGGATCGCCGTCAGGCAGACAAACAGGGCAACGGGCAGACGACGGGTAACGCAAGGCATGAGGGGGGTCCGGCTTTAGGCGTAAAGCGGGCATTATCGGCCAGGAAGGGGGCGGCTGGCGAATCCCGCTTGCCCGGCGTGATCCCTTGAAACAGTTTTAACGGGGCCGGGGCGACAGCACAGTTCCGACCCCGTTTTCCGCGCGCCCTTCCTCTTGCCCCAGGCTGCGCCGATAGCTGGCGCAACCCGCCGCCAGCAGCAACACGCACAGCACCGTGGCCACGCCAATCAGCAGCGATAAGGACTGCCCGACCGCCGCCGGATTCTTGAACAGACGATCGGTCAACAAAGCCACCGCCGTCGTCCCCAGCCCCAGGCCGATCAAATTGGAGATCAACAGGAACAGCGCCGACACCTGCGCGCGGATCTGGTTGGGCGGCAATATCTGCATGGCCGCCGTGGACGTCGGCATGGGAAAGGACGCAAAGAACATCGCGGGCAGCAACAGCCCCACCGACACCGCCAAGCTGTCCACCTGCGTGAACGCCACGGCGGGCAGCGCCATGCCGACCGCCCCGATCACGCCCGCCCGCAGCGGCGCATCGCGATAGCCGCGCTTGGCCAGCGCGTCCATCAGCCAGCCGCCGCAAAAAACGCCCGCCGTATTGGCCACCAGCACCACCACACCCAGCATGTACCCCACATCCACCGGCGACATGCCGAACTTGCGCATGTAGAAGGCGGGCGTCCAGCCCAACAAGGCAAACAGCACCATGGCATAGAACGAAAAGCCCAGGTAGTGGCAAAAGAACGTGCGGCGATGGCGGCCCAGGAAACGGAACGTGTCGCCCACCGTGGGCTTGTGCGCGTGGCCGTCTGCGCTACGGCGCAAGCCCAGGCGCTGCGGATCGCGCACCGTCAGCAGGATAAGCAGCGCCACCAGCAGGCCCGGCAGGCCCACGATGAAAAACGTGACCTGCCACGGCCGCATTGCGCCGACCCACGGCACCACCACGCTGTCCACGCTTTTAAGCAGGTTGATGACATAGCCGCCGATCAAAAACGCCATGCCGCCACCAATGAACGAGCCGATCGAATAGATGCCGACGGCGCGGCCCAGCTTGTCGCGCGGAAACATATCGCTAAGCATGGAATACGTGGCGGGTGACAAGGCGGCCTCGCCCACGCCCACCCCGATGCGCGCCAGGAACATGTGCGCAAAGCTGCGCGACAGGCCACAGGCGGCAGTGGCCAGGCTCCAGAAGGCCACGCCGATGGCAATGATTTTCGGGCGCGAATAGCGGTCGGCCAACAAGGCGATGGGGATGCCCATGACGGCGTAGAACAGCGAGAACGCCAAGCCGTGCAGCAGGCTGAACTGCGTGTCGGACAGTTGCAGATCGTGCTTGATGGGTTCGATCATCAGCGCCAGGATCTGTCTGTCGACGAAGGAAAATATGTACGCTAGCATGCATATCACGACGACGTACCACTCGTAGGCGTAGCTTCGTTTCGTCAGTGGCGGCAGCGTCGCGTCAGTCATGTTTTTCCCTTGTTTTCCTTAGTCTTGTCCATCGTTTGTAGGTCTTTGCGCAGCGGGACTCTATACGCCGCGCGCAACGACTATTCCCACCGCGCAGGAAAGCATGTTCAACGACACCTATCCGCTGAACCGCCATTGCTTGCTGGACTCGGGCAACGCCGCCGAGGTCAAGGACCAGGTCAGCCAGCACCTCTGGTCGCACCGCATGTGCGTGGCTCAGGGCAAACCCTTGCAATCGCGGCTGTATGGCGTGTTCTTCGGCAACGCGGCGCTATTTGACCTGCACTACGGCGCCGAAGTCGAAATCGACGCGGGCGACATCTCCAGCTACTACCTGATCCGCATCACGCTGCAAGGCTCGGGCCTGGTCACGCTGGGCAAGCGCAGTGCGTCCATGCAAGCGGGCAGCCTCACCATTTCGTCGCCGTCCGAACCCAGCGTGATCAGCATCGGCCGCGACTGCCGCAACCTGATCCTGCGTGTCGAGCGGCAAGCGCTGGAACATCAATTGCAACGCCTGCTGGACCGCCCCATCAAGCACGCGCTGGTGTTCGACCTGGAAGCGCCGCCCGATTCCCCCGGCCTTGCCGCCGTGCGCGAAACACTGGACTACCTATGCCGCCTTTATCAGCACCCCGCCATTGACGGCGTCACGCAGACGCTTGCGGCCGGCTTTTCCGACTACCTGCTGGCGCTGCTGCTGACCCAACTGCCGCACAACTATTCCGACGCGTTGCGCGCCGACCACCGCCAGCCCCTGCCTCAGCATGTGCGCGCCGCGCGCGACTACATCGAAAGCCATGTCGACGAAGCGATTTCATTGGCGGACCTGGCGGCGCACTGCGGCGTGTCGGTGCGAACGCTGCAAAACGGCTTCACGCAGTTTCTCAAGCAAAGCCCCAGCGACTACGTGCGCAACCACCGCCTGGCCCTGGTGCACGCCGCGCTGGAACAGGCGCGCGGCGGCGACAGCGTGACCGATATCCTGCTGCGCCACGGCGTCAGCAGCTTCGGCCATTTCGCCACGCATTACCGCAAGCGCTACGGCTGCCTGCCGTCGGACACGCTGCGTCGGCCTCGCCCTTAACGCGCCGTCACACTCCCCAGCAGCCACTGGTGTCCCCTGCCCGCGCGGCCGCGACACGCTGCCTGCGCTGCCCAAATCCCTTGCCGGATCGGAACGGCGCTTGCGCGTTTGGCGCAGCCCAGGCGCCACGCCGCCGCTAGGATCAAGCCTTCAAAGAAGGAGCTTGATCATGCGAATCAGCGTAATTGGCGGCGGCCACGGCTGCTACGCGGCCGCGGCCGAACTTGCCGAAAACGGACACGAGGTGTGCTGGTGGCGCCGCGACGACGCCGCGTTCGACGGTTTGCGACAGGCTGGCGCGCTGACTGTCACCGACTATCGCGGCACGCGCCAGGTTCCGTTGGGCCAGGGTCCCGGCCACCTGGCGCTGCAAGGCTCGCTGAAGGCCGCGCTGACTGACGCGCGGGTGGTCGTCATCCCCCTGCCCTCGACCACGCACGATGCGCTGGCGCCCATGCTGGCCCCGCTGTTGCAGGACGGGCAGGTGGTGTTCCTGCCGCCCGGCACCTTTGGCAGCTACCTGTTTGCGCGCGCGCAGCGGGACGCCGGCAATCCCGCCCGCGTGGCCTTTGCCGAGACGGGCACCCTGCCCTACCTGGCGCGCAAACACGGCAACACGGTCGTCATCAGCGGCTACGCCACGCGCTTGCCCACCGGCGTGTTCCCCAGCCGGCTGACCGACGACGCGCTGGCGTTGCTGGGCCAGGTCTACCCCAGCATCGAGCCCATCGAAGACGGATTGGCGGGCGCCTTGATGAACGCCGGCCCCATCATCCATCCGCCGCTCATCATGATGAACGCGGGCCCCCTGGAGCATTTCGATAAGTGGGACATCCACAACGAAGGCACCCAGCCATCAATCCGCCGCGTTACCGACGCGCTGGACGCCGAACGCATCGCCATCCGCGAGGCGCTGGGCTATGCCGCGCCGCACTTTCCGCTGGCCGACCACTACGCCACGGAAGGCGATGAATGGATGTACGGCCGTGGCGCGCACGGCAAGCTGACCGACAGTGGCGACTGGCGTGAAGCCATCGACCTGCACACGCACCGCTACATGCTTGAGGACACGCGGCTGGGCCTGTCCTTGCTGGTGTCCACGGGGCGCTGGGCGGGCGTGCCGACGCCGGTGGCGCAAGGCTTGCTAAGCATTGCCGGCGCCATCACCGGCCGCGATCTTTACGCCGAGGGCCGCACGCTGGAAAGTCTCGGCCTGGACCGCCTGTCGCGCGCCGGCATGGCTGAATTGCTGAAACAAGGATGCTGACCATGGAAGACAGAATCTGCGTGATCGGCGCCGGGCGCATGGGGGAAGGCATCACGCTGTCGTACATCCACGCGGGACGCGCCGTGACACTGGTCGACATCAAGCCCAGGACTCAGGCGGAACAAGCCGATCACCACGCGCGCGTGCTGGCGAACCTGCGGCGCGAATTGGGCACGCTAAGCCGGCTTGGCCTGCTGGATGACCAGCAGGCCGACACCGCCATGCAGCGCGTGCGCCTGTGCGGCCGCGACGACGCCGTGGCCGACCTGCAACGCGCGCGCATCATCTTCGAAGCCGTGCCGGAACGCCTGGACGCCAAGCGCGACACCTTCGCCTGGCTGGGCCGCGTGTGCGCGCCGGACACCGTGATTGCGTCAACCACGTCCACGTTCCTGGTGACCGAGCTGGCCGAATTGATGCCAGGCCCCGAGCGTTTTTTGAACGCGCACTGGCTCAACCCCGCCTATCTGATTCCGCTAGTCGAAGTCAGCGCCGGGCCGCGCACCGCCGACGCCGCCCTGCAAGCGTTGCTGGCCGTGCTGCGCCAAACCGGCAAGACGCCCGTGCAATGCGCGCCCACGGCGGGCTACATCGTGCCACGCATCCAGGCCCTGGCCATGAACGAGGCCGCGCGCATGGTCGAGGAAGGCGTGGCCAGCGCCGAAGATATCGACACCGCCGTGCGCCTGGGATTCGGCTTGCGGTTTTCGGTGCTGGGCCTGTTGGAGTTCATCGACTGGGGCGGCGGCGACATCCTGTACTACGCATCGCGCTACCTTGAAGCCCAGATCGGCCCACGCTTTGCATCGCCCGACGTCATCGCCAAAAACATGGAGCAAGGCCGCAACGGCTTGCGCGATGGCAAGGGCTTCTACGACTACGCCGACCTGGATGTGGACGCCTACAAGATGCAGCGCCTGGGACAGCTGTGCAAAAGGCTGGAGGTCATGGGGCTATTGCCGCGTTTTGATGGAGCCCACACGGCGGCGGGCACGGAAGCTTGACGGCTGACAGGGGCCGGCGACGGCCTTCCGCCTGCCACTGTCTTCTGCCTGTTTCAGTTCGCTTGCGCGCGGGCTTCGGATTGCGTTTCCGGGGCCGATCCCGAATCCGTTCCCGTTCCCGTATCCGTTCTTGCTTCCGCCGCCGTTTCCCCTTCAAGAATGCGATACGCCAGCCGCACGCGGGCGTCGTTCGGAATGTTCCGATTCGCCAGGATCACCACGCCGATTTTCCTGGCCGGCACAAACGCCACGTAGGCGCCAAAGCCGTTGGTGGAACCCGTCTTGTTGATCCACACATCGGCACGCGGGGGCTGCGGCGGGGTCAGGGCCTTGGCCGGGTGGCTCTGGCTGTTCAACGTGCCGGCATTGGCCGCCAACAGCGCCTTGAGCGTCACCGGATACGCCAGTTGTTCCCAGGCCAGGTCCTGCGTCATTCCACCCACGTCGTAGTAGCCCACATGCGTATCGGCCAAGGCCTTGGATAGCACGGCGTCGTTGACGACGGCCTTGGCGACCTTCGCATCGCGGGCGGCCTTGGCGCCGAATTCCGCGGGCGCTGACGCCACGCCCATGTTCGCGTCCACGAAGCGGATCAGGTCGCTGGCGCTGGTCTTGACGCCGTAGGCTTCGTCGGCCAGCACGCCCGGGTTCACACGCACCGGCGCGTTCTGTTTGTTGTAGCCCTGCGCGTAGTCGCCCATCTTGGCGGCGGGCACGTGGATATAGGTGTTGGTCAGGCCCAGTTTGGGCAACAGCGTCTTCTCCATGGCCTGCGCATAGGGCTGGCCCAGGCTCTTGGCCGCCACCACGCCCAGCATGCCAATGCTGGGGTTGGCATACGTGCGGTAGGTGCCCGGTGCGTAGCGCGGCGTCCACGCCGACAGGTAGGCCATCAGTTGGGCATCGTCGCGCACCGTGTCCGGCACTTGCAGCGGGAAGCCGCCGCCCGTGTGCGTGCCCAGGTGGATCAGGGTCAGCTTGCCAAATTCCGTGCCTTGCAAGGCAGGCACGAAGCGCGCCGGGCTGTCGGTCAGCGACAGCTTGCCCAGCGCCTGGGCGTAGGTCGCCAGCGTCGCGGTAAAGGTCTTGCTGATCGAGCCCAGCTCAAACAGCGTGTCGCGGCTGACGGGCGCGTGCGTTTGCAGCGAGGCCACGCCATAGCTGCGAAATTCATGCCGCCCTTCGCGCGTGACGGCGATGGCCAGGCCCGCCACGTCGTACTCGCGCATTACCGCATGCACGGCGTCGTCGATGCCGGCGCCGGGGGCCACCGGCTCGGCCGACGCCAACGAAACCAGGGCGCCGCTGGCCATCACGGCCAGCGTTTGCAAAACAGTGCGTCGCGCGGCGCGAAAACTCATTCCTATCGTCCTATTCGGTTCACGCCGGCCCAACGGCGCACGCGACATAGTACTAACCCTGAAGCAAATGCGACATGAACTTAGCTATTCTCTACCCCGTCGATTCAAAACCGCGCAGAAGAGACCGGCCCTGGCGGCCGGCGCCGACGGAGCAACCGCCCCGGAAACTCTCAGGCAACAGGACTGCGCGCGTATAGACAATCTGGAGAGAGGCGCCGTGCGCGCCCACCGAAGGGGAACCCGCCGCCCGCGCGGGTGAAACTCTCAGGTACCAAAGACAGATGGGGTGCCGCGTCCACATTGGTCGCGGCCACCCTGTCTGGAGCCACCATGCCCCGCATCGCCATCATTGGCGCCGGTATCACCGGCGTCACGTCCGCCTATGCCCTGTCGAACCTGGGATACGCGGTCACCGTCTACGACCGCCAACGCTATCCCGCCATGGAAACGTCCTATGCCAACGGCGGCCAGCTATCCGCCAGCAACGCCGAAGTCTGGAACAGCACGGCCACGATCATCAAAGGGCTACGCTGGATGCTGCGCAAAAACGCGCCGCTGTTGCTGAACCCCCGCTTCAGCTGGCACAAGTATTCGTGGCTGGCGCAGTTCATGGCGCAAATTCCCAACTACCGCGACAACACCATCGCCACCACGCGCATGGCCATCGAAGCGCGCCGGCATCTGTTCGACATGGCCGAGGCGGAAGGCATCGACTTCGACCTGGAGCGCCGGGGCATCCTGCACATCTACCACGACGCCAACAGCTTCAAGGCCGCGCATCGCTCCAACGCGCTGCTGCAAGCCGGCGGCCTGGACCGCTACGCAGTCACCGCCGACGAAGCGCGCGCCATCGAACCCGCCATGCAAACCGGATGCCACGGCGGTTTCTACACACCATCGGACGCCACCGGCGACATCCACAAGTTCACGCGCGGTCTGGCCCAGGCATGCGAACGCCGTGGCGTCACGTTCGTGCACGATGCCGACATCGACAACATCCAACGCCACGACCGCCCTTACGTGCTGGACATCCGCCGCGACGGCGGCACCCAGCGCGAACGGCACGAAGCGGACGCCATCGTCGTATGCGCGGGCGCGGCCAGCAGAAAGTTCGCCCGCCTGCTGGGAGATTCCATCAACATCTATCCGGTCAAGGGCTATTCGATCAGCGTGCACCTGGACGACGCCGACAGCCAGGGCGCCGCGCCCCGCGTCAGCCTGCTGGACGAAGCCGCGAAGATCGTCACCAGCCGCCTGGGCGACCGCTTTCGCGTGGCGGGTACGGCGGAATTCAACGGCTTCAACATGGACATTCGTGCCGAACGCGTGCAGCCGCTGATCGACTGGACGCGTAAACACTTCCCCAACATCAACACCACGCGCGTCGTGCCGTGGTGCGGCCTGCGCCCCATGACCCCCAACATGATGCCGCGCGTGGGGCCGGGCAAACGCCCGGGCGTGTTCTACAACACGGGGCACGGACACCTGGGGTGGACGTTGTCAGCCGCGACGGCGCAGGTGCTTGCGCAAAGCGTCAGGGCGGCGTTGCCGGCGTCACCAACAGCGTATAGGGGTTGATCGCGCCGCCGTCGTAGATGCCGTAATGCAAATGCGGCGGCGTGCCTCGCGCGTTGCCGGTGTTGCCGACGTAGCCCAGCACGTCTCCGGGGGCCACCAGCTGCCCCCGTTCAATATCGGCGTAGCCATCCAGGTGCGCGTAGTAATGGCGCTGGCGTCCGGGCCCGAGCACCCACACGACCTGGCCGCCCAGGTTGTTCGTGCCAACCTGCATGACCACGCCTTCCGTGGTGGACAGCACAGGCGTGCCGCGCGCGGCAAAGATGTCGATGCCTTCGTGTTGGCGGCCGCCGGACCGGGCCGCGCCCCAAGTGTCGGTCAAGCGTCTGGCGGACACGCCCTGTACCGGTACGGGCAAGGATGACGGGGCTTGTTGCCAGGCCAGCCGCGCCATATGCCACGGTGCGCGTGCGGCGTCGGGCAGGCGGGGCCACGCCCACGCAGCAAGCCAGACAAATAAGCCCAGGATGACGAGGCGCCAGAGGAAGCGCAATACAGGATTAACGGTCATGCAAGGTTCGACGGCGGGCTGGCCGAGGGGTTCCCGAGGGGGTTCCCGAGGGGTTCCCGAGGGGTTTCCGAGGGGTTTCCGAGTGGTTTCCGAGTGGGTGCCCGAGTGGCTTCAAAGGGGCTTCAAAGTGGCCTGTTGCGCCGGCTATCAAGATCGCCCGCGGTTGCCCCGCCTATGCAAACACCAGGCATACCGGTGTTGGCGTCTGCGCTGCCACTTCCATGTCGCTTAGCTGCCCTGTTGCCGCATCGATGCGCAGGCGCAGGATGGAGTCGCCCTTTTGGTTCAGCGCGTACAGGCTGCCGCCGTCTGGCGCCAGGGTAAGTGCGCGGGGGAAGCGCAGCCCTTCGGCCCAGGTTTGTACGCGGCGTAATGCGCCATCCTTGGCAACGGCGAAGACGGCGATGCTGTCGGCTTGCGCGTGGTCGTTGTCGACGCGGCGGGTAGAGGCGTACAAGAAGCGGCCGGACGGGTGGACAAGCAACGCCGCCGCGTTGCCCGCGCCGGTGAATCCGGGCGGTGTGGCGGGGACCAGGTGGCGCTGCGCCAGCACCCGGCCGGCGTGGGCGTCGTAGCCGAAGCACGCGATTGAGGCGTCAAGTTCGTTCAAGACGTATAACAGCGCGCCATCGGGGTGCAGCGCAAGATGGCGTGGCCCGCCGCCCGCGGGCAGCGTCGTGCGCTCGGACAGCGACAGATTGCCATCCTTGAACGTGAACAGATTGATGCGATCGCTGCCCAGATCGGTGGCCAGGACGCGCTGGCCGGTGGAGTCGAACAGCACCATGTGCGGATGCGCGGATTGCTGTTCGGGGCGCGGCCCCGAGCCGGTTTCCTTGACGATGCCCGACACTTCACCCAACGCGCCGTCGGCCTGGATGGGCAACACGTTGTACGTGCCGCCCCCGTATTGCGCCGTGACCAGGTAGCGGCCGTCTGGCGATACGGCAAGGAACGCGGGCGCGGTGCTGGATAGCGACAGGGGCTGCCGGTTCAGGAAGCGCAGGCTGCCGTCAGCCGGGTCGATCGCATAGGATTCGGCGGTGCCTCGGGCCAGGCCTTCCCATTGATCGATCTCGTTGATGGCGTAGAGAAAGCGCTGCGTGGGGTGCACGGCCAAGTACGACGGGTTGTCGCTTTCCATCACCTGGATCAGATGCCAGCCGCCCTGCGGACGCAGGGCATAGGCGTGTATGCCGCGCGATGGCGGCCCGCCGGCCGTGCCCCCGGGCGCATCGCGGGTATAGGTGCCCACATAGGCGTAGCGGGGGTCGGCGCGCGCGGTGGCGGCGCCCATGGCCGACAGCCAGGGGCCTGCCGCGCCGGCTGCGGACAAGCTTCCGGCGAACTGGATGAAGGATCGGCGGGGTGCGCTGGATAGGGAATTCATGGCGAAGTCCGGCAAGGCGGGCGGCGCGTCATGACGGGCGCACCGACATCGCGTGGTGAAAAACGTTGTTGGGATCGTAGCGGCGCTTGACCTCTTGCAGGAAAGGATAAAGCCCGCCGTCGCCGTAGTACAACCGTGGCCAGAAGGGGTACGCCAGCATGTCGCTGTCGGGGTAGTTGATGTAGCACCCTTCGTAGCGGTCGCCGGGAAACGGGGTGCCGGCGTGGTCGGGCCGGGCTGCCGGGTCGGCATATACGTCGCGATAGAAATCCGCCATCCAGCGTACGTGCAGGGCGTCGTGGTCGGCGTGCGTCCAGTACGTTTGGTATTGCAGCTTCATGATCGACGCCCGCTGGTGCACGGCGGTGTCGCGCAGGCGATCCGGCTGGTTGACGGCGCCCCCGTACGAATCCACCTGCAACAGCGATTGGCGCAGGTCGGCGCCGGGGACGTCGCGCGTCAGGTGGGCATGGATACGCGCGGCTTCGTGCGCCGTGAAATTGCGCTTCATGTAGGCGGATTTGTATTTGCCGCGCTGATTCGGCCCCGAGCCGTTAAGCGTTTGCGTGGCCACCAGCCAGTCATGGCGAATGACCGTATGCGGTTCGCTGCAAAGCAGGTCGCCGCCCGCGCGCGGACGTGGCAAGCCGGGCGTGGTGGCGCGCGCGGCCACCGGTGCGCAAGGGCGAAAGCGATCCAGGAAATCTTGCAGCACGGTCAGGTCCTGGCAGGTGCCGTCGGGGTTGCAGAACTGCACGATCATGACAATCTGCCCGGCGGAGCGATGCGTCAGTTTCAGCAGCGAGAACATGCCCCAGGTATCGGCGTCGCGGCCGCGCGTGTTCCAGTAGCTGCCGTAGATATCCAGCAACTGCGCAAAGCGCCCGGGCGTCATGCCCGCCCAGTCGAATGCGACGGTGGCGATGGCCACTTCGCGCGGGGCGCGGGGCAAGGCGGCAAAACCATAGCTGGTGATCACGCCGAAATTGCCGCCACCACCGCCCCGGCATGCGCGGAACAGGTCGGCATCTTGGGTGGCGCTGGCGGTGCGTGGCACGACATTGCCGTGGGCGTCCACGGTCAGGATATCGACCGCGCTTAACCAGTCGCAGGCCAGCCCTTGCAGGCGCGACAGCAGCCCATACCCGCCGCCGCTGATATGGCCGCCCGCGCCAACCGAGTAGCACGACCCGCCGGGTAGCGACACGCCGTGACGCTTGTAGAGGTCTTGATCGCCATTCCAGTTTTGCGAACCGGCCGCCACACGCAGCAGGCCATCCGAGGACGGCACGCGGTCCAGCAGGCTGAGGTCCAGGATGACGCCGCCGGGATTGTTGGAGACAAAGTCTTCGTAGCAATGGCCGCCGCTGCGTATCGTGGGGCGCTTGCCCTCGGCAACGATACGGCCCAGCGCTGTCGCCGCCTGGGCCGGGGTTTCGCATAGTTCGATGCGCGTGGCCGCATGGCTGGGCCGCGCGGGCCAGCGTAGGTTGAAGCCCTTTTTCAAGGTCTTGTAGCGGGGATCGCCTGGCGTCACGCTGATGCTCATCTTGACTCGCCCTCCTGGCCTGGGATCAGGCCGCGACGTGTCAAGGATAGGCCGGTGGCGCGCCAATAGCTGTAGTAGAAATCTTATTTTCGGGGGGAGTTCGGCCAGCACTTTTGCCAGTGCCATAGCGAATTCTTCGACGTCCTATTGATAGCGGTCCCGATACCCGACGGGCGACATCCCGCAGTGCTTGCTGAAGATGTCGCGAAACGCTTTCGTGTCGTTGTAGCCCACTTCATACATGACTTCGGCCACGCTTTTGCGCGACGTTTCCAGCCGCTTCTTGGCAGCTTCCACCCGCACGCGTTGCAGGTACTGCACGATGCTGTTGCCCGTCGCCTGGCGAAAGCGCCGTTCCAGCGTGCGCCGTCCCATCGCGTGGCGCTCGGCCAGGGATTCAACGGTGATCTTTTCGGTGTAGCAACGTTCGATGTAGCTCTGCACCGCGCGCACGACCTCGTCGGCATGCGCCTTCTGGCCCATGAACACGGCGAACGGCAGCTGGCTCTGGCGGCTCCAGTCCAGCTGGAAGTATTTGGCGCACCAGATGGCGGTATCGCGGTCGGTGTATTTTTCGATCAGGTGCAGCACCAGATGCGCGGCGGAAAACGCGCCGCCGCTGGTATAGACACCGTTTTCGGCCATCACCACGCGATCGCTGATCCAGTGGACGTTGGGAAACAGGCTGGCGTACAGATTTTGCGCCACCCAATGCACCACCGCCTGCTGCCCGTCCAGCACGCCGCCCGCCGCCAGCAAGGCGGCTCCCATGCACAGGCTGGCCACTTCGCCACCGGCGCGATGGTGGCTTGCCAGCCAATCGATCAGCTCGCGGTTGGACAGCACCACATCGGGCACCGCGCCCAGCAGGGGCGGCGCGATGCAGATATCGATACGCGGCGCATCGGCCAGCACCTGGTCCGCCAGCACCTTGATACGCCCGTCGTCCAGGCTGACCTCGCGCGTCAACGCCAGCGTGCACACGTGGAATTGCGGTTCGCGGCCTTGCGCGACCAGGTAGGCGTTGGCCACCTGGAAGCCGTGGCGCGCCGTTTCCAGGGACGCAATATTGGTGCCCGTCGGCAGCAGGAAAGCGACGTTTTTCATGTCGGTAAGCATACGCCCGAGCGCTGTCGCAATCCACCCGCAAGAATGTCGCAATCCCCTATCTGAAAGCGCCGGCGATCCCGATAAAGTGGCGTCTACCGGCCGCTCGTGCCGGGTGGACGCGGCGTGACCAGCGGGCATGCCGAATCCCACACAACAACAGCAACCCGAGGAGTGTGCGATGCAGGAATACATAGATGGTTTTTTGCTGCCGGTGCCCAAGGCGAACGTGCCGGCCTACCAGCAGATGGCGGACCAGGCCAAGGCGGTCTGGCTGGAGCACGGCGCGCTGGATTACCGAGAAGGCGTGGCCGATGACCTGGCCAGCGAAACCTTTCGGTCGTTCAGGGAAGCGGCCAGCGCCAAGGACGACGAAACCGTGGTGTTTGCCTGGATCGTGTACGCCAGCAAGGCCGAACGCGACCGGATCAACGCGCTGGTGATGGCCGACCCCCGTCTGGCCAACACGTGCTGCGAAGGCGTGTTCGATTTCAAACGCATGTGCTGGGGCGGATTCAGCACGCTGGTAGCAAAATAAAAACCGTGGGGCGTGTCGATATCGGCGCCGCCCGTTCGTCGTATGGGCAGGGACAGGGCCTACGGCCTGTCCCCCCAACCCAACACCGATTTTGGAGACGCATCATGGCTACGCCCGCAACCACGCCCATTCCCGCCGGCATGCACACGCTGACCGCGCACATCGTTTGCGAGGGCGCGTCCGACGCCATCGCCTTCTACAAAAAAGCCTTCGGCGCGGAAGAACTGGCGCGCATGCCCGGGCCGGAAGGCAAGGTCATGCACGCCGCCATCCGTATCGGCGATTCGGTGCTGATGCTGATGGACGATTTTCCTCAGTGGGGCAGCCTGGGCCCGAAGGCGCTGAAGGGCTCACCGGTAACGTTGCATCTGTACGTCAAGGACGTGGACGCCTCGTTCAAACAGGCGGTGGATGCCGGCGCCACCGTGGCGATGCCGGTGGCCGACATGTTCTGGGGCGACCGCTACGGCCAGGTGATCGATCCGTTCGGCCACCGCTGGTCGATCGCCACGCACCAGTTCGACTACACGCCCGAGGAAATCCAGCAGAACATGGCCAAGATGGGCGAGATGTCAGGCTGCGGCAACGCCGACTGACCCGCCTGACGGCCCCGCCCTTCCTGGCAACGTCAACATCCGCTTACTGCGAATACGGACCCAGGAAGTCCAGCTTGCCGATCTTCACGCCGGCGTGGCGCAGGATGTCGTAAGCGGTCGTCACGTGGAAGTAGAAGTTGGGCAGCGCGAAGGTCAGCAGGTAGGTATCGCCGCGAAATTCCGGTTTGAAGTCGCCAAAGTTGACGACGATCTGCCGGTCTTCGGCGCCTTCCACCTGTTCGGCCGTCACGCTTTGCAGGTAGGCGATGGTGTTGGCGATGCGCTGCTGCAACTCTTCCAGGGTCTTTTCTTCGTCGGCGAACTTGGGCGCCTGACCTTGCGACAGGCGCTGCACCGCGAATTTGGCGGCGTCGCTGGCGCGTTGGATCTGGCCGGACAGCGGGTACATGTCGGGCGCCAGGCGGGCGTTGACGAGTTCAGCGGGGTCGATGCCGGCGGCCTGGGCATGCGCGGCCGCTTTTTCAAGCAGCGTGGCCAGCACGGTCATGCCGCGGATGAAGACAGGCACGGAGGCCTGGTAAACAGAAAGAGTCATGGCAGAAGTTCCAGTTGGGTCCTGGCCGGCGGCTGCGTCAATGCAGCGCCAACCGGGGATGCGGCGATGTTACCGCCGCGACGAGCCATCGCCATGACGCGCCGGGTCGACATATCCGTTCCCAATCGGCGAACAATCGGTAGCCGGGTCCACTTCCTGGGTCGGGTCCACGTCCTGGGTCGGGTCCACGTTCTGGGTCGGGTCCAAGTCCCGGGTCGGGTCCGGATCTGGGTCGGGAGCTGGCCTGGGTCCCAGTCCGCGTCCGCGCTCACTGCCAGCTCAGGCCCCGGCCCCCGGTTCGCCCGCACCCACGCGCCGCAGTCCCTGAAAAAACCGCCACACCAACGCCGACGCATCCGGGCCGTTGCGGGCGTGGTACTTCACCGACGGATCGCCGCCGCTCCAGGCGTGTTCCAGCCGCGTGATCTCGCACAGGCGCAGCACCGTCTTGCGTCCCCGCGTAAGGTCCACGCGGCGATAGGCCTTCTCGGACCCTAAACCCAGCACACGCTCGATGGGCATGTCCTCGGGGCGCGGGTGGTTCAAGGTGCGAAACTGCTCGAACAATTGCTTGGCGTTGCGCGGGGCCACCGCCGGGTCCAGCTGGCCGTGCAGGATCAGCGCGGGCATGCCCAGTTCGAACGCAGCGGGGTCCGCCACGTCACGCACCAGCGACGGCAACGGCTTGAGCGAGCCGCGCCGCATGGTGCTGATGCCGGCGGCAGCACTATGGGCGTCGCCCACCACCGGACCGGAATGCATGGCCACGGCAGCGATCAACGACGGGTGCCGCAGCGCCACCAGCGCCGCCATGCCGGCGCCCGCGGACAGGCCGGCCACATACACGCGTTCGGCATCCAGCCCATGCCGCGCCACTTCTGATTCGATCAACGCCGCAATCAGGTCTGCCTCGGCGCCGCCATGGGCGTCATCGGGTTGGAACCAGCGCCAGCAACGCTGCACCTGACGCGTCATGGATTGCTGCGGGTACAGCACCATGAAGCCGCCGGCGTCCGCCCATTGGTTCATGCGCGTACCGCGCGCGAAAGCCAGCGCGGTCTGCCGGCAACCGTGCAGCATCACCACAACCGGCATGCCTGCCGGCGCGGCCCCGGCCGGGGTGTAACGCGCAAACGTCAGCTGCCGCCCCTTGCCGTCGGAAAATTGACGCGTGCCTTCCCAGCGCCCGTTGCCCAGCGATGGGGTCGCGGGCTGACGGGTCGCGGCAGCGGAAGACGCGGTCTTGGTAGCGGTCTTGGTAGCGGTCTTGCGTGGGGTGGTGGCGCGCTTTCTGGCGGGCTTGGGCGATGCCATGCGCAGCGCCGTGCGCTGTAGCTTGCTGATCTTCTTTGCGGCTTTGAAAAACAGATTGGAAAAACTGCGCGCCATTGGTAGGCCTCGGCCAGTAAACCTGCTTGAACCTTCCCGGCGTAGCCGGGGCCACCTGTCGCCATGGCGCACAGGCCACCAGCGCGACGGCGATGGTCAGATCGGTAAGGATATCCGTTGCGTCTTGCGCGACTGCGCGAGCGCGGGTGCGAGCCCAGAAAAAAGAACGTGGCCGCCTCTGCGGGCGGTAGAACTCAATCAAAAGGTGTCGGTAAAACAGCCGCAGGAAATGTATCACAGGGTAACCAGCGCTCCCACCCTTTTGTCCTGAGCGGGGCAGCGCCTATTGTTGAAAATCAAAGCGGTGCGGGTTTGCGACCGACTGAACGCCGCCGTGGCGTTGAGCCTGGCGCGCAAAGCGCTTAAGGTGATGACCTTGCAACCCCCATCACGTATCACGCATTCACCAGACGCACCATGTTTCCCAATGACAGACCCCAGACCCTGGGCGAAGAAATCGCCAACACCATCAGCCACGGGATCGGCGCGCTAGGCGCCCTGGCCGCGGCGCCCATTTTGATCGTGGCCGCCGTGCGCCAGGGCGACGCGGCCTTCATCGCGGCGGCCGCGGTGTTCGCGGCGTCGATGTGCCTGTTGTACCTGGCGTCCACCATCTATCACGCGCTGCCGCTGTGCCGCGCCAAGCAGATTTTCAACGTCCTGGACCATTCGGCCATCTACCTGCTGATCGCCGGTACGTACACGCCGTTTGCGCTGGGCGCGCTGCGCGGACCGTGGGGGTGGACGCTGTTCGGCCTGGTCTGGTCCATGGCCTTGCTGGGCGTGGGCCTGAAAGCCAGCAAACGCTTGAACCGGCCGGCGCTGTCCACCGGGCTGTACCTGGCGATGGGCTGGCTGGTGGTCATTGCCATCAAGCCGCTGATCGAAAGCGTGCCCACGGGCGGGCTGGGCTGGTTGGTGGCGGGCGGTCTGGCGTATACCGGCGGCGTCGTGTTCTTCGTGTTCGACAACCGTTGGCGCTACGGTCACTTCATCTGGCATCTATTCGTGCTGGCGGGCACCGTGTGCCACTTCTTCGCGGTGCTCTGGTACGCGGCGTGACGGGCAGGCCGCAGGCTGCTACCGGCCGCGCAAGTAGTCCGTGGGCGATTGGCCCAGCACGCGCCGGAACATCGTTGAAAACGCCGCAGGGCTTTGGTAGCCGAAGTCCAGTGCAATGGTGGTGACGGCCCCGCCCGCAGCCAGCCTTGCCAGCGCCAGCACCACGCAGGCGCGTTGGCGCCATTCGGAAAACGTCATGCCCGTTTGGCGGCGGAAATAGCGGCTGAAGGTGCGCGGGCTCATGTGCAGGCGCGCGGCCCATGCGTCGGGCGGCGTGCGCGCATCCGGCGCGGCGATAAAGGCGCGGCACAGCGGCGCCAGCTTCTTGTCGCGAGGCAGCGGAATGTGCAGCGGCAACACCGGCGCACGGTCGATTTCATGCAGCAGCAAGGCTGCTAGCGCGCCATCACGCCCGTCTGACGCATACGCAGCGGGCATGTCCACCGCTTCCAGCAACAGCTGCCGCAGCAGCGCAGACACCTCGATCACCTCGCAGGCCTGGCGCCCTGCCCGCGCGGCATCTGGCTCGATATACGCGCTACGCGTGCTGACCTCCAGCATGCGCACCTGATGCGTCACCCCTGCCGGAATCCACACCGCGCGCTGGGGCGGCACCACCCAGTTGCCATCGCGTGTGGACACCTGCATCACGCCGGTCGCGCCGTACAGCAGTTGCGCGCGCCGGTGCGAATGCGCGGGCAGCATATGGCCGGTCGGATAGTCATTGCCGATGGCAACCACGGCGCGGTCCAGCTGATCGTAGCGGTCGATGTGCGTATTGCGCATGGCGGGAGCGTGGGGTGGGAGCGTGCGGTGGAAGAGAGGGGGCTGAAGTGCGGGGCTGAAGTGCGGGTCGGGAAATGTGCTGCCCGGCACCGGCTTGGCCGAAACGCAAACATTATTGTCCAAAGCACGAAAGCCGGCCACCACAGCCTTTCGTATCGTGACGACTTCCCAACCTGGACCCGTCCGATGCTCTACCTGATACTGGCTTTCTTTGGCTGCGCCAGCGGCGTCACCACCGTGCTGTTCGGCTTTGGCGGCGGCTTTGTCGTGGTGCCGGTGTTGTATGGCGTGTTGACCGCCGCGCATGGCGCGGACGACGCCGTCGGGGCGTCGGCCATGCACATTGCCGTGGCCACCTCAACCTGCGTCATGGTCGTCAACGCCATCGCCGCCACGCGCCGCCAGCAACGCGCGGGCAACCTTGTGCGGGCCTATATCTGGCCTCTGGCGGGGTACATCGCGGTGGGCGCATTGGTGGGCGCGTTGGCCGCCACGCACGCCAGCGGCACGCTGGTGCGCTGGGCCTTCGTGGCCTACCTGGCGGTGACGATTCTGGACTGCCTGCTGCGCCAGGGGTTCCTGGCGCAAGCCGACGGGGCGGACGCGGTGCCGTTGAGCCCAGGCGTGGTGATGGGCGGCGGCGTGGTGATCGGCATCGTGGCCACGTTCCTGGGCGTGGGCGGCAGCGTGATGACGGTGCCCTTGCTGCGTCGGCGCGGCCTGCCGATGGCCAAGGCGGCGGCCATGGCCAACCCGTTGACGATACCCGTCGCCATTGTCGGCACCGTGGCCTACATGGCGGCGGCGCGCGATCTGCCCGCGCCGCTTGCGCCCTGGATCGTCGGCTATGTCGACCTGCTGGCCTTCGCCGTGCTGGCGCTGGGCGCGCTACTGGGCATCCGCCTGGCGGCGCCGCTGATTCCGCGCCTGCCCGACCGCCTGCATGCGCGCGTCTACATCGCGTTGCTGGTGTTGGTGATGCTGGCCATGCTGCTGATGTGACGGCACCGCGCGCCGCGACGCCAGCACCGCCTTCGGCGGAAAACCGGCACACCTGCGGAAACATCGCGGCCAGCAGCGACTACGAAACCACGCAAAACGTTTCCGAACCGCCCCCCCGGCCCCCCTCCTGACAGGCTGCCCGCCATCGTGTCCTGCCGACACAGGAAAACACATCGCGAAACTTGTCCCATGGCGGTTGTGGTCGTCATCATGGTCGGACATTAACCGGAACACGGAGGTTTCATGCAGCGTTCCAAATACGCATTCCTATCCGCCGCCATCTTGTCGACGGCGCTGTCCGGTGCAGCGGCCATGGCGCAAAACGCCAGCCAGCCGCCGGCGCAACCGCAGATGGCCCCCGCCATCACGCAACCCACCGACCAGCAATTGCAGCGCTTCGCATCGGCATCGCAAAAGGTCTCGGGCGTGGTTGACGAATACCGCCCGAAGGTCGACGCCGCCAAGACCGATGACGCCAAGCAGAAGGTCGTGCAAGAAGCCGACGCCAAGATGGTGCAACTGGTGCGCGCCGACGGTCTGACGGTGGAAGAATTCAACGGGATCGGCCAAGCCGTGCAACAGAATCCGCAGCTCAAGCAGCGGGTGATGAGCATGAGCAAAGGCGCGCCCAAGTAGGGCAACCAAAGTAGGGCAAGGCTGGACCGGGGATTGTCCGGCCTGCGCCACGCGTCCCTTGGGCGCGTGGCGCTTTTCATTGGCGCTTTTCATTGGCGCTTTTCATTGGCGCTTTTCTTTGGCGCTTTTCTTTGGCGCTTTTCTTTGGCACTCTTCATTGGCGCTCTTCATTGGCGCTTTTCCTTGACGTTTCCCGCACGGGCGCAAAGCAGTATCCTGGCAGCCGGTTTGCATTCGACCCACTCGGCAAGGAGCACGGCATCTTGACCCCGGACATCACCCTGTATGACCTGGCTGGCGCGGACGAGTCGCTGCGCTTCAGCCCGCACTGCTGGAAAACGCACATGGCGCTGGCGCACAAAGGCCTGTCGGCCAAGACCGTGCCCTGGCGTTTCACGGAAAAGGAAGCCATCGATTTTTCCGGCCAGAAGCTGGTGCCCGTGCTGGTGCACGGCGAACACGTGGTCAGCGATTCGTGGCGCATTGCCTGCTATCTGGAAGACACGTTCCCCGAGCGGCCCTCGCTATTTAACGGCGCGGGCGGGCGCGCGGTCAGCCTGTTTGCGAACGCCTGGGCCGACACCACCTTGGTGCCCGTGCTGGCGCGCTTGCTGCTGCCGGCCATCCACGGGCTGATCCACGAGAAAGACAAGGACTATTTCCGCGCCTCGCGCGAAAAGCGCTTTGGCCGTCTGGAAGACCTGCCGGCGGGTTACGACGAGCAGATCGGTGCGCTGCGCGCTGCGCTGCTGCCCTTGCGTCACACCTTGGCCCGGCAAGCTTTTCTGTCGGGCGAGCAGCACGGGTATGCCGACTACGCAGTCTTTGGCATGTTCATGTGGGCGCGCTGCACCAGCACGCTGGAACTGCTGGAGGCCGACGACCCGGTGTATGCCTGGCGCGAGCAGTTGCTGGATGCCTTCGACGGCCTGGCGCGCCGTGCGCCGGCCGTTGCTGGCTGATCGAGCTGATCGAGCTGATCGGTCGGGACGGTTGGGACCGTCCCGACCGTTTGATTACGTCTTCAGGCGATAACCCGTCTTGAAGATCCAGCGCACGCCGATCAGACAGGCCAGCAGGAACACCAGCGTCATGCCCACGCTGACGCCGACGCTGACGTCCGACACGCCGTAGAACGCCCAGCGAAAGCCGCTGACCAGGTAGACCACGGGGTTGAACAGCGTGGCGGTCTGCCAGAACGGCGGCAGCATCTTGATGGAATAGAAGGTGCCGCCCAGGAACGTCAACGGCGTGACGATCATCAGCGGAATGATTTGCAGCTTCTCGAACCCATCGGCCCAGACGCCGATGATGAAGCCGAACAGGCTGAACGTCACCGCCGTCAACACCAGAAAGCCCAGCATCCAGATGGGGTGCGCGATGTCGAACGACACGAACAGGCGCGCCGTGGCCAGCATGATCAGCCCCAGGATGATGGACTTGCTGGCGGCCGCCCCCACATACCCCATGACGATTTCCACGTAGGAGATGGGCGCCGAATGGATTTCGTAGATGGTGCCGGAAAAGCGCGGCATATAGATGCCAAAGGACGCGTTGGCGATGCTTTGCGTCAACAGCGACAGCATGATCATGCCCGGCACGATGAAGGCGCCGTAGCTGACCCCGTCGATCTCGACCATGTGCGAACCGATGGCGGACCCGAACACCACGAAATACAGCGACGTGGAGATCACGGGCGACAGCACGCTTTGCATCAGCGTGCGCCAGGCACGGGCCATTTCAAACAGGTAGATAGCGCGAATGGCGTAGAAGTTCATGATTGACCGTGTACCAGGCTGACAAAGATATCCTCAAGCGAGCTTTCCGACGAATTCAGGTCAGTGAATTCAATCTGAAGCCGGCTCAGGTCCTGCAGCAATTGCGAAATCTGCCCGCCGCCCTGGTTGTCGTAGGTGTAGACCAGTTGATAGCCATCGGCGGACAAGTCCAGCTGATAGGCGTCCAGCGCCGTCGGGATGCCGGGCAGCGGCGCCGTCAACGTCAGCGTCAGTTGGCGCTTGCCCAGCTTGGCCATCAGCGCGTTCTTTTCTTCCACCAGGATGATCTCGCCCTTGCGGATCACGCCGATGCGGTCGGCCATTTCCTGGGCTTCTTCGATGTAGTGCGTGGTCAGGATGATGGTGACGCCGCTTTCGCGCAGGCGCCGCACCATTTCCCACATGCCCCGGCGCAGCTCGACGTCCACGCCCGCCGTGGGCTCGTCCAGGAACAGGATGGCCGGCTCGTGCGACAAGGCCTTGGCGATCATCACGCGGCGCTTCATGCCGCCGGACAAGGCCATGATGCGGCTGTCCTTCTTGTCCCACAGCGACAGGTCGCGCAACACCTTTTCGATATAGGCCGGGTTGGCCGGCTTGCCGAACAGGCCACGGCTGAAGGTAACGGTGTTCCAGACGCTTTCAAACGCGTCGGTGGAAATTTCCTGGGGCACCAGCCCGATTTTGGAACGCGCGGCGCGAAAGTCCGACACGATGTCATGGCCATCGGCCAGCACCCGTCCGTCGGACGGGTTGACGATGCCACAGATGATGCTGATCAGCGTCGTCTTGCCCGCGCCGTTCGGCCCGAGCAAGGCGAAGATCTCGCCGCGCTGGATTTCCAGGTTGACGCCCTTGAGCGCCTGGAATCCCGAGGCGTATCGCTTGGATAAACCTTGAACTGATATAACCGGCTGCACACGAGCCCCCAACGTGATCGATAGCCGGGAATTTTACTCGTTACCCTGGCGCCGCTTGGTCGACGTGGTGGAACGCTGTGTTTGGCCCCGGCGGCGAGGCCGGGCCGGGGCCGCGCGATGCGCGCACGGGCGACGCAGCCGCCCTTCGAAGACAAGCCCGTTACCGCCCCCAGCGCAACACCAGCGGCTCCAGCCGCCGCGCCGTTTCCAGCAGGCCCTGGCGCACGTCGTCGCGCATCGGCGGAAACGGATGCCGGGGCGCGTCGCAATCGATCACGCCGCCCGCCTTCATCAGCGCCTTGGCCGTCAGGATGCCGCCCTGGCGGTTTTCGTAGTTGATCAGCGGCAGCCAGCGTTCGTACAGCCGGTAGGCCTCGTCGCGCCGGCCGTCCCGGTGCGCCTCGATGATGGGGCGGATGCCGTCGGCAAAGCCGCCGCCCGTCATCGACCCGGTGGCGCCCGCGTCCAGGTCCGGCAGCAACGTGATGGCTTCTTCGCCATCCCAGGGCCCTTCCACCGCTGCGCCGCCCAGCGCAATCAGGTCGCGCAGCTTCGAGGCCGCGCCCGCCGTTTCGATCTTGAAGTACGACACCTGTTCGATTTCGCGCGCCATCCTGGCCAGCAGCGCGGCGGACAGCGGCGTGCCGGCCACCGGGGCATCCTGGATCATGATGGGAATGTCCACCGCGTCCGACACCTGCTGGAAGAACCCTTCGATTTGCGCCTCGGGCACCCGGATCGTGGCGCCGTGATACGGCGGCATGATCATCAGCATGGCCGCGCCCTGCTCTTGCGCGCGGCGGCTGCGCGCCGCGCACACGCGCGTGCCGAAGTGCGTGGTCGTCACAATCACCGGCACGCGGCCGGCCACGTGTTCCAGGATGGTTCGCGTCAGCACTTCGCGTTCATCGTCCGACAACACGAACTGCTCCGAGAAATTGGCCAGGATGCACAGGCCGTCCACGCCGGAATCGATCATGAAATCCACTGCGCGCTTCTGGCTGGGCAGGTCCAGCTCGCCTGATTCCGTGAACGTGGTGGGCACTACCGGGAAGATGCCGCGATAGCGCGGCGCCTGGGATATGGCAGTCATGGCGGCCTACTCGATGATGTTGAAATCGTTGAGGTATTCGGTTTTCAAGGTCAGCCCCAGGCCCGGCTTGTTGTCGTCCAGGTCGATGAAGCCTTCCTTGGCGACGGGCTCGCCGTCGAAGATGTAGTAGAACAGTTCGTTGCCCACTTCCACGTCGAACATCGGAAAGTACTCGCTCATGGGCGAGGCCAGCGTGCTCATCGTCAGGTGATAGTTGTGCATCTGGCCGGCGTGCGGAATGACCGGCACGCTATACGCTTCGCACAGCGCGTTGATCTTGTGCGCCGCCGTGATACCGCCCACGCGGTTGGTGTCGTACTGCACCACCGACACCGCCTTCCGGTCCAGCAATTGCTTGAATCCGTACAGCGAAAATTCGTGTTCGCCGCCCGAGATCGGAATCGAGGTCAGCTGGTTCAATTCGGCGTAGCCGTCGATATCGTCGGCAATGACGGGCTCTTCCAGCCAGCGCGGCTCAAATTTTTCAAGC
This sequence comes from Achromobacter sp. RT286_PF, assembly GCF_059760425.1. Taxonomy (NCBI): domain Bacteria; kingdom Pseudomonadati; phylum Pseudomonadota; class Betaproteobacteria; order Burkholderiales; family Alcaligenaceae; genus Achromobacter; species Achromobacter sp. RT286_PF. The sequence goes on from NZ_JCBAMR010000040.1 coordinate 40,744, forward strand.
TTGGGCAGGATGCGCTTGGCGTATTCCAGCGTCCAGCCCATATAGCATTCCAGCATCAGGTCGGTGTCGTAGCCGATGACTTCACGAATGGCTTGGACCGACTTCAGGTTTTCAACCACGCCCTTTTGCAAGTGCGCCGGGCCGTAGCCAAAGCGCATCTTGAACGCGGTAAAGCCCTGGTCCAGATAGGTCTGCGCTTCGTCTTGCATGGCTTTCAGATCGGTGCGGTACAGCTTGGAGTAATAGACCGGAATCTTCTCCTTGGTACGCCCGCCCAGCAGCTTGAACACGGGCTTGCCCACCGACTTGCCCAGGATGTCCCAGATGGCCAGGTCCACGCCCGAAATCGCCGCCATGGTTACGCCCTTGCGGCCCCACGCGTGCGTGGCGCGGTACATGCGCTGCCACAGGAATTCATAGTCCCAGGGGTCCTGCCCCACCACCAGCGGCGCCAGGTACTGGTCGATGATGGCTTTGGCCACGCGCGGCGCCAGCGCCACGTTGCCCAGCCCGACGATGCCGTCGTCCGTTTCCACTTCCACCACCGTCCAGCCATGAAAGCGGAAGGTGCTCATGGTTTCCTCGCGCGAGGGCACCAGGTCCATGGCGTTGGAGCAGAAGTTGCCTTGCGGCGGCACGGTCTTGCCGGTCCATTCGAAAACGCGGGCGCGGACGGATTTGATTTTCATGGTGTGATCCTGTTCAAACAAGGGAAGCTCGGTGCGACACACCCGTGGACGCACCCATACGGCACGCAATCAGAAACGCCTGCCAGGTAGCGTCCACGTTGGCGCGGCCCTGGCCGGCGATGTCATACGCCGTGCCGTGCGCCGGCGTGGTGATGGGGATGGGCAGGCCACCCTGCACGGTGACCCCGCGCGAAAAGCCCAGCAGCTTGATCGCGATCTGCCCCTGGTCGTGGTACATCGTGACAATTGCCTGGAACTGGCCCGCCTGCGCCTTCAGGAAAATCGTGTCGGCAGGAAACGGTCCAGCGATGGGCAAGCCTTCCTGGTTCAGCTGCCGCACGGCGGGTTCGATGATGTCGACTTCTTCGCGCCCGCACGTGCCGCCGTCGCCGCCGTGGGGGTTGAACGCCGCGACCGCCACACGCGGCTGGGCGATGCCGTTGGCCTGCAACGACCGGTAGATCAGGCGCGTTGCGGCCTTGATGCGGTCCACGCTTAACGCGGCGGCGGCGTCCTTCAAGGGAATGTGCGACGACACGCGCGACGTCCACAAGTCGCCCAACGTATTGAATTCACAGAAGGTGCCCGTCACGCCCAGGTACTGCGCAAAGTGGTGCAGTTCATCGTCGTGCTTCAAGCCGCCCTGCTTCATGGCGAACTTGTTCAAGGGCGCAAAGCAGATGGCGTCGATATGCCCGTCGCGCGCCGCGTCCATGCAGGCGTTCAGCACGCGCAATACCGACGCGCCGCCCGCCGCACCGGCCTGCCCCACGGTCACCTGGTCGGGGCGCACGGTGTCCATGGCCAGCCACGCGGGCCGGCTTGTGTCGGCGCGGGCCCGCACTGCCGCCATGCTGGTCACCGCTTCGGTGGGCACGTCCACGCCGGCCACGCGCTGGCCTTCGCGCCACAGCCAGGCATCGCCCACCAGCACGATATTGGCGCGTTCGCAGGCCTCGGCTTGCGCCAGCAAGCGCGCGATCAGTTCGGCGCCGATGCCGGCCGGGTCGCCCAGCGTCAAGGCCACCACGGGTTTTTGCGGCATATCCGGTTTTTGCTGCATAGCTATCTTTTGCTGCGCGTGCATACAAGCCTCACTCCACGGAAATGTGGTTCTTTTTGATGATGCCGGCGTAGCGCTGGTTTTCGGCGTTATGGAACTGCGCGAACTGCGCCTGGCTCATCGGGGTGATGTCCGCGCCAATGGCCAACAGCCGCGCCTGCGTCTCGGGCATGGCCAGAATGCGGTTCACGTCGTCGTGAATGCGTGTCTGGATGGCTGCCGGCGTGGCGGTGGGCATGTAGATGCCGTACCAGGCGCTCATTTCGACGCCGGGCACGCCGGCCTCGGCCATCGTCGGCACGTCGGGCAGCTGCGGGTTGCGCCGCGCGCTCAGCACCGCCAGCGCGCGCACCTTGCCGCTCTTGATGTGCGGGATGACCGACGACGCGGTTTCGAAAGCGATCTGCACCTGTCCGCCCATCAGGTCCACCATGGCCGGACCGCTGCCGCGATACGGAATGTGCGTCATCTGCACGCCGGTGGCGTCCTTGAAGAGTTCGGCCGCGATGTGTTGCGTGCTGCCCGAACCACTGCTGGCAAAGTTCAATTCACCCGGACGACGCTTCAGCAGCGCGATCAACGCCTGCACCGAGTCCGCCGGCACCTGATTGTTGACCACCAGGATGTTCGGCACCGCGCCCACGAACACCACGGGCGTCAGGTCGCGGTCGTTGTCGTAGGCCAGCTTCAGCAGATGCGGGGCGATGGCGTGGGCGGTGGACACGCCCATCACCATCGTGTGGTTGTCGGCGGACTTGGAGGCCAGATCGGCGGCCAGCGTGTTGGATGCGCCTGGCTTGTTTTCCACGACCACGGTCTGGCCCAGCATCGGCCCCAGCCGGTCGGCCACGGCGCGCGCCATGGCGTCGGTGCCACCACCGGGTGCGGACCCCACCAGCAGGCGCAGCGGCTTGGTCGGCCAGTCGGCGCGCGGCGTCTGGGCGAACGCGGATGCCGACAGGCACAGCGTGCCCGCGGCCAATGCGGCCGTTGCCGCCAATATGCGGATGTTCATGGTTGTCTCCTTGATGTTTCTTGGCCGAATGGGCTAGTTGTTGTGCAGTCATCTTAGAAACAAGGCCTGTTTCCGTAAAATGAAACTTTTGCACCAACCGTTCACCACAGGCGATCAATCATGGAACGCAACTTGAATGTGCCCGCCCTGCTGTCGCGGCTGCGCATGCGGCAGATCGTGCTGCTGCTGGCTATCGACGAACGCGGCACGCTGCGCGCGGCGGCGGCGCAGCTGAACATGACGCAGTCGGCCGCCAGCAAAATGCTGCACGAACTGGAATTGGCGTTGGGGCAGCCCCTGTTTGAACGGGTGGGTCGCGGGCTGGCGCTGACGCCCGCCGGCGTATGCGTGATGGGTTACTTTCGCGGCATGCGCGGCACCATGTCGTCGCTGGCGCGCGAGCTGGACGAATTGCGGCTGGGCAGCGCGGGCAAACTCTTCATCGGCAGCATCATGGCGGCTTCGCCCGGCCACCTGACTGACGCCCTGCTGCGCCTGAAGCAGACCTATCCGCTTCTGGCCGTGGAAATTGCCACGGGCACCAGCGACCTGCTGATCGCGCAGCTGAACGAAGGCAAGCTGGATGTGGTGATCGGCCGCATGCTGACCCTGTCGGACCGCAACTACGTGTTCCGGCCCATCGGCGACGAGGCGCTGTCGGTGATCGCAGCGGTGGACCATCCGCTGGCCGGGCAAAAGCGCTTGGCGTTCGACGCCATGTTGGCGTATCCCTGGATCTTGCAGCCGCACGGCAGCCCGATGCGCGATGTGATCGAACAGGAATTCCGGTCGCACAACGTGGCCACGCCGCCGGGGCTGATCGAGTCCGCGTCCATTTTGACCACCACCAACCTGGCGATGAAGTCGCACATGCTGGGGGTGATTCCCGAGTCGGTGGCCAGCCGGTATGCGGCGCACGGCTTGCTGGCCATCCTGCCCTACCAGATACGCCAGTCGCTGACCGAGTTCGGCAGCATCGTCCCGCGCGACCGCCCGTTAAGCGCGGCGGGCCAGCATTTTGTGGACCTGCTGCACGATATTCAACGATGATGCGCGCGCGTTAGGCGAATTTTGCGTATCGGGGGAAGTACAATCGCCGATTGCGCCCCGCGCGCGTTTTATCCGAGGTTTTCCCCGTGAGTGTCCTGCCCGCCTGTCCGAAATGCCAATCCGAATACACCTACGAAGACGGCGGCAACTACATCTGCCCGGAGTGCGCGCATGAATGGCCCATCGCGGCCGGCGATGACACCGCAGCCACCGAGGACGCCCGCGTCTACCGTGATTCGGCCGGTAACGTGCTGCAGGACGGCGACACCATCACCGTCATCAAGGACTTGAAGCTCAAGGGCTCGGGCGGCGTGGTCAAGATGGGCACGAAGGTCAAGGGCATCCGCCTGGTCGACAGCGACCACGACATCGATTGCAAGATCGACGGCTTTGGCCAGATGAGCCTGAAGTCGGAGTTCGTGAAGAAGGTCTAGCGTCCGGTTGCGCCTGTGACGCTGCCCCGCGCCTGTCTCTTATACACATCTCCGAGCCCACG
>NZ_JCBAMR010000041.1:0-42823 GCF_059760425.1 Achromobacter sp. RT286_PF
CGCCACAAGCGCGCCGCGTCGCACTTTCCCAGAGGAAAACATGAACAAGACTTTTGCATTGGTGTGGAGCGAACCACGCGGAGGCTGGGTCGCCGCCGGTGAAGGCGCGCGCCGGCGCGGCAAACCGCCGGGCGCGTTGCGGCGGGTCGCGGTCGCGGTGGCGCTGATGGGCGTTGTTGGCATTGTCCATGCTCAGGATTTTCCGAAGGACGGGGTGGTCAAGCTCGGCGCTGTCGACTTCACCGTGGATGCCGACAAGAAGACCATGCGGATCAATCAAAAGACGGACAAGCTGATCATCGATTGGCATCGGTTTGACGTGGGCGCCGGCAAGCACGTGGTTTTCAACCAGCCCGGCCGAGAATCCGTCGTGCTGAACAAGGTCCTAAGCGACTTCTTCAGCGACATCCGGGGGGAGATCAGCGCCAACGGCAGCGTATTTTTGATCAATCCCAACGGGATCGTGTTCGGTCAATCGTCGCGGGTAAACGTAGGAAGCCTGCTTGCCTCGAGCAAGCCTGTCAGCCACGACGATTTTCTTAGTGGAGGCCCAATGCAATTGACAGGTGCAGGCAACGCCGGCATCACCCACTTGGGTTCGATCACCGCCCATGGTGGCGGCAGTGTCATCCTGGTCGCCGACAATATCAAAAGCTACGGCAGCATCCAGGCGGACCGGGGCAGCGTCGCGCTGGCATCCGGCAAAACGATAACCGTGTCTTTGGCCGGGAATTCGTTGATAGACCTGCAAGTGGAAGGGGCCACCTTGAACCCCTTGATAGAAACTACCGGCTTGCTGCGCGCGCATGGCGGGCAGGTACTGCTCAAGGGGCCGGCCAAAGACGCCATGTCGGCCCTCGTGGTCAATAATCGTGGCGTGATCGAAGCCAACTCGCTGGACGGAAAATCCGGCACCATCGTTCTGGACGGCGGCAACTTCGGCCATGTCCAGGTCGGTGGACGCCTGACCGCTACGGGCGGCGACACCATGGCGGGCGGCACGATATCCGTCATCGCAAAATCCCCCTCCATCCACCCGTACGCCGACATCGACACACGCGGCGCGCCCGGACAAACCGGCCTGCTGTCGATAGCAGCGCACAACGTGAACGTTGCCGGGGACGACTCCGAAACGGGCGCCACGTTGTCCGCCAGCGTGCTGAACAAGAACCTGGCCACCACCAACGTTGCGCTGATCAGCCCATACGGCAACGTCGCGATCAACGCGCCCGTGCAGTGGAATGGCGCCACGTCGCTGACCTTGCAAGCCGCCAGGGACGTAGAGTTCAACGCCCCGGTAATCGCCCACGGAGACGGCGCGGGCCTGGCCGCCAAGACGCTGGGCGGCGATCTGCGCATCAATGCCCGCATGACGCTGGCAGGCGACAACGCGGCGCTGGCATTGATTGCAAGATCAGACTTCGACCTGAACAACGGCGTGACCATCGAACTGAGCGGTAAGGGCACCACCTACGAAACCCGCCAGGGACGCTATGACGTCATCAACGATATCAGCCAGTGGGAATCCATGAACAAGGATCTGGCCGGGCGCTATGCGCTGGGCAAGAGCCTTGAGGCGGGCGGCAAAGTCGCCACCATCGGCGATGACCACAACGTATTCACCGGCGAATTCGAGGGCATGGGCCACACACTAAGCCAGTTCGAGGTCGACGCCGACAACCACGCGGGCCTGTTCGCCCAGTCCTCGGGCAACATCCGCAACCTGAATCTGTCGGACATATCCGTGACCACGGCCAAAGGCGCGCGATCGATCGACAAGGCCGCCGGCGCGCTGGTGGGCACCAACTCCGGCGCCATCACCAACGTGCATGCGACGGGATCGCGCATGACCGACCTGGGCGCGGGTATCGGCGCGGTCGGCGGTTTGATCGGCCGCAGCAATGGCGGAACGATCGACAGATCGAGCGTCACGGCTTCGACACTGCGAGCCACGGGCGGACGCGTCGGCGGCATGATCGGCGACAACAACGGGGGCTTCATCAGCGACTCGGTGGCCAACGTCGCCGTGCAGGTATCGGGCAACGTCCACGCCGGTGGCTTTGCCGGCTATCACGAGGCGGCCGGTGCGCTCTACAACGTGCAAGCACGTGGCTCGGTCACCCATAGCGGCGAATCCGGCAATGGTCACTTTGGTGGCCTGGTCGGCGCCAACCAGGCGATCATCGCCAGTTCCGCCGCCTACGGCCGCGTCCAAGTGCAAAGCGGCTCGGCGTTTTCCGTGGGCGGGCTGGCCGGATACAACGGCGGCATGATCGAGAACGCCACCGCATACGGCCACACCAGCGGGGGCCATCACAGCGCCGTTGGCGGCCTCGTCGGGTACAACAACGGGAAGCTGACCCATACCGAAGCCAGGGGCAATGTCGCGGGGCGGGATCGGGGCGACGTGGGTGGATTGGCCGGCGTGAACCGCGGCAGTATTGAACATTCCGTCGCGAACGGCACCGTACGCGGCGAATACAAGAGTCGGATAGGTGGCTTGGTAGGCCGCAATCTGGTTACCGCCGAGATCATGGGCGGCACCGCGCACGGTGACATCAGCGGCGGCCTGCACGTCACGATGGGCGGCCTGGCCGGTGTGAACGAAGGGCTGATCCATCAGTCGCATGCGCGCAATAGCGTGAATTACTGGTGGGGCCAGTGGTTGCTGCAAACGCGCGGCGCATTGGTGGGCCGCAACACCGGTACGGTCTGGTAGGCCGCGATGGTGCGATGACGAAGGTGGCGCAATCCGACAGGACTGCGCCACCTTTTCTTGCGACCGCGATGCGTCGGCTTCGCGGACTGATGCGATACCTAGGGAAATTCGAACGTGAATTCCGCAGCGGCATTGGCTACGCCTCCTTGTACGTCGTCGCGGTCACGCGCCGTGCGGATGTAGCGGGCGGCCAACGACAGTTGCGCGCTACCGTCCATCAGCGTCATCGCATAGTCAGGGCCATAGGCGCCGCCGACGGGCCCAAACCGCACGCGTCGGTCTTGCGCATCGACCACGATGATGCCGATGCCCCGGGCCGGCTTCTCGCCCTTGGCGTTCGCGCCGTGCAGCGCCAGGACCGTATCGGTACCCGCAACGAGGCCGCTTTTTGCCCGGAACTTGACCTGTGGCCGCGCCAGTGCGCTGCATTTATTCAGCCGGATGTTGAAGGGTTTCGGCGCGGCGGTCGCGCCCTCAACGGGAAAGTCCGCGACAAAGGCGGGGGGCATGTCGACCCTGATGTCCTGATGCGCGCCGGCGTCGCACTGGTGCTTGATATCGATGCCGGGTACCGTCCCCCCGGCTCCGATCTCCAGAATCTGGCTGCCCTGATACACGGCCTTCATGGCGCACAACTTCAGCCCGGGAGGAATCGTCTGGGGTGGCGGTTGCCACGTAGGCGGGACGATGCCGACCTGGCCGGGCTTGGTAGCACCGACGCGGTTCGTGAATATCTCCAGGACCAACGCGGTATGGGGCGCTACCCCCGTTACCTTCAAGTCGCGAGGCAGATCTTCCGGCCTTGCCATCAACACCAACTGCTGGACAAACGGCATGTATTGCATCCCCCCCAGCCCGGCGACGCCAACGTTGAGGTCCGCCGCGTCTATAACCAACGAGACGCGATCCAACGCGATGACGGTGTCGCGATAGATGATCCTCATGCCTATGCCGGCCACGTTGGTGGCGACAATGCCCTCAGCCAGGTACGTCGGATTGCGCCACATCCCGGTGGTGAACAGTTTGTGCGGCTCGGTCATGCCAGGCAGCCTTGCCACCAAAAACGTGATTGCCAGCGGCGCCACTCTTTCGTACAGCACCTGGTGAATTTGCGACTGCGTCGTCAACGGCTCAACCTGCCGCCACCCTTGGCCGAAGATCACGTCGTTCTTGCAGTCCGCTGCCGCGATCACCGCGTCGGCGCCCCACGCCCATCGCGGCTGTGCGCTTGTCGCCAGCACCGCCGCTATCGCCATTGCGGCACCCCATCCTGTCCAACGCCGCGGGCGGCGCCATCGTTCATGCTGCATCTCGATCTCCTTGCCCTGCCCTGCCGCCCGGCGATAGCCCCCCGGTTGGCATGGGTGTTGGTTTTGCCTTACCGAAGGCCCAGCGCCAGCCGGCCTTCAATGATGTCGCCGTCGTCGTTTGCGGCCTGGTAACGCAGTGCGTCCTTGCCTGCCCGGGGCATCGCCCCCTTTGGCAACGGGAAGCGCGTGCGGGACAGCGGTGCAACGGTCAGCCCCATCAGTGTGATGAACGCGCCGGGCTTTTCCTGGGTGTCCAGCTCCAGCCGCGCCAGCGACACCGCATACGGCGCCGCGTTGACTGCCTCGATTTCGTGATCCGCCGCGTGATACGTCCACAACACCTGTCCGATAGCTTCGTAGGCGGATCCCGACAGGCCGTCGGGCCGATACAGCACTTTCATGCGTAGCCGATACGACAGCTGAAGCAGGTTGTTTTGCGTGCGATCCCGCGCGGGCACTTCCAGGAAATTGATCCAGAAAACGGATTCGCGATCTGACGGCAGGCGTTCTCCCGTGTGCCGCAGCAACAGGCTCGCGCGCTGCCCCGGGTCCAGTCGGTACACCGGCGGCGTCAATAGGAATGGCACGGTTTGCAAGCTGGGGTCCGAGGTGAAGTCGCCGGTGTCCAGCCAGCTTTGCACCAGGATGGGATGCTGGCCGGTATTGGCGGTGCGCAAGGTCAGTGACTGTTGCGTGGCCGGGTAGATGAAGCGCGTGCCGGTCACGACCAGATCGGCCTGCGCACTCCCAGGGCACCAGACGCACCAGGCAGCCGTCAGGGCAAGCACCAGCGTGAATCGCCAGCGGCCCCATGCGCGCGGCCGGCTCATCGGAGCGTCAGCGGTCCGACGCCGCCTTGAGGTGGGGTGGAGGGCGGATCGGCCTGCGCCGCCTGCACGCATTCCCGCTCCAGGATGTCGTAAGCGCTGTCGCCCCGCAACGCGCGGTCAGGCAATGCGTACTCAACAAAACAACGTTCGCCGTCGCCCTCTCCCCATTCGACGCGTACCGTGCCACGGTCTTTTTCCGCGCGCATGACGATGCGGCTTCCCTGCCCCACCGCGCCCACCGCCACGCCGGTGTCCGGGTCGATGACTTCGGCGCCGAAAGGCAACGGCGACCCGTCTTCCAGCTTGCCCACAATAAGCACCTGGCGAGCGCGCAACGTCGGGTAGACCAGCTTGATGATCGCCCCGGCTCGTGGCGCGATGTTCAGCGAGCTTGCCTTGAGTTCGATGTCGGCGGGCAGGTCCGCCGGGTCCACGTCCACGGCGTTCAAGCGGTACGGGCTCAGGCTGCCCACCACGGCGTAGCCAGCCGCGTCCACGCGGTTCAAGCCGTATCCCACCCGCATACCCTGCGCGTCCTTGGCCTGCACCAGCGCCACCGTTTCGCCCAGGGTCTGTGCCAACGTCAGGCCGCCACTGTGCAAGACCATGGCGCCCATGGCGTTCAACGACGCCTGGCGATATCCGCGCCCTTGGCCCACGCTGGCCGACACCGCGGCTTGCGGAAAGTTGTAGCCCAGGCCCGCGTCCGCCGAATTGGCGTTGGTGCGGCCGTTGTGCGACGCCGATAAGGAATACGAGCCCGCGCCGGCATCATCCAGCGCGCCGCTGACGCTGGAGGATACGCGCGCACCCTCGCGGCTGTCGGCGGTGTAGACGGCGCTGACGCGCGTTGCGCGCGATGACGTCGCCCGGCCAAGCGGAATGGCCACGTTAAGCGTCATCTGCGTGCTTTTGACGCTGCCGCCGCCCCAATAGTCCGAGCTGGCGCCGTGAACGCGTTGCAGCGCAATGGAATACGACACATCCTTCCAGTCGTTGTTGTAGCCCACGGAGAAGTTCATGTCGTTGCCGGCCTGCTTCCAATAGTTGGCCGTGGATGCCGACGCATACAGGCTGCCCAGGCTGCCGCCCAGGCTTTGGCTGACGTTCAGGTCGAAGCGGCTGCGCATGCGACCATCGTTCTGGTAGCGCGTGTTCTGCGGCAGGTTGCCCAGCGCCACGGCGTCGCGCAAGCCCAGGTAGCCGCTGGTCGAATAGCGGTAGGCCAATAATGAAAAGTTGGTGCCGCTGTTGGGCAGGTCGCGGCTATAGGTCAGCCGGTAGCTGGCCCCGGCGCGCGATTCCCGCGAGGGCAACTTCGCACGCGCGCCCGTCACATCAAACGCAAAGGCGCCTATCGCCGTGCTCATCGCGGCGCCCAGCAGCGCCGAGCCATAGTGGTCGGTAAACGCCAGCCCGCCGTAGCCGGTCACCGAGTCGCCCACTCCGCGCTTCAGCGTGCCCTGCAACACGTAGCGGGAGCTGCTGCGCAAGCCGGGGTCGGCCGCGCGGCCCGCCGTTACGCTGTATTGCGTCACACCCGGGCGCAACAGCTGCACGATGGTGGCAAGCGGCACCACAAAGCTGCGCAAGCTGCCATCGGCTTCCGTCACGCGCACGTCCAGATCGCCACCGTAGCTGGCGGCGCGCACGTCTTCGATGGCAAAGGGGCCGGGGGCCACGGTGGTCTCATAAATAAGGAAGCCACGTTGGTACACGGACACTTTCGCGTTGCTGTTGGCCGTGCCGCGCACGATGGGCGCGTAATAGCGCATCGTCTCGGGCAGCATGCGGTCGTCGCTGCCCAGCTGCACGCCCCGGAACGACACCGCGTCGAACAGTTCACCGCTGGTTGAGCTTTCGCCCACCAGCAACTGCGACTTCCAGGTCGGGATATCGGTTTGCAGAAAATAGGAATTGGCTTGATAGCGCGCGCCGCTGGTCTGCGACCAGGACGCCGAGCCGCTGTGCCGCAACCGCACCGCGCCCAGATTCAGCCCGGCATTGATACCGGCGTAGCCACGCGTCGTGCGGCGGCCATTGCTTTCGGTGCTGAAGACGTTGGTGTTGTAGTTCAGCCGTGCGGCGGTGATGCCGCTGTCCCACTGCGACGGGTCCACGTAGCGGTTGGACGCCGCCAGCCGTTGGAGGTACTCGGGATACGTCACGTACAGGGCCAGCTGCGCCATATCGACCCGTATCTTTGCGCCGGGCACATACCGACCCAGGTCGTCGCAGGCAAGCACCTCGGGCAGCGGCTCGACGCCATCCGCGCGCGACACCTTGCCCAGGTCCAGCCCGCCACGCTCCAGCATCAATGCGTCGTAACAGGGCGCGGCGCTGTCTTGTCCCGGCACATTGCGAAATTCGATGTCGTCGACGCCGCGCCATTGCCCGTTGAAATACAAGTCCAGGCGATGCATGCCGGGATCGGCAAAGTTCACCCGCTGAAAGCGGCGCGTGTCGATCGTGGCGCCGCCCACTTCCTGCATCAGCATGTAGGGGTCGAAAATCGCGACTTCGTCTTGCGCCGCCGCGCTGCTGGCCGTGACCGCGCAGGCGGCCGCAAGCAAGCAGCGGCCGGTGCGCCGCCAGGGGCGCATGCGTCGCCGCGCCCCGACAGGCGTGAAAACAGGATGGCGAACCGAAGGTCGCGCAAGTCGAACGTTGATCAAACCGGAGAAACTCCCGCGACAAAGGCCAGGTAAAGCGCTCAGTCCAGCAAGCGTTTGTTGATTTCGCGTCGTCCGCCAAAGTCGTTGATGGCTTCGTACTGGACGGTGGATTTCGCGCTTTGCAAGCCAGCCGCATTGGAGGAAAGCGCAAAGTTCGTTTGCCCAAACGGGGCAACCATGCCGTTATCCACGGCTATCGTCTTGCCTCCCGACACCAGCCCGACACGCGCAAACGACACATGGAACGGCGTGGGGTTGGTGACTTCAAGCTGGCGCTTTCCGCCCGCGCCGCCCACCAGCTTCCAGGTCAGCTTGTCGGGCGCCGTCGCGGCCTCGTCGGGCAGCGTGACGGGCCGAAAGAAAATCTTGATGCGGGTATGAAAGGAAAATTGCAGCACGTTGACGGTGGCTGGATCTCGCGGTGGCGTTTCCACGACGTTCAGATAAAACAGGGTCTCGCGATCGGACGGCAGCGGTTCCTTGGTGTAGCTGATGCGGATATTGGCCGCGCTGTTGGGTTCGATTCGCATGATCGGCGGCGTCAACACGAACGGCAGGCGCAAATCGGTAGGCAGCACGCCTTCCTTGCCGTCGTCGATCCAGTTTTGCGCCAGCACGGGGCTTGCCCCGTTGTTGCGGACAATCATGATGGCATCGCGCGCGTCGGACTTGATGACCAGGCGCGTGCCTTGCAAGACCAATGCGGCCTGGGCGGAAAACGCCCAGGCGCACAGGACCAAAGCGAGCGATAGCACGCGCGTGAACGCATGGCGGGCAAGCGCCCCGATGATCGTTTTCATTGCGGTCGCCGAGCTTAGTTGTAGCGCAGCGTGTAGGTCACGAAGGAATCGCCGCCCCCCATGCCGACCGAAGTAGCGGAGGGATCCTGCGGGACGTATTTGGCCGAGTAGTACAGGATGGCCTGATTGTTCTTGACCTCGGCGACTTGCGGGTTGGGGTCGGTGATGCCCAGCCGGATCGGCGTGGTGTTGGCGGGGGCTTCGCTGCGGTTGTTGCGGATCTGGATCTGCACGCCGGCAGCCGGGTCTGCGCCCACCAGCTTCAGGTTGCCCGTCACCTTGTCGACGTTCGGGTGGTTGGCATGAAATTGCAGCCGCACCTTGGTGTCATCCGTGCAATCGACAGAGCCGTGCACCTTGATCTGAAAGTCGCGTTCGGGCGCGGACCCATTCACGACGTCCGCGGGATTGACCGTGCCGAACGAAGGCACGTCGGTGACGCCATTGGCGCCGCCCGCGCTGCCTTCAACGTCGCACGTCACGTCGCTGATCGTGCCAAAAAAGTTGACGGTGCCGCCGGCGGCGAAACTGGCGCCCGGCGCGAATGCGGCGAGCAGCAAGCCAGAGGCGGCAAGGGATGTCACGATACTGCGCTTCATGCGTATTCCTTTTGTGAAGATGAATATGGCGGCTGAAAAAGGCGACGCGGTGAACCACGGGTTTGCGGATACGCCGCGGGCGCGATATGCCGCCGAAGCCTTGATGACTGCCAGAACCCGGCACACCGTGTCCTGGCAACAGGGCTCGCCAACCCCGGCAAGACAATGCCGCGGGGATGGGTTGGTACGAGTCCATGAACGATACGATTTAGGCGCGCGGATTTAACTAGGAAGATGCTTAATTGGCGCTCTGATAAATCAGAAAAGCAGCCCTTTTGCTGAATGTCGAACGCCATTTGTATTGCTGCATTGCAAAACAGCTTTCATCCCTTTGCCAAAGCGGTCCCACGCTTGAATTGATGCACTGCCACAGGCGCGTCCACGGCTTGTTCAAGCGCGACATATTCGGGTCGCAATCAGGCTGGCCATCAACCTCGCTACACTGGCCAAGCGCAGACTGCCCCGCGCCGCTTTGATTCGACCCCGCCCGCGCTGCCGGCCGGGGCCATGCAATGCAACCCCGGAGGTAATGTGAACACCGACATGGTCAATCTCTCGATCACCGAGGCCTATGAGTTATCGCTTGATGTGTTGAGCCGCAACGGCTTTTCAATGGCGCACGCCAAGGCCATCGCGCAAACGATCACGGCGGGTCAGCGCGATGACTGCCAGTCTCATGGCATGTACCGCCTGCTCGCTTGCGTGCGCACCTTGCAGTCCGGGCTGGTTGACCCTGAAGCCCTGCCCATCGTCACGCACCCCACCGCAGCCGTGGTGCAGGTCGATGCGCAGCGCGCGTATTCCTTGTTGGCATTTCAAGAAGGCTTGCCGCATCTGGTGGACAAGGCCAAGCGCAACGGCGTGGCCGTGCTGGCCATCAACAATTGCTTCCACTTTTCCGCGCTGTGGCCGGAAGTCGAAGCCATTGCGCAGCATGGCCTTGCGGGCCTGGCGATGACGCCCAGCCATAGCTGGGTGGCGCCCGCGGGCGGTACGCGTCCGGTGTTCGGCACCAACCCCTTGGCGTTCGCCTGGCCGCGCCCTGGCCCCTCCCCGTATGTGTTTGACTTTGCCACCAGCATGGTCGCGCGCGGCGAAATCGAATTACACCGCCGCACCGGGCGCGCCATTCCAGAAGGCTGGGCGATCGATGCGCAAGGACGGCCCACCACCGACGCCGCAGCGGGACTGGCGGGCGCGATGCTGCCGTTCGGTACCTACAAGGGGTCGGCACTATCCACGATGATCGAGCTGCTGGCCGGACCGCTCATCGGCGACTGGACCAGCATGCAGTCGCAAGCGCACGATGCCGGCAAGGGCGGCACGCCCCTGCACGGGGAATTGGTGATTGCGCTGGACCCGAACATCCTGGGCCGTGGCCTGGCGCCGGCCAACGCCGACGCCGCCGAAGCCATGCTGGACGCCATCAGCGGCCAGGGCGCACGCCTGCCTTCCGAACGCCGCTTCAAGGCGCGCGCCAAGAGCGAACAGGAAGGCGTATGGGTCGGCCGCGCGCTGTATGACGAGATCAGGTCGTTGGGGTCATTGAAGACGCAGGGCTGACACGCGCGTCGCCCAGCCGGCACCTTGGCGCGCTGCCGGCCGCTGGCGGCAGGCGGCGACGCGGCTGGGAATCACTGTCCTGGTCAGCTCAGCTCAGCTCTGGCAAGCCCGGCAGCAGCTTGTCCAACGTGATCGGGTAGTCTCGCACCCGGACACCGGTGGCGTTGTAGATCGCGTTGGCAATCGCCGCGCCCACGCCGCACAGGCCCAGCTCGCCCACGCCCTTGGCTTTCATGGGCGAGGAAATCGGGTCGGTTTCATCCAGGAAGATGACCTCCTGGCTTGGGATGTCGGCGTGCACCGGCACCTCATACCCGGCCAGGTCGTGGTTCACGAAGAAGCCGACCCGGTCGTCCACCGCCAGCTCTTCCATCAAGGCCGCGCCCACGCCCATCGTCATGGCGCCGATCACCTGGCTGCGCGCCGTCTTGGGGTTCAGGATGCGCCCGGCGGCGCACACGGCCAGCATGCGCCGGATGCGCGTCTCGCCGGTGGCCGCGTCCACCGCCACTTCGACAAAATGCGCGCCGAAGGTGGACTGCTGGAACTTCTTGTCCAGGTCACCGAATTCCATCGTGTCTTCCGCGACCAGGTCGCCGCCCGCCGCCGCATCGCGCAGCGTTGCCGTTCGGCCATTTGCATCGGTGACCGAGCCGTCCGCGAACACCGCCCCGTCCGTGGCGAAGCCCAGGCGTTGCAGAATCTGGGTGCGCAGCTTGTCGCACGCCGCGTACACGCCCGCCGTCGAGCTGTTGGCGCCCCACTGCCCGCCCGAGCCGGCCGACACCGGGAAGTCGGAATCGCCCAACCGCACGACGACCTTGGCCAGCGGCACGCCCAACATTTCGGCGGCCGTCTGCGCGATGATCGTGTAGCTGCCGGTGCCGATGTCCGTCATATCGGTTTCAACGATGACCTGGCCCGCGGCGTCCAGGCGCACGCGCGCCGCCGAGGTGGTCACCAGGTTATTGCGAAACGCCGACGCCACGCCCATGCCCACCAACCAGCGCCCTTCGCGGCGAGTACCGGGCTTGGCGCTGCGATTGGCCCATCCAAAATGGTCCGCGCCCAGGCGCAGGCATTCAATGAAGCGGCGCTGCGAGAACGGCCGCTCCGGCTTGGCCGGGTCCACCTGCGTGTCGTTGCGCACCCGAAATTCCACCGGGTCCAGCCCGGCCGCTTCCGCCATTTCGTCCACGGCAATTTCCAGCACCATCATGCCCGGCGCCTCGCCGGGCGCGCGCATGGCGTTGCCTTCGGGCAGGTCCAGCTGCATCAGGTTCAGCGCGGTCAGCCGGTTGGCGCCGGCATACAACAACCGCGTTTGCTGCACGGCCAGCTCGGGCTGGCCGCCGGGCAAGTCGCCCGACCAGCTTTCGTGGCCGATGGCGGTGATCTTGCCGTCTGGCGTCGTGCCGATGCGCACACGCTGAATCGTTGCGGGCCGATGCGTGGTGTTGTTCGCTATCAACGGGCGTTGCAGCGCCACCTTGACCGGTCGGCCCGCCGCCCGCGCACCCAACGCCGCCATCAAGGCATCCGCGCGCACAAACAGCTTGCCGCCAAAACCGCCGCCCACATAGGGCGAGATCAAGCGCACCTTTTCGCGCGGCACACCCAGCGTGCGCGCCAGGTCGCCACGCCCCCAGTCCACCATCTGGTTCGACGTCCACACCGTCAGCGCATCGCCTTCCCATTTGGCAACGGACGCATGCGGCTCCATCATCGCGTGCGACTGGTCGGGCGTGGTGTAGGTGTGGTCGATCTTCACCGGCGCCTGCGCATAGGCGCTTTCGAATTCACCCACGCGGTCCTCTTGCGGATCGTTCTTTCCAGCCTTGTCCGTAGACGCCTTCTCGGCGGCCAGATCGAACGCGCCCTGCGTGCGTTCGTACTGCACGCGGATTAGCCGGCTGGCGGCGCGCGCCTGTTCCAGGTTTTCGGCCACCACCAGGGCGATGGCCTGGTGATAGTGCTCGATGGCGGGGCCGCCCAGCAGCGTGGCGGTGTTCATCTTGCCCTTGCCCAGCTTGCCGGCGTTTTGCGCGGTCACCACCGCCAGCACGCCGGGCGCGCGGCGCGCGGCCTCGATGTCCATCGACGTGATGCGGCCTTTTGCGATGGCAGAACCCAGTACATAGCCCACGGCGGCATCCGGCGCCACGTCATGCCGCTCGTACGCGTAGGGCGCCCTGCCGGTGGTTTTCAACGGGCCGTCGATGCGGTCGACGCCATGGCCCACGACCTTTAGCTGGTCGATGGGATTTTGGGTAGCGGGAGTATCGAATTTCATCGCGTCAGGCCCTCGCTTGCGCCAGCACTGCACTCAGGGTTCTTGCGGCCAGTGTCAGCTTGAATGCGTTGTCGTCGGTGGGCCGGGCGTCGGCCAGCAGGCGGTCGGTGACCGCCCGCGCGCCTTGCGGCAACGCGGCGTCGGCGGCGTCCAGACGCCACGGTTGCGGCGCCACCCCGCCCAACGCCACCCGGCCGCTGCCGTCTGGCTGCACCACGGCGGCCACGGACACCAGCGCAAACGCGTAAGAGGCGCGGTCGCGCACCTTGCGATACACGTGCGTGCCACCTGCCGGCTTGGGCAGGGCCACCGCCGTGATCAGCTCGCCGGCTTCCAGCGTGGTTTCAATGTGCGGCGTATCGCCGGGCAGGCGGTAGAAGTCCGCGATCGGAATCACGCGCGTGGCGCCGTCCGGGCGCACCGTTTCCACCTGCGCGTCCAGCACGCGCATGGCCACCGCCATGTCGCTGGGGTGCGTGGCGATACAGGCGTCACTGGTGCCTATCACGGCTAATTGACGCGTCACGCCGCCGATGGCCGAACAGCCCGTGCCCGGCGCGCGCTTGTTGCACGGCATGTTGGTGTCGTAGAAATACGGACAGCGCGTACGTTGCAGCAGGTTGCCCGCCGTGGTCGCGCGATTGCGAATCTGCCCCGACGCGCCGGCCAGAATGGCGCGCGACAGCACGGCGTAATCGCGCCGCACGCGCTCGTCGGCGGCCAGATCGGTGTTGCGTACCAGGCTGCCGATGCGCAGCCCACCTTCAGGCGTCGGCGTGATCTGGTCCAACGCCAGCCCGTTCACGTCGATCAGGTGCGTGGGCGTTTCCACTTCCAGCTTCATCAGGTCCAGCAGATTGGTGCCGCCCGCAATGAAGCGGGCGCCGCGTGCCTGGGCGGCGCTGGCGGCGGCGTCGGCGGGGGTGCGTGCGCGTTCGTAGGTAAACGGCCTCATGCTTTGCTCCCCGCCACCTCGGTGATGGCTTCAATGATGTTTGAATACGCGCCGCAGCGGCAGATGTTGCCGCTCATGCGTTCGCGGATTTCGTCCACGCTAAGCAGCGGGCGCTCGGTCAGGCTCTCGCTGACGTGGCTGGGCACGCCTTGCGACAATTCTTCCAGCATGGCCACCGCCGAACAGATCTGGCCCGGCGTGCAGTAGCCGCACTGATAACCGTCGTGCTTGACGAAGGCGGCCTGTAGCGGATGCAGCGCCGTGGGCGAGCCCAGCCCTTCAATGGTGGTGATCTCGGCGCCGTCGTGCATCACGGCAAGAGTCAGACAGGAATTGACGCGGCGTCCGTCCAGCACCACCGTACAGGCGCCGCACTGGCCGTGGTCGCAACCCTTCTTGGTGCCGGTCAGATGCAAGTGTTCGCGCAGCGCATCCAACAAGCTGGTGCGCATGTCCAGCGACACTTCGCGTGACGCGCCATTCACCCGCAGCGTCACGGTGGCGGACATCGGCTGCACGCCGGTCTGCGCGGCCTGCTGGGCCAACGACACCGACGATGAGGCAGCCATGGCGGTTGCGGAAACGGCGCCCGCCTTCAGCAGGTTGCGCCGGGTGATCTTGATTGCTGATGAGTTTTCCAAGTCTGCCCCTTTCGTTTAGTCGGCGACGCGGATGGCGGCGCGTTGCGGGTCGGGTTGCGGGTCGGGTTGCGGGTCGCACGGCGGGTCGCACGGCGGGTCGCATTGCGGATCGGATTGCGGTCCGGCATGCAGCAACCCGCATTCCCATTCCCGCCGGGAATGCGCGGCGGCCTGTGTCGTATGTTGAATACGTTGCTGCGTCAGCTCCGCCAGGATCGACACCGCGATCTCTGGCGGGGTGCGGCTGCCGATGGGCAGGCCCACCGGGCCGCGCAGGCGCGCAACCTGCGCTTCTGTAAAACCGAAGTGTTCACGCAGACGCGCGCGTCGCTGTTCGTTGGTGCGGCGCGAGCCCAGCGCGCCCACAAAGAACGCCGGCGACGGCAGCGCCTCCAGCAAGGCCATGTCGTCCAGCTTCGGGTCATGCGCCAGCACGATGATCGCCGTGCGCACGTCGGGCGCAAGGGCCATCACCGTGTCGTCCGGCATCGTCGTGACGAGTCGTGTACCCGGCACGTCCCACGATGCGGCGTATTCTTCGCGCGGATCGCACACGGTGACGTCGAATCCCAGGGCTACCGCCATCGGCGCCACATAGCGCGCGATGTCGCCGGCGCCCACCAGCAGCAAGCGCCATTGCGGGCCGTGCAGCGTGGTCAACACTTTGCCGTTCCAGTCGAACCGGTCGCCCGGCTGCGCCGGCGTCAGCTGCGCGGTGCCATCGGCCAGGCTCAACGTTCTTTTGACGAGTTCGCCCTGGCGCAGTCGGTCGGCAAGGCTATGCAGCTGCGCCGCATCCGGCTTGGGTTCGATCAGCAGTTCCAGGATGCCGCCGCAGGGCAGGCCAAAGTTCAACGCTTCGTCGCGGGTGGCGCCGTAGGTCAGCGCATAGGGGCCGGCGCGCCAAAGATCGCCGCGCCGCATCTTGTCGATGAGATCATCTTCGATACAGCCACCGGATACCGACCCGGCAATGCGCCCATCGTCGCGCACCGCCAGCCACGATCCGCGCGGCCGTGGCGAGGCGCCCCAGGTTGCGGCTACCGTCGCCAGGACAAACGCGTGGCCCTGGCGCCGCCAGTCCTGGATAGCGGCCAACACTTGTAGATCAAGACTTTCCATGTTGGTGCCTTTGGAAATATCGGACTCACTCTACCAGTGGCCCGCCCGGCAAGAAAAGAGGCAAAATCCGCATACACCGTTGAGTGAAATTCACGAATCAACGGGGGAATGTCAGGAGTGGCGCGGGTTGTCCAAGACGCCACGTCTCCACCCCCCAGTTGCCCACTGTCAACCGTGATCGCCCAGCAAGCGCCATGCCTAAGCCGTTACCGTCTTCGTCAGCCTCTGCTTTGTCAGCCTCTGCTTGGTCAGCCCCTTCCTTGTCCGCCCCTTTCTTGTCAGCGCCTTCCTTGTCAGACCCTTCCTTGTCAGCCCCTTCCTTGTCCGCCCCTTCCTTGTCAGCGCCTTCCACGCCCCCCTCTTCCGCGTTGCGCGCTTTGCCCTCGGCCGCGTGCGTCGGCATCTTGCTGGCGGCGGGCCATGGGCGGCGCTACGCCGCAGACGCCCCTGGTCAAGACAAGTTGATGGCCCGGCTGGAAGATGGCACGCCGGTGGCGGTGGCGTCCGCCCGCGCGCTGGGCAGCGCCACGTCACGCACCATTGCGGTGCTTCGACCCGACCAGGCGGCGCTGGGCGCGCTGCTGCAAGCGGAAGGATGCGAGCTGGTCATGGTGGGCGCGAACGCGGACGGCATGGGCGATAGCCTGGCGATTGCCGCCCGCCACTTGCTCGGCCTGGGCATGGGCCGGGGCGAAGATTTTCCACCCGGAGGGCGAGACGTTCACGCTAAGACGCAGCGCTTGCCCGCGGCATCGTCGTGCCTGGTCGCCTTGGCGGACATGCCGTGGTTGCGCGCCGACACCTGCATGCAAGTGGCCGCCGCAGCCCCGCACCATCGCATCGTGACGCCCACGAGGCAAGGCAAGCGCGGCCACCCCGTCGCCTTCGCTCGCGAGCTCTGGCCTGAGCTTGCCGCGCTATCGGGCGACGTGGGCGCGCGCCGCTTGCTGCTGCGCCATCCCGTGCACGAGTTGGCAGTGGACGATCCCGGCGTGCACGCCGATGTCGACACGCCGCAAGATCTGCAAGGCGGTCATTGACCCTGCCGGATCGTGGCGATGTCTTTCATCGCGCGCCTTCCCGCCCCTTCTCGCCACTTCTCGCCCCTCCCCGCGCCCACTTCGTGCCCGCGCTTGCCCACGCTTGCCCACGCTTGCCCGCGCCACAGGCCGACGTTTGCACGGCTGCCGGTGTTGAACCTTGCGCCCGGGCGCGCCACCTGCTCAGGGGGCGTCGGTAATGCCTGCCTCGCTAACGATCTTGCTCCAGCGCGCCTCTTCCTGCTTCACGTAGTCCCCCAGCGCGGCGGGCGTGCCGACATTGGCCACCAGCCCCTCCAATTCCAGCGCCGTCTGAAAATCCGCCTTGCCCGACACGTTCTTGATGGCGGCGTTCAGCCGGTCAATGACGGCGGCGGGCGTGCCTTGCGGGACGAACACGCCGTACCAGCTGTCCACGTAGTAGCCCGGCACCCCTGCTTCGGCCACGGCGGGCACGCCGGGGTACGACGGTGAACGGTCTTGGGTCGTGACGGCCAGCGCGCGCAACTGCCCGGTCTTGACGTGGCCGCTGACGCTGGCCGACGTAGAGAAGATCATGTCGATCTGCCCCCCCATCAAGTCATTGATGCCGGGGCCCGCGCCCTTATACGGCACATGCAGGACGTCGACCTTGCCCAGGCTTTTGAAGAGCTCGCCGGCCAGATGCGCCGACGTGCCATTGCCGTAGGAACCGAACGTCAGCTTGCCGGGATGGGCGCGCGCGTACGCCAGGATGTCCGGCACGCTCTTGAATTTGGACTTGGGTGACACCACCAGCACATTGGGCGACTTGCCGATCAGCGCAACGGGCGCAAACGCCTTGTCGGTGTCGTAGGGCAGCTTCTTGTGAATGGCCGGGTTGACCGCGTGCGCGAACGTCGCCATCAGCAGCGTGTAGCCGTCGGGCGGACTCTTGGCCACGTTCTCGGTGCCGATGATGGTGCTGCCGCCCGGCCGGTTCTCGACGATGACGGATTGGCCAAGTTCGTCGGTCAGGCCCTTGGCCAGCTGGCGCGCAATGATATCCGTGCCGCCGCCGGGCGTGAACGGCACCACGATACGCAGCGGCCGGTCGGGAAATGCGGCGTGCGCTTGCGGCGCGGCCACGGCGCATATCGTCAACATCGCGGCGGCGACTGCCTTGATGGGCCGCAACACAAATGGGTAGGTCTTCATCGTTGTCTCCTGATATTTTTTTGCGCCGGTCTTGTGCGGATCCTGTGCGGCGCGTCGGCAAAAAAGTTGCGTGGGGGGAAAGGACGGCGGGGCTGCCCGCCTAGTCCTTCATCACCACGACGCCATCGGCCGCGCAGACGCCCTGCCCTGTCGGCTTGACGAACAGCGGGTTGATCTCGGCTTCCAGCAACTGGTCTTGCAAGGTGCTTGCCATGCGCGCAAACGCCAACACCGCCTGCACCAGCGCGGGCACGTCGCAGGTCGGTCGGCCGCGATAGCCGTCCAGCAAGGGCCATGTTTTCAAGCGGCGCAGGGCCGCCTCGACGTCTTGCGCCGTCAAGGCCGCGCCGTCGTCCGGCAATAGCAGCAAGGTGGTGTCGCGCACCAGCTCGGCCACCACGCCGCCCATGCCCAGCAATATCGCCGTGCCCAGCGGGTCCTGATGCAGGCCGACGATGACCTCGGCCGCGCCGGTGACCATCTCTTGCACCAGGTAGGCCTGGGGCGGCTTGCCGGTGTGCTGGCGCACATCGATGCGCATCTGTCGCAGGCGCTGCGCGATGTCTTCCGGCGCGACATTGACGGCTACGCCGCCCACGTCGCTCTTGTGGGTGATGTCGCGCGACAGCAGCTTGAGCACCACGCGCGGGCCCAATGCACGGGCGGCGCGGGTGGCGTCGGCTTCGGCGTCGGCTTCGGCTTCGGCTTCGGCTTCGGCATTGACGATGATTTCCCGCACGCCCGGGATTCCGAACTGCGCGAACAGCGCCTTGGCCTGTGCTTCGTCCAGCGCCTTGTGCGGTTCGACGGTTGCGGGCGAAGCCGCGTGCGCTGGCGTGCCGTCGCGCACCGGGCGCACCGCGCGCACTCCGCTCAGCTTGCCACCCTGCACCCGCCGCATGGCGGACAACGCCGCGCCGACGCTTTCGGGCGCGGCAAAGGCCGGCACGCCGTAGCGGCTCAGGACTTCCGCGGCGCGCGGGGCGTGCGGACTGATATATGCCAGTACCGGTTTGCCGTCAGGCGTCAGCGAATCGCGCAGCGCACCGGCCATCAGCTCGGGCTGCGCCACGGCGGAAGATCCCGCGATGACGACCAGCGCATCGTACTGATCGCTTTCCAGCACGATGCGGATGGCGTTGCGCAGCAGGTCCGGCTGCAAGCCGGCCAGCGTCACGTCGATCGGGTTGCGATCCAGCGCGGCGTGGTCGCCGGTTTGCAGCGCGCGCAAGGCGGCGCCCGTGGCGGCATCGGGCGCCGGCAGCTCAAAGCCTGCCACGCCCAGGCTGTCGGCCACCAGCGTGCCCGCCCCGCCGGTTGACGTCAGCACCGCCACGCGATTGCCGCCCAGCTTGCGATCGCCGGCCAGCGCGGCGGGTATATCCAGCAGGTCGGCAAACGTTTGCGCGCGAATGATGCCCGTCTCGTCGAACAGCGCGTCGTACATGGCGTCGGCACCGGCCAAGGCGCCCGTATGCGAGGCCGCCGCCTGCGCGCCGGATGCCGAACGGCCGACCTTGAACGCCACGATGGGCTTGCCGGCCGCCGCCGCCTTGCGCGCCGCCGCGCGGAACGTCCTGGGGTTGCGGATGCTTTCCACATACAGGGCGATGACGCGCGTGGCCGGGTCGTCCACCAACGCATCCACAAAATCCGCCAGGTCCAGATCGACCTCGTTGCTGGTGGAGATCAGCTTGGAAAACCCGATGCCGCGCGCCGCCGCGCGTGACAGCAACGCACCCAGGATGCCGCCGCTTTGCGACACCAGCCCAATCGCGCCGCTGGTCAGCTCATCGACTTCCAGCGCGCCGCTGGCGGATAGGGTGATGCGGTCGGTCAGGTTGACCAGGCCGATGGTGTTTGGCCCCAGGATGCGCATGCTGCCCGCCGCCTCGCGCAGCTCGCGCTGACGGCGTGCGCCCACGTCCCCGGTTTCCGAGTAGCCGCTGGCCAGCACGATGGCCGCGCCCGTGCCCATGGCCGCCAGTTCGGCAATCGCCTGCTGCGTGCGCTGCGCGCTCAGCAACACGATGGCCACGTCCGGCGCTTCCGGCAAGGAGCGGATATCGGGGTAGCAACGCAGCCCGCCAATCTCGGACGCTTTGGGATTGACGGGATAAATGCGCCCTTCAAAGCCATGCTTTTGCAGATAGGCCACCGGCCGGCCCGACGTCTTGGCCGGGTCCGCCGACGCCCCCACGACCGCAACGCTGCGCGGTCGCAGCAATTTCTGTATGCCGCTCATTGCGCGTCTCCGTCGCGACCGCCCGAAGCGGCCTTGGCCTGGGCCATCTTAGCCAGGAATGCCGCAACGGATTCGCGGTGTTCGCTGCTGGTGTAGCAGATGCCCTGCGCCTGGCTGCCCATGGCGAAGACCTGGTCGGCGGTCAGCTCGGAACTCTGGTCAAGTATCGATTTGCTAAGCGCCAAGGCCGTGGCCGAGCCCTTGGCCAGTTCGGCGGCCCAGGCCTGCGCCGCGCGCACTTCGTCGCCAGCCGGGGCGAGCCGGTCGGCGATGCCCAGGGCCAGGGCTTCTTCCGCCAAGACCTTGCGGCCGGAATAGATCAGGTCCTTGGCGCGTGCCAGCCCCACGCGACGAGGCAGGAAAAACATGCCGCCACCATCCGGAATCAATCCCCGCGCGATGTAGCTCCAGGTGAACGACGCACTGTCCGACGCCACGATGAAATCGCAGCTAAGCGCCGTGTCTGCCCCCAGGCCGGCGGCCGCGCCGTTAACGGCGGCGATGGTGGGCTTGGGCATGCGAAACAGCAGGCTGACCGCATGGTGCACACGCTGCTGCCGTGACCAGCCGTTGAAGGCGACTTCGCCCGAGGGCGCGTCCATGCGGCGCTGCATGCCAGAGATGTCGCCGCCCGCGCAGAAGCCCTTGCCTTCCCCTGTCAGCACCAGCGCCTTGGTGCCCCGGTCAGCGGCCACGGCCTCCAGCGCATGGATCAGTTCGGCACGCATGGCGTCGCTGATGGCGTTGCGCTTCTCGGGCCGGTTCAGCGTTAGCGTCGCCACGCCGCCGTCCGCGTGCAGTTTGATGAATTCGTAGTCCGCCATCTTGTTGCTCCGTCTTGGTCGATAGGCCAGCGCGATCCGATGCTTTTTTTTCGCTGGCGATATCGACACGGTAGGCGCTACAGTGGGCAAAAACACCGGCCCAATTCCACCTGATGGAATTGGGCCGGCGGGCTTCAACGAGGATGGCTTCAAGGATGATGGCGACTGTGACACCCGATGATGCGCCCCCCGCGCAGCAACGTTTCGATGGCGTCAGCCAGAACCGGTCGCTGGCCCGTGGCCTGGAAATCCTGCGCGCGTTCAAGCCCGGCACCGACCTGCTTGGCAATGGCGAGCTTGCCGAGCGCACCGGCCTTTCCGCCGCCACGGTCAGTCGGCTGACTCAGACGCTGGTGACCAGCGGCTTTCTGGAATACGAGCGCGGCGCGCGTGCCTACCGGCTGGCCGCGCCGGTGTTAAGCCTGGGCCACGCCATGCGCGCTGCGTCGCCGGTATTGAACGCCGCCACGCCGTTCATGCGCGACGTATCCAACAAACTGCACGTCAATATCGGCCTTGCCAGCGCGGACCGCACTGAAATGGTTTATCTGGAATCCATCCGCTATAACCGCCGGGCCTCGCTTCGCACCATCGTGGCGGGCCAACGGGTACCGATCGAACTCACGTCCTTAGGTCGCGCGTATCTGGCCACGCGCCCCGCGGCGGCGCGCCAGGCGCTGCTCAAGAAAATAATGTCGGGATATCGCAGCGCATCGTGGAAACCGATCGGCGCGGAAATCGATCGAGCCATCGCAAAAGTGGTGGCTGCGGATTATTGCGTGGCGTCATGGCAGCCCGGCGTTGTTGCGATGTCTACCCCGCTACGTGTGCCCGGTGGCCAGACGCTGGCGTTGAACCTGAGCTTGATGACGGACGACACGGCGGCGTCCGTGGAAAAGCTGCACGCGGCGGACTTGCTGACATTGAAAGACAAGATCGTTCACGAGCTGGAACGCCGCGCGCCGCCACATTAGGCGGCGACTTTTTCAGCCACGGACGCCGGTCACCGGCTTGATCCGCACAGCGCTGTGATCGGAGTCCGATGTACAGCTACCCGGCACCGGCGCGTTCCACTTCATATAAATATCTTTTTGGATCAATACGATTATTCGGGTACCAGGGGGGTGTTGCGCACAGATTATCTCCTGCCTTATTTTTTGTGATGGCCAGAGCACAAGTAACACAGCCACATGCACTATCACCGCCCTATTGAACATCCCGGATTCGCATTTCTACACGGACCGCGAAGTGTAGTGAGGGATGCGTCCCCGATGTTTAGGAAAGGCAATCAAACCAGACAGAAAGTATCTAACGCGTTAACTTTATTGCGGATTATTCTGTAATAATCCGCCAGCGAGATAATCCGGCCAGATAATGCGCGTTAATAAGACTATTGACCGGCCGGGGCCGCGCTCAAGGTATTTTTGTAAACCTTGCCGTCTTTCATGATGAGGCGCAGATGGGTCTCCGGGTCACCCAGAAAATCCAGATTGCGAGACGGGTCGCCGTCGGCCACCAGAATGTCGGCCAGGGCGCCCGGCGCGATACGGCCCAGCGGCTTGGGGTACGGGTTGCGTTCGCCCGACAAGGCCAACAAATCGCCGTTGACCCCGGTTGCCTGCGCCAGCAAGGTCAGGGGGTCATAGAACCGCACCAGCTTGGCCAACTGGCGTCCTTGGCTGGGCGTGTTCTTGGCATTGAACAGAATGTCGGTGCCCCAGCCCGTCTTGATGCCGTATTTTTGCGCCAGTTCATAGGCGCGCACCGTGCCTTCCGACACGCGCCGCTGTGATTCCTGACGCGCGGCATCGGGATACGTGTTGGCGTCCTCGTCCATCAAGAACGGTTGCAGACTCCACCAGACGCCCTCTTCACGCATCATGCGCACGCTTTCCTCGTCCGCCAATTGCCCGTGTTCGATGCATTTGACGCCGGCCTTGATCGTGCGCTGGATACCCTTGGGCGTGTAGACGTGGGCCATCACATAGGTATTCCAGTCGGCCGCCGCGTCAACGGCGGCCTGCAATTCCACTTCAGAAAACTGCGTGCTGTCCAAGGGATCGTAAAGCGACGACACGCCGCCGCCCGCCATGACTTTGATTTGCGACGCGCCCAACATCAGCTGCTCTCGCACACGCCGCAATACTTCGGCGGTGCCGTCGGCAATCATCGCCACGCCGGCGCTTTCCACAAAGCTCAACGGGGTATTGGCCGCGCGCGGCAAGTCGCTGCGTAAGCGAAAATCCCCATGACCCGAGGTTTGTGAAATCATGGCGCCGCTGGGATAAATGCGGGGACCGGGAACCATGCCTTCATCGATGGCGCGCTTTAATGCAAACGCCGGCCCGCCTGCGTCACGAATCGAGGTAAACCCACGCATCAACGTGCGCTCGGCCTCCTCGGCAGCCGCGATATACAGATACCCCAGGTCGGCCGTCATGGCGACGGTTTGGCCCACCGCCGCCAACATGGAATGCCAGTGCACGTCGATCAAGCCCGGCATGACGAGCTTGCCCTGGCAATCAATCACCTGTGCGCCGTCAACCGATTGCCCGGCGCTGGGCAAGGCGGCAATTACGTTGCCTTGAATCAATACCTGCACGCCGTTTTGTACCGATTTGCCCGAGCCATCGAACAAACGCAGGTTGGTCAACAGCAAGGGACGATCGGAAGGCGTGGGGTGACGCAGCCAGTTGCTGGCCGCGCGCGCGCCTGTAAAGGGAAGCATCATGGCCGCCGCGCCGCCGAGGAACTTGCGACGCGACATATCCGCCATCACCCGCTGGTAAATCAAGCCACAGGCTACGCTGCCACATTGGCAGGGCCGCTTGAGGCTCAATACGCCGTTGCCGCCGTTGGCGCCATTGGCACCGTTCGGCGCGCGGCCGGCTCCGCCACTGAATAAATAACGCTGCGGAGAATCGACTGCATGAGCGGTAGCGCGGGCCATCGAACTTCTCCTGATGTTGAATACACGGCAATGCGATGTGCCGATGCTACTCAATAAACAGGATGCCAGCGCAAATAATTACCGGCCTGATTGCCGGTCTGTAACCAAGCCGATCAATAACGGGAATTGCGTGCCGCGCGTGCAATTCCTTGCGGGCGTCGAGAGGCTACTGCGCCATGCGCCGCAGCCGATCCAATTCCGCCTTATTCAGGCGTTTGGCCTCCAGCTCGGCGTAATTTCGTTCGCCCGCATCGTAAGACCCTTCAAAGATGCAGCGGCTGCGCAGAATCTTGCAGTTATCGCTGACCACCCGCTCGGACGCGGCAACCTTGGCGGTTTCGCTAGAGCCCGTCGGTGTGGTCGGCGTTGACGAACAGGCGGATATCAGTGCGGCAAACAAGAGCGCCACGCTGTGGCGGCTCAACAATCGAATCAACATTTTCCCTGGCCCATGGCTTCATCAGCGGTATTTATAGCAAGGCAAACGTCAAAAAATCGTTCCAAGTCGTAGCAGCGCGGCCCGGCGGTCACTCTTCTTCGACGCCCGACAGGTCGGTGAAATCCGCCACTTCGCCGTCCTGGAAGTTGACCATGATGCCGTAGGGTTCGCAGATGGGAAACACCCCTTCCTCGAACAGAATGGACCAGTCTTCCTCACCATGGAAGATGACTTCCGGGCCATCCACCAGGGGCACGCCCACCGGAAGCTGGAACGACGCGTCGCAGCCCAGCACCTCGGGATCGCTGCGATACACCTCTTCCAAGTACGCCGTCGCCTTGGCGATCCACGCGCCCAGATCCGCCATGATCCGCGTAAACGCCGCCATCCCGACCTCATTGTCGCGAGAGTCCGCCAGCACCTGGACGGACACATAGACCTGGCCCCCGTTTATGTCTGGCGTATCGACATTGCCTTGCAGGTAACGCAGGCCGTCTTCGCTGGTATTCAGGGTCAAAGAGGAAAGGGACGGATCGATGGAGGGCATGGGGGGCCTTTAAAGAATGGGAGTGCCGGCAGCGCGTAGCCTGAGCTTCACCGTAGCGCCGATAGATCAGGCTACGAGATTAGCATTTGCCCGTGGCCGATAAACCGTCTGTCCGGCGCATCCCCCTCACGCGTTTGGTGTCGCCCCTTGGCCTGATAGCCCGGTCCCAACGGCCTCCAGCGTATGCGACAAACAATAAATATCCGACCACGCGGCGGCCGGGTCGGCGTGCCTCGCCAGTTCCTCGGCGTTGCGCACCTCGCCTTCGCAGGCAGTGACCGCGTTGATGTCGTAGCCGTTGACGATATAGATCCAATCGGCAACGCCGTCGCGGGCGCCGCGTATGGCTTGCTCGGTCGTTTGCGCAATCGCGGGGGTCTGCGTCATCAGCAGATGCGCGCCCGAAATGCCCGGGCGCACGCAGCAGGCGGCAGCATGCGCTTTTACAAACGCGCGCAATGCGTCCTGCGCGCCTGCGCGCGGTGACAAACGCAGGGTCAGCGCGTACCGCGCCAAACCACCTCCGACGCTTTCCAGCACCCTGCACTGGCTGCGGATCATGTTGCGATGTTGCGGCATCAGCTTGGTGGACCAAGGCGTGGGCTGATTCAACCTGCCCAGGTAGGCGGGCGAACTCAGCGTGTCGTAGCCGTCCAGTTCGTACATGACGAAAAAGCCTTCTCCGCCATGGGCGCTGACCCAGCGCGAGCCGCGCCGGAAACCCGGCACGCCCATGCGCTCGGGGAAGTGTTCATGCGAATGCCAGTCTTCGAATTCCGAGCGCCATGCCGGCGCAATATCCCACCACATGGCGATGGCGGCGCTGCCCAATAGCGCCATGATCAGCGCTTTGCCCGCAGCGCGGACAATTCCGTGGCCACCTGCTGCATCACGTCCGTGCCGATCTCGCCGGCGAACTTGTCGACCACCGGTTTGACGGCCTGGCGCAAGCCGTCTACCGCCTGGGGCGACGGCTCGTTGACCTGCATCAGCTTGCGCAAGTCGTCGATGGCCACGGCTTCCTTGGCCTGCGAGATCTTGCGTTCTTGCTGCTTGGCTTCGTTGGCCGCGTCCAGGATGATCTGGCGTTCGGCCGGCGACATGCCGTCCCACGTCTTCTTGCTCATCAGGAAGGGCATACCGGTATAGATGTGCCGTGTCAGCGACAGGTACTTTTGCACCTCGGCGAACTTCGCGGACTGGATCACGCCCACGGGGTTGTCCTGCCCGTCGATGGCCTTGGACTCCAGCGCGCCATAGACTTCGCCGAACGTCATCGGCACGGGGTTGGCGCCCAAGGTTTTGAACATCTCGATATACACCGGCGCGGCGATCACCCGGATCTTCAAGCCCTGAAAATCCTGCACGCCGGTAATGGGGCGGCGGCTGTTGGTCATGTTGCGAAAGCCCAGGTCCCAGATTCCCAGGCCGACCAAGCCGTGGTCGGCCAAGCCGTCCAGCAGGCGCTTGCCCACCGGGCCATCGGACACCGCATACGCTTCGCGCGCATCGTTGAACAGAAACGGCAGGTCAAACACCATGAAGCGCTTGTCGATGCCGGCCAGCAGCCCCGTGGCCATCGACGTGAAGTCCAACGTGCCGCCGCGCACCGCCGACAGGTTTTGCGGGTCGCCCCCCAGCACGGCGTTGGCATAGATCGACACCTTCATCTTGCCGCCGCTTTTCTCGGCGACCAGGTCGGCAAACTTCTGCGCGCCCTGCCCCAGCGGATGATCCGCGGCCAAGCTGAATGCAAACTTCAAGGTACGCGCCTTGACCTCTTGCGCGGCCACGGTGGCGGTCAGCGCCAGGCAAACCGAAAGAGATGCGGCGGCGGTTACGGCAAGGCGAAATAACGGCTTTCCAATCTGCATCACAACCCCTCTGGTTTGGTGTCGGCAAGGAATATTTCGCTGCGAGCATAGGGCATAATTTTGAATGCCGTTCAAATTTTGGCCGAATTCAAAATTTGAATTTGGCGGCATTCAGCGCTCGGTTTTTTCATGGTGGCCAACCCAAGGAGTTGCAATGAGCGGGGCAATCGAAAAGACATTGGCATTGCTTGAATACCTGGCCAAGCACCCCGACGGCGTCGCGCTGGCAACGGTGGCCGACGACCTGAACCAGTTGCGCAGCGGCTGCCACCGCACCCTGCACGAGCTGATGAAGTACGGCTACGTGCGGCAGACGCCGGTGCGCGGCGAATATGCGTTGACGACCAAGCTGGCGTCGATGGGTTTGAGCTTTCTGGGGCGTTCGGGCGTGGTCGACATTGCGCAACCGGTCATCGACCGCCTTGCCCTGGCCACCGGCGAACTGGTGCGGCTGGCCATCGTCGACGGTAAGCGGCTGACCCTGGTGGCCAAGGCGCAAGGGGCAAAGTCGGGGCTGCTGTATGACCCCGACATGGGCATCGACCTGCGCCTGTCTTGCAGCGCGGCCGGCCACGCCTGGCTGATGACGTTGCCGGAGGACCAGGCGATTGCGTACGTCACCGAACAAGGGCTGGGCAAGCCGCGCGATTTCGGGCCGAACGCGCCCACGTCGATCCGCGCGTTGCTTGCCGGCCTGGACGGCCACCGGCGGCGCGGGTACAGCATGCTGCAAGACGTTTATGCGGCGGGCATGAGCGCGATGGCGGCACCGATTCGCCGCCCCGGCCACGCAAGCACCGGCATCCTGGTGGTAGCCGGCCCGTCGCAACGCTTGACGCTGAAGGCAATGGAAAAGTTTGGACCGGCGCTGCTGCGCGCGGCCAGCGAGCTGGCGCAGGCGGCAGAGGCGTCGCCGCTACTGCGCTCGGCCCGCGTGGGCACGTGGGGCAATGGCCCGGCCGCAGAGGACTAGCGCGCCGTGGCCGGTTCACGGCCTACTTCGCCGTATCGTCGCCGTCACTACGGCCCTGCATGGGAAAGCGCTTTCGGAACATCGGCGACGCCAGGCTTGCCAGCGCCAACTCTTCGGTGGCCGCCAGCAACTGAGGGCCCAGTTCCAGCATGCGCGCTTCGGTCAGGCGCATGGCCGGGCCCGCGATACTGAGCACGCCGATGGCGTCTTCGCCCTTGCGCTGCACGGGCGCCGCCATGGCCGTCATGCCGGGCGCAAACACTTCGTTGATCATCGCGTAGCCGCGCTTGCGGCCGGCTTGCAGCATCTTGGTCAACGCCGCAATCGTGGTGGGCGCGTTGGGGCCATATTCCGCCGGCGAACCGAAGCCTTGGCGCGACACCAGATCCAGCGCGCGCTCGTCCGACATCGTCAACATCCACGCGTGCCCGGACGCGCTGCACGACAGCCGCGCGTCCGATCCCATTTCCGGGTCGTACCGCAAGCCGTGACGCGCGCCCTGCGCCTTGGCGACCCACGTCAGCCTTTCGTTATCGACGATGGCCAGGCGCACCAGTTCGCCGGAGATATCGGCCAGCCGGTCGACCAGCGGCTGCGCGATATCGACGATGCCGGTCGCCGCCAGATAGCTCAGGCCAATGGAGGCCACGCGGGCGGTCAGCGCGTAGTCGCCGTGGTCGCGGATCTGCCTGACGTAGCCGCAACGGCACAGGTCGGTCAGCAAGCGATGGGCGGCGCTTTGGGGGATCTCAAGCTGCTGCGCCAGCGAGGCTAGCGGCACGCCTTCGGGTCGGGAGGAAAGGTGCTCCATGACGGCAAGCGCGCGTTCGAGGACTCCGGCCATGTCATCTCAACAAGTAATGGGGTGATGGATGATAACCCTAGGTGGAAAACTATTCCACTCGGAATTACATTCCACTACCGAGTCCTCCAAGACATCGAAAACATTCCAAAAAAATCACGGAAGGAGACAACGATGAAGACCCGCATTTTCTGCCTGGGCCTGATGGGCCTGCTGTGCTCGACCGCCATGACGGCCCATGCGCAGGACATCCAGGAACGCACCATCCGGTTCGGCCACCTGAACAACACCGACCACCCCGTCAGCGCGGGCGTGCAGAAGTTTGCCGAGATCCTTGCCAGCAAAAGCGGCGGCAAGATGAAGGTGAAGGAATTCCCCGCATCGCAGCTGGGCAATGAAATGCAGCAGCAGTCCGGCCTGCAAGGCGGCGTGCAGGAAATGTCGGCGCCCGCGTCCACGTCGCTGGCCGGCATCGTCAAGGAATTCGGCTTGATCGACCTGCCCTTCTCGGTCACCGACTTTGGCCAGGCAGACGCGCTGCTGGACGGGCCGCTGGGCCGCGCGCTGATCGCCAAGCTGCCTGAAAAAGGCCTGGTTGCGCTGGGTTTCTGGGACCTGGGCTTTCGCAACGTGACCAACTCCAAGCACGCCATCACCAAGCCCGAAGACCTGGCCGGCCTGAAGATCCGTGTCATTCCCAACCCGGTATTCCTGGACACGTTCAAGGCGTTCAAGGCCAACCCCGTGCCCATGCCGTTTGCCGAGCTGTACGGCGCGCTGGAATCCAAAGCGGTGGACGGGCAGGAAAATCCGTATTCGGTGATTCTGTCGAACAAGTTCTACGAAGTGCAGAAGTACGTCAGCGCGACCAACCACGTTTACGCCGCCAACATCGTGCTGGTCAGCAAGAAATTCTGGGACAAGCTGTCGCCCACCGAACAGCGCCTGATGCAAGAGGCGGCCGACGAGGCGCGTGGCTACCAGCGCAAGGTCAGCCGTGAAGCCGCGCAAAAAGCCGTGGCGGAATTGCAGGCCAAGGGCATCCAATACAACACGATCGAACCGGCGGAAAAAGTCCGCATGCAGCAGGTCGTCAAGCCGGTCATTGAGCACTTCACCGGCAGCTACGACCCCGCCATCGTCAAGCTCTACAACGACGAACTCGCACGCATCCGCAAGTAAACGCACCGGCGTATCCATCATGAAGATTCTTGTTTTGCACGGCCCGAACCTGAACCTGTTCGGGCGCCGCGAGCCGCACATCTACGGCACCACGACCTTGGCTGAAATCAACCAGCGCCTGGCCACGCTGGCGGACGAATTGGGCGTGGAACTGGCCACGCTGCAATCGAACCACGAAGGCGCGTTGATCGACTTTCTGCACCAGAACATCGACGCGGCGCAAGGCGCGCTGGTCAATCCGGCCGGGCTGACGCAGCACGGCGTGCCGCTGCACGACGCCATCAAGGCAATGCCGTTTCCGACGCTGGAGGTGCATATGTCCAACATCGCCGCGCGCGAAGCGTGGCGCGCGCATTCGATCATTTCGCCGGCGGTGCGCGGCACCGTGCAAGGGCTGGGGCCGCATTCGTACCTGACGGCGCTGCGCGGGCTGGTCGACATCCTGCAAGAAGCGCGCGCGTGACACCGCGCACGCTTTGCACGCTGAAGGGGGCGGCTTCATGGTTTACATAGACGGGTTCATCGCGGTCGCGTGCCGCGTGCTGGAACTGGCCATCGCGCTGCTGCTGGCGGCGATGGTGGTGCTGGTTTTCGGCAACGTCGTTGCGCGCTACGGCTTCAATTCCGGCATCACCTTGTCGGAAGAACTGTCGCGCTGGATGTTCATCTGGCTGACGTTCCTGGGCGCCGTCATCGCGCTCAAGGAACGCGGCCACCTAGGCATGGACATGGTGGTGGCCAAGCTGCCGACGGCGGGCAAGAAAATATGCCTGGTCGTGGGCCAGATCATCATGCTGTACATCGTGGGCTTGATGTTCAAGGGCAGCTGGGAACAGGCCGTGATCAACGCGGACGTCAGCGCGCCGGTCAGCGGATTGCCGATGGCGATCGTGTATGTGGCGGGGCTGGTGTTCTCGGCCTTGGCCGGGCTGATCATCGCGGTGGATCTTTATCGCGTGCTGGCCGGCAAGCTGCGCGACCAGGACCTGATCATGGTCCAGGAATCCGAAGAAGCCGTGCAGCTCAAGCAGATTCTGGACGACGCCAACCACGGCGCGCCGGGGAGAAGCGCATGACCATCTTCGTATTCATCGGGTCGCTGCTGGGCGTGATGGCGTTGGGCGTGCCCATTGCCTTTGCGCTCTTAGCCAGCGGCGTGGCGCTGATGTGGCATCTGGATATCTTTGATTCGCAGATCCTGGCGCAGAACGTAATCGGTGGCGCGGACAGCTTTCCGCTGCTGGCGGTGCCGTTCTTCATGCTGGCCGGCGAAATCATGAACGTGGGCGGCTTGTCCAAACGCATCGTGGACCTGGCCCTGGCGCTGGTCGGGCACGTCAAGGGCGGGCTGGGCTACGTCACCATCATGGCGGGTTGCCTGTTGTCGGCCTTGTCCGGTTCCGCCGTGGCGGACGCGGCGGCGTTGACCGCGTTGCTGCTGCCGATGATGGTCAGCGCGGGCCACAAGAAATCAACGGCCGGCGGCTTGATCGCGGCCACGGGCGTGATCGGCCCGGTGATCCCGCCCAGCATTGGCCTGGTGATTTTCGGCGTGGCCGCGAATGTGTCGATCTCGAAACTGTTCATGGCGGCAATCGTTCCCGGCTTGCTGATCGGGGGCGCCTTGTGGCTGACCTGGGCTTGGCTAGTCCGCCGTGAAAAAGTGGTGCCGCCGCCGCGTAAATCCGCCAAGGAAATTGGCACGGCGGCGCGCAATGCGCTGTGGGCGCTGATGCTGCCGGTCATCATCCTGGTGGGCCTGCGCATGGGCGTCTTCACGCCGACGGAGGCCGCCGTGGTGGCCGCCACGTACGCACTGCTGGTATCGACGCTGGTCTACCGCGAGCTGAAGCTGAATCAGTTGTACGCGGTGTTCGTGTCGGCCGCCAAGACCAGCGCCATCGTCATGTTCCTGATAGCCGCCGCCATGGTCAGCGCGTGGCTGATCACCGTGGCCGACCTGCCCGCCAAAGTCGTGGACATGCTTCAGCCATTCATCGGCAACAAGATCCTGCTGATGGCGGCGATCATGGTGTTGGTGATGGTGGTGGGCACCGCCATGGACATGACGCCCACCATCCTGATCCTGACGCCCGTGCTGATGCCGGTGGTGCGCGCGGCCGGCATCGACCCGGTGTATTTCGGCGTGCTGTTCATCATCAACAACTCGATCGGCCTGGTGACGCCGCCCGTGGGCACCGTGCTGAACGTGGTGGCGGGCGTGGGCAAGATGAAGATGGACGACGTCACACGCGGGGTCATGCCGTTCATGGCGGCGGAGTTCGCCATCATGTTCCTGATGGTCGTTTTCCCGGCGCTGGTGATCGTGCCCGCGCGCTGGTTCGGCGGGTGATGCGCAGGCGTTGTGCGGGGCGGGTCAGGCCTGCACCCGCACAGCCGTATCGCACGCCCTGATCCGCTACACAAAGGAGAATTTTCGCAATGTCCGATCTTGCCCAATACCGGCGTCCGTTCTGGAACACCCAGCCCGCCTACCGCTTCGACGCTTATGGTTCCACGCTGCTGCGGTCGCCGAATGAGCCGCTGATCGCCGTGCCGCAGACCCTGTCCGAAATCACCGGCCCCGCGTTCGGCGCCGCCTTCGTCAAGCAGGGCGACAACAACCTGACGCGCATCGCCAGCGCCGACGCCATCGGCGAACGCATCATCGTGTCCGGCCGCGTGCTGGACGAGAACGGTCGGCCGGTGCCCGATGCGCTGATCGAAATCTGGCAGGCTAACGCCGCCGGCCGCTACCTGCACAAACGCGATCAGCACGACGCACCGCTGGACCCGAACTTCAGCGGCGAAGGCCGAACGGTAACGGACGCGCACGGCCGCTATCAGTTCAAAACCATCAAGCCGGGCGCCTACCCTTGGGGCAACCATTACAACGGCTGGCGCCCGCAGCACATCCACTTTTCGTTGTTCGGCCGTGCGTATGCCACGCGGCTGGTCACGCAGATGTATTTCCCCGGCGATCCGCTGCTGGAATTCGACCCCATCTTTCAATGCGTGCCGGACGCCAAGGCGCGCGCCCGCCTGGTCGCCACGCTGGACTGGGAAACCACCGTGCCCGACTACGCGCTGGGCTACCGCTTCGATATCGTGCTGCGCGGCCGTAACGCTACCCCGATGGAGTAACGCATGCTCTACCCCACTACCTCGCAAACCGTCGGCCCCTACCTGCACATCGGCCTGTCCGGCCTGAACTGTGCGGACTTGACGGCGGGTCAGCCCGACCTGGGCGCGCCCCCGGTCGTGATTGAAGGCCGCATCATCGATGGCCAGGGCAACCCGGTGCCCGACGGCATGATAGAAATCTGGCAAGCCGACGCACGCGGCGTGTACCGTCACCCGGACGATCCACGCCATGCGGACAACGCCGCGCCAGCCGGCTTCACGGGATTCGGACGCGTGCCCACGGAAGCAGACGGCTCGTTCCGCTTCACCACGATCAAGCCCGGCGGCGTGCCGGCGCCCGACGGCTCGCTGCAAGCGCCTCATCTGCTGGTGTCCTTGTTCATGCGCGGCCTGCTCAAGCATCTGTCCACCCGCCTGTACTTCCCGGACGAAGCGCAAGCCAATGAACGGGATTGGGTCCTGCGCCAGACGCCTGCCGCGCGCAGAAGCACGCTGATCGCGCAGGCGTCGGACAACGGCGTACTGCGCTGGAACGTCGTCTTGCAGGGCGCGGGCGAGACCGTGTTCTTCGACCTCTGACCGCGTCAGCAACGGACGCAACATGACCATTCTTTCCGGCCTGACCGAACAGATCTATTCCGACCGCGACATCATGGGCTTGTTCTCCGGCCCCGGCACCATCCGGCGGATGCTGGCGGTGCAAGCCGCGCTGGCCCGCGCGCAGGCGCGCTGCGGCGTCATCCCCGACAGCGCGGCGCGCAGCATCCACAAGGTCTGCCATGCCGAAGACATCAACAGCATCCTGGACCTGGACGCCATCGCTTCCGCCTCCATGCTGGCCGGCAACATCGCCATCCCCTTCGTCAAGCAACTGACCGCCGCAGTGCGCCAGGCAGACGCCGAGGCGGCACGCTTCGTGCATTGGGGCGCGACCAGCCAAGACGTGCTGGACACCGCGCTGGTCTTGCAACTGCAACAGGTTGCCGCGCAGCTGGACCAGGACCTGGACGCGGCGCAACGCGCATGCGCCCGGCTGACGGCGACGCATCGCGACACGATCATGGTCGGCCGCACGTGGTTGCAACACGCACTGCCCACCACCTTTGGCGTCAAGACGGCCGGTTGGTTGGAAGCGCTGACCCGCTCGCGGCAACGCCTGCGGCACGACGCCGAACAATGCGCCCTGCTGCAATTCGGCGGCGCCGCCGGCACGCTGGCAAGCCTGGGCAACGCCGCCCCCGATGTTGCGCGCGTCCTGGCCGAAGAACTGGGCCTTGCCCTGCCCGACATGCCCTGGCACACGCATCGCGACCGCCTGGCCGACTTGGCGGCAACACTGGGCGTGCTGACCGGCACGCTGGGCAAAATCGCCCGCGACGTGTCGCTGATGGCGCAGACCGAGATCGCCGAGCTAGCCGAACCCACCGGCCCGGGGCGCGGCGGCTCCAGCACCATGCCGCACAAGCGCAACCCCGTCAGCAGCGCCGCCATCCTCGCCGCCGCCACCCGCATGCCACCGCTGGTGTCCACCATGCTGTCCGCGATGGTGCAGGAACACGAACGCGCGTTGGGCGGCTGGCAAGCGGAATGGGACGTCCTGCCGCAGATCTGCGCGTTGGCGGGCGGCGCATTACGGCATCTGGCGAGCCTGCTGGACGGGCTGGAAGTGCATCCGGCAAACATGACCCGAAATCTTGGTGCGACGAATGGCTTGATTCTGGCCGAAGCTTACGCGCTGGCGCTCGGGGCCAGGATGGGTCGTATCGAAGCGCATGAATTGGTCGAACGGGCGTCCAAGGAGGCGGTTCGCAGGAACTGCACGCTGAAGGTTGCGATGCAGGAAGCGCTCGCGGCGCATGAGGGCACGCGGGATCTGCTTGGGAAGGAAGAGCTGGATCGCTTGAGTGATCCGGCGAATTATCTGGGGCAAGCGGGGGAGGTTTGTGATCGGGTGTTGGCGGGGTGGAGGGCAAACCCAGCCTGCGCCGAATAGCATGGGCTTATTTGACGATGGCCGTACTACCCCGCCTTGCCATCCCTGCCTCTAGAATCACTCCTTTTAGGCGGACGACCCCTATGCGCACCTATCAAGGCTCCTGCCATTGCGGCGCGTGCCGCTTTGAAGTGGACATGAACCTGGACCATGTCCGCAGCTGCAATTGCTCGATCTGCAAGCGGCGTGGCGCGCTGATTCATCGCGTACCGACCGCAGCACTGCGCATGTTGACGCCGCTGGATGATTTGAGCGTTTATCAGTGGGGCTCAAAGACCGCAAAGGACTACTTTTGTCCGCACTGCGGGATCCTTCCGTTTCGAGTGCCCAGCGCCCCCACGGCTCAAGAGCTGGCGCAGGGGAAGCAGGCGTTCGTCGGTTGGGCGGTCAACGTGCGGTGTCTTGATGGGGTGGATCTGGCGGGGGTGCCGGTCCTGAAGGTGGACGGGGCGGGGCTGGCGATTTGAAAATCAGCGGAATGTTGTTAGTAGCGCAGCAGAAAGGGCTTGAGCGGATTTTCTATTACATTACGCTTTGATTAGAGTTACTAGCTGTATCATCGTCTACCCACACCGCTAATCATTTGGAAGCCCGAGTCGCCATGAAAAAGTCATGTTTTGCTGCTCCTGTACTCCTCGCCCTCGCGGGCTGCGCAGGCACCGTCGATTACGACACCAAAGCACGGGCACAAGCCCCGATCGTATGTTCGGGCGCTGAGCAATGCGGGAAGCTATGGGATGGTGCCCAGGTTTGGCTGGCACAAAACGGGGCGTACAAGATCCAGAGCGTGTCCAGCTCGGTGATCCAGACCTATGGCCCCACGCGCAACTCTCCGCAGCTGGCTTACACGGTCATCAAGGAACCGGGTCCTTACGGTACTCACACCATCAAGATGGCTGCAACCTGCGACAACATGTTTGGGTGTCAACCCAACGCTTTCATAGCTATCGCCAATTTCAAGGATTATCTGTTGGCCCTGCCGTAACCCGCCAGGAATATACGAATCGCCGACCGCCCGCAGACTTGCGGGCGTTTTTATTGCAGCGGCGTCCGGCGCGGAGGTATGCCGCCCTTTCGGCACGCGCCATAAAGCAACGCCGTAGACGAGCGTATTGGTCTATTTAGCTGTTAGCGAATTTCGAAAGGGGTATGCCCTTGGGTTCGCTGACTATTCTGGCGCGGCAGGAGGGGCTCGAACCCCCGACCCCGGGCTTAGAAGGCCCGTGCTCTATCCAGCTGAGCTACTGCCGCGCAGTCTTTGACACCCGGCAAGAGATCCGGGCGGCGCATTTTACCTTGTTGCGGGAAACTTTGCGGCGGCTCCTTGCTCCTACGCCGGCGCCTTTACTCTTCCTCGATGTCCGCGTGCGTCGACACCCACAGCACAATCGCGTCTTCCGGGCTCAGGCTGATGACGCGGTGGCCCATCCGGCTGTCTATATAGAAGCTTTCGCCGGATTTCAGACGGGCCGGCTCGTAGAACTCGGTGAAAAGCTGGACTTCGCCTTCCAGCACGTAGACGAATTCCTCGCCGCCATGGCGGCTCCAGTCCTGGAATTCGTCGAACGACCGGGCCTTGACGCGGGTGTGAAACGGCATCATGCGCTTGTGCGACAGGGCCGTGCACAACAGGCGGTGGTCGTAGTACGGGGTTTCGTATTGGCGGCCCTCGCCCTGGCGGCTGAGGCTGCGGCGGCCGGTGCCCATGTGGGCGTCGGACGCGGTGAACAGTTCGGCCACGTCCAGTTCCAGGCCCGCGGCGATCTTGATCAGGTTGTCATAGGTGGGCGACAGCAGGCTGTTTTCTATCTTGGACAGCGTGGACGCGGCGACGCCGGTGGCCGCCGCCGCCTGCTTCAGTGTCCAGTCACGCGCCTGGCGCAGGGCTCGCAGCCGTTGTGCCAATGCGCTTTGTTTGTTGCCTTGCATCCTGTGTACCTTGTCATGCCCGCGTAGTGCGCTCCCGCCACCAGTCGCGCGCCTGGTAAGACCAATAAGTCAGTTGAACCGCCGCCGTGCCCAGGCCGCCGCCGTTCCAGGCCAGGCCAAAGGGTGCGAACAGTTTGTAGCGCTGCGTGTCGCCGGTGATCCCTTCGGCCACGACGCGTCCGCCGATCGAGGTGGTGTTCATGCCGTGCCCGCCAAACGCCGTGCAGTACCACACGTCCGGCGCCAGTAGGCCGATTTGCGGCATCAGGTGGCGGGCGTAGGCCATGCGCCCCGACCATGCAGTTTCAACGCGCACGCCTTTTAACTGCGGGTAAACGGACAGCAATTCGCGGCGCAAGGACTCGGCCAGATCGGGCGGGTCGTCGACACGGGTGGTGATTCTACTGCCCCAGCCGATGCGCCCGCCATCGAGCACACGGTAATAATTGCCGGCGCGCCGATCGTCGCCGATGGCGGCGGTGCTGCGGATGGCTTCCTTGACACGGTCGCCCAGCGGTTCGGTCAGCATGATGTAGGTGGCAATCGGCAACATGGCGCGCCGCAGCGCCGGCACGACATCGCCCGTGTAGCCGCCGGTGGCCAACACCACGGCGCGCGCGTCGACCTGGCCTTGCGCCGTCTTCAGGTGTTTGACCGCGCCTTCCAGCGCCAAACCGGTGACCGCGGAATCTTCATGGATCCGCACGCCCAGGCGCTGGCATTCTCGGGCCAGCGCGCGCGCGTAATTGAGCGGATGGAAGTGGAACGAAGACGGGTCTTCAATGCCCTGGTGATAGACGTCGGACACCAGCCGTTCGCGCACCTGCTCGCGCGTCAGAAAACGCACGTCGCGGCCGAAATCACGGCGCTGCGCCTCGCACCACTGCTGAAGCGCATCGGTGGCTTCGTAGCGCACCACGCGCAGGCGGCCGTCGACCTTGTGCGCGTCGGCGATGGCCAGCGTACGGATGTTGTCGCGGATGATCTCCACGCCTTCCATCGACAGCCGATACAGCTGCCGGTAATGGTCTTCGTCCACATGGCGCTTGATGGCGTCGGCGCCGGCCGAGAACGCGGGCGACACCGAGCCGCCATTGCGGCCCGACGCGCCCCAGGCAATGCGCCGCCCTTCAAGCAACGTAACGCTGCGCCCACGCCGGGCCAGTTCCAGCGCGGTGGACAAGCCCGCCAGCCCGCCGCCCACCACGCAGACGTCGGTGCTGGCCACGCCGGCCAGCGGCGCGTAGCGCGTATCGCTGCCGGACAGGGTGCGCTTGTAATAGGTGTCGATGTACTCGGAGGCCATGCCGGTGGGGTCCGTGTCAGTGCAGGCTTGCGCCTTGCAGGCCGCCCGTCAGGCGCTTTTCCAGCCAGTTGGCCAGGCGCAGCAACGGGTAGCAGTAGATGAAGTAGATGGCGGCGATCAGGCCGTAGATGAATAGCGATTTGGCTGGGAAGGTGATGATGAAGACCTCGCCCTGGCGCGTCAGTTCGGTGATGCCGACCACCGACAGGATGGCGGTGCTTTTGATCAGCATGACGTAGACGCCGCTCATCGGTTGCACGATCAGGCGCATGGCCTGCGGCAACACCACCAGCCGCAGGATTTGCAGGGGCCGCAGGCCCAGCGTCATCGCGCCTTCGGTCTGGCCGCGCGGCACGGACTGGATGGCGCCCATGACGATTTCGGCAACATAGCAGGACGTATACACCGACAGCGACACGAACGCGGCGGTGCCGGAATCCCAATGCAGCAGCTCGATGCCGGAGCTGGGCAGCACGAAGTAGAAGATGTAGAGCTGCACCAGGAACGGCGTGCCGCGCAGAACGTGGATGTACAGCCCAAGCAGCTGATGGATAACACGTATGTGATAGCTTCGGATCACACCAATCACAAAGCCCAGCAATGACCCGGCGATGATGGCTACAAAGGATATCTTCAGCGTCTCCCAGAAGCCCTTGAGCAGGAAGGGCAGCACGACGCCGGCGGTGGACAGATAGGAATCCAGCATGCTTACCTCGCGTTCCAGGCCGGGCCGGCCAACCACAGGCTGACGCCTCGCGACAACAACAGCATCACGCCGTAGATCAGCAGATAGCCAGCGGCAATCGTCAGGAAGCTTTCGCTGGGCACGATGCGGTCACTGTTCATCTGCACGCCCGCGGCCACCAGTTCAAACACCGTGATCAGCGACAGCAACGACGTGTCCTTGATAAGAACGGCGGTCTGCCCCAGCAAGGGCGGCAGCGTATTGGCAAAGGCTTGCGGCAGCACGACGTAGCGCAGCCGCTGTTGATAATTCATGCCGCACGCCTTGGCGCCTTCGACTTGGCCACGCGGCACGGACTCGATGCCCACGCGGATGATCTCGCTCATGTAGGCGGCGTGATGCAGCGTCATGGCCAGAATGCCCAGG
Source organism: Achromobacter sp. RT286_PF (assembly GCF_059760425.1). Lineage (NCBI taxonomy): Bacteria > Pseudomonadati > Pseudomonadota > Betaproteobacteria > Burkholderiales > Alcaligenaceae > Achromobacter > Achromobacter sp. RT286_PF. The sequence continues at coordinate 39,043 of NZ_JCBAMR010000041.1, forward strand.
ATCATTTCGCTCCAGCGCCCGGCGCCCGGTATCAGCATGGGCACCGCGTAATAGACCAGGTAGATCTGCACCAGCAAGGGAGTGGACCGGATGAACTGCACGTAGGCGGCCACCGGCCGCCACACGGCGGCGCGGCGCGACATGTGCAGCAAGGCCAGCGGCACGCCGGCCAACACCGACAGCACCAGGCTGGCGCCCGCCGCGATCAGCGTGTTGCCCAGGCCCCTGGCGAATTCGCCCGTGTACTGGCTGACGATGCGCCAGTTGTAATAGTCAGTCAACCAGTCCATGGGCGCTTCGGCCTCCCCTGTTGTGCCGCGCTATCGATCGGTGATCGGTGATCAGTGGTCCTTCTTCCAGTCGGTGGAATACCAGTACTTCACCTGATCGGGCAGCGTGTTGTCGGCGGTCTTCAGCGTTTGCCAGTTATCCAGCCAGAACTTCAGGCGAAAGGCGTTGGGGCCGACGGCGAAGGCCAGCGGTTCGCGCACCATCACGCCGTCCAGCACGCGCAGGTTGCCGAAGTCCACCAGGAACTGGTTGGCGGTGGACATGGACATGATGCCGGCGTCCAGACGACCGCTGGACAAGGCCTGACCGACCGGCGCGCTGCCGCCCGAGAACTCTTTCATGGTGGCCTTGGGCAACATCTTCTTGCCCACTTCGGCGTACGTGCTGGCGCCCAGCACGCCGACGTTCACGCCTGCCTTGTCCAGTTCCTCGTACGACTTGTAGGGCGAGTCCTTGGGCACGACGGCAACCGTTTCGGCGTAGAACATCGGCGCCGAAAACAGCACCTGCGCGGCGCGCTGAGGCGTGGGCGTCATGTCGGCCGCCACCATGTCGGCCTTGCCCGACAGCAGCGCGGGCAGCAAGCCCTTCCATTCGTAGTCTTGCAGTACAAGCTTGACGCCCAGGTCGTCGGCCATGCGCTTGGCCACTTCCACGGCCAGGCCGGTGCGGTTGCCCGACTTGTCCATGAAGCTCATCAGGGGCCCGGACGTCTGCACCGCCACGCGCAATTCGCCGCGCTTGATGATGTCGCCCAGCTCGTCGGCCTGCGCCGGCAGCGCCACAGTGGCCGCCGCGAACGCGACGCTGGCCACGCCCAGCCATTGTTTGATTTTCAACATTTGAATGTCCCCTAGAGGTGGATGAAACCTTGTCATTCCGGGCAAAGCGTTGTGTTGCCGCATGGCCGGCAGCGCCCGGATTTGCCGGACCGGCCTGTGCTTGGACTACAGGATCTTGTCCAGGAAGGCGCGCGTGCGCGGCTCCTTGGGATGGCAGAACACCTCGTCGGGCGTACCCGTTTCCACGATGCGGCCCGCGTCCATGAACAGCGCGCGGTCACCGACGTCGCGCGCGAAACCCATTTCATGGGTCACCACCGCCATCGTCATGCCGTCGCGCGCCAGTTGCCGCATCAATTCAAGAATGCCGCCCACCGTTTCGGGGTCCAGCGCCGAGGTGGCCTCGTCGAACAGCATCAGCTTGGGGTCCATGGCCAAGGCGCGCGCAATCGCCACGCGCTGCTGCTGGCCGCCGGACAACTGGCTGGGATAGCGCTGGCCGTAGTCGGCCATGCCGACGCGGCCCAGCAGATCAAGCGCATATTTTTCCGCGTCGGCGCGGCTGCGGCCACGCACCACGCGCTGGGGTAGCGCAACGTTGTCCAGCGCAGTACGGTGTTGGAACAGGTTGAAGTGCTGAAACACCATGCCCACTTCGGTGCGCCAGTGGTTCACGTCGGTAGCCGGGTCGGTCAGCGACACGCCGTCCACGCGGATCGTGCCGCTATCGATACTTTCCAGACCATTGAGCGTGCGCAGCAAGGTGCTTTTACCGGAGCCGGACGGCCCGACGACCACCATGACCTCGCCTCGATTCAACTGGCAGTCCACGTGATCCAGCGCCAGATGCGGGGGCTGCCCGTCGCGTTGGAACGTCTTGGTGACTGCCTGGACATCAAGTAAAGCGTCTGCCACTGATGCACCTCGAAGAGGGGTTTTTCTATTGCCCGCGCCCACCGCCAACGGGCAAACGACGCTAAAGCCGGTTTAGAAAAAAAGTTTCGCAATTCACGCTGGAGTTTCGTATAGTAAATTTTTTTCCCGAATCGCCACTTAGGCATAACCCGCATAACCCCCGCATTTCCCGCATAACCCGCATAACCCGCATAACCACTTAGCGAAGCATTGATTTCGCTGGCACTCCAAGGAACCGGCATGGACACCCCTCAAACCATCCTGCAAGCGCTCGGCCTTTCCGCCGACGCCCTTACCGGCGGCACCCTGACCGCGCGCAGCCCGATCGACGGCGCTGAGCTGGCCCGGGTGCACGAACACACGGTGGCCCAGGCCCATTCCGCCATCACGCGCGCACGCCAGGCCAGCCTGGCCTGGCGCGACGTGCCCGCGCCCCGCCGCGGCGAACTGATCCGCCTGCTGGGTGAAACGCTGCGCCAGAACAAAACCGCACTGGGCCGCCTGGTCAGCCTGGAGGCCGGCAAGATCCTGGCCGAAGGCGAAGGCGAAGTGCAGGAAATGATCGACATCTGCGATTTCGCCGTCGGCCTGTCGCGCCAGTTGTACGGCTTGACCATCGCGTCCGAACGCCCCGGCCACCGCATGATGGAAACCTGGCACCCGTTGGGCGTCATCGGCGTCATCAGCGCCTTCAACTTCCCCGTTGCCGTCTGGTCCTGGAACGCCGCGCTGGCCATCGTCTGCGGCAACGCCGTGGTCTGGAAGCCGTCTGAAAAAACGCCCTTGACCGCCCTGGCCTGCCAAGCCCTGTTCGCGCAAGCCATGCAACGTTTTGGCGACGCCCCCGCCGGCTTGTCCGAAGTGCTGATCGGTGGCCGCGAAGTTGGCGAAGCGCTGGTCGATTCGCACGCCGTCGCGCTGGTGTCCGCCACCGGCTCCACCCGCATGGGCCGCCAGGTCGGCCCGCGCGTTGCCCAACGCTTCGGCCGCGTGCTGCTGGAACTGGGCGGCAACAACGCCATCATCGTCGGCCCCACTGCCGACCTGGACATGGCCGCGCGCGGCATCGTCTTTGGCGCCATCGGCACCGCCGGCCAGCGCTGCACCACCACCCGCCGTCTGATCGTGCACGAAAGCGTGGCCGACGCCCTGGTCCAACGCCTGCACAAAGCCTACGCCAGCGCCACCATCGGCAATCCGCTGGACGCTGGCAACCTGGTCGGCCCGCTGATCGACCGCGGCTCGTTCGACGCCATGCAAGACGCCCTGCGCGCCGCGCGTGAACAAGGCGGCACGGTCACCGGCGGCGAACGCGTGCTGGAAAAGGACTATCCCAACGCCTGGTACGTGCGCCCCGCCATCGCCGAAATGCCTGGCCAGACCGACGTCGTCTGCCACGAGACCTTCGCGCCCATCCTGTACGTGATGCGCTACAAGGAATTTTCCGACGCGCTTGCCCTGCAAAACGGCGTGCCCCAGGGCCTGTCGTCCGCCATCTTCACCAACGACCTGCGCGAAGCTGAAACCTTCCTGTCGGCCTCCGGTTCCGACTGCGGCATTGCCAACGTCAACATCGGCACGTCCGGCGCGGAAATCGGCGGCGCCTTCGGTGGTGAAAAAGAAACGGGCGGCGGCCGCGAATCCGGTTCCGACGCCTGGCGCAACTACATGCGCCGCGCCACCAACACCATCAACTACTCGCGCAACCTGCCACTGGCGCAAGGCATCAAGTTCGGCGAATAAACCCGCCCCCGCGTGATTTGATGCACAAGGCCCCGCGCGTTGTCCGCAAC